>JAGCWA010000003.1 GCA_017962085.1 Paludibacteraceae bacterium
AAACTGATTGCGGAGTACCTGGGCTCTAAGGAAGACGGATGGGACGGCACTTACAAAGGCCAACCGATGCCTTCCACCGACTACTGGTACGTGATCGACGTGGAGGAAATCGACCGCCAGTTCTTGGGCCACTTCACATTGCTGAGACAGTAACCCATAGGGTGAGTAACATAATGACGGAAGAGACATCACATCGTGGTGTCTCTTCCGTTGTTCATTTCGGATAGGATGTACTAAGGGGGGACGTCCCTTCCTCTGCCATTTTTACAGAAACGGAGCGGGAAAGAGCCTTTGGCACGACTATTGTTTATTATTAGTAGAGAGTGTTATTAGTATTCGAACAATACACTGATATACAGTTGTTTTTAAGGTCGGGTTATGGTCGATGGAAACAAACACCAGTAAATGTAGACTGACAAAATGACGTAATCGGTGAAAATATATGTCAGACAATGAAAAAAGACGTTGAGAACATTTTGTTAGGAGTGGGTGATAATGAGGAAGGAACGGAATTCTTCCCTTTGATTGCGGATGGAGGACCGAACTTCGTCTTCAATATCGGGGAGGATGAGAGCATCCCTGTTCTCCCTCTTCGTAATGTGGTGTTGTTCCCAGACGTGGTGCTGCCGGTTTCTTTAGGAAGAAAACGTTCCCTTAATGCGGTGAAGGCCGCTTATAAGAACCATGGTTATCTGGGGGCTTTCACGCAGAAGGACGCTCGTGTGGATTCCCCTGAGCAGGATGATATTTTCCCAGTGGGCTGTGTGGCGCAGGTGCTGAAAATACTGGAATTGCCTGATGGCTCCACCACAGCTATTCTTCAAGGTAAGCATAGAATCAAGCTGACGAGCTATTCGTCGGAACGGTTGTACTATAAGGGTACGGTTTCCTCTTTCCCTGAGGTGTTGGATGACACGGTATCCCGCAAGGATTTCACGGCACTGATTGAGGCGTTGAAGGATGTCTCCATCCGGATCGTTAAAGGTTCCTCCTCCGTGCCGAATGGACTTTCCTTCGCCGTGAAGAATATTGACGGACCTTTGCAGCTAATCAATTTCATCGCCGCCAACTTTAATTTGAGTGTGGACGACCGCCAAAATCTGTTGGAAACTACGAACGTCTATGAAAGGGCATACACCCTTTTAGAGTTACTGAATAAGGAACTCCAACTCGTTGAGGTTAAGATGGCTATCCAGGCGAAGACGCAGGAAGGTATCGACCAACAGCAGAAGGAGTATTACTTGCAGCAACAGATGAAAGCCATCCAAGAGGAAATGGGTGACTCTTCGTCGAAGGATGTGGAGAAACTACGTGAAAAGGCCAAGGGAAAGAAGTGGTCGGATGAGGTGAAAAAGGTGTTCGAGGACGAACTTGCCAAGTTGGAGAGAACGCAGGTCACTTCCCATGATTACGGCGTGCAACTGAATTATGTGGAGACCATCGTCAATCTGCCTTGGGGCGAGTACACGAAGGATAGCCATTCCATCAAGAAGGCGAAGTCTATTTTGGATCGTGACCACTATGGTATGGAGAAGGTGAAGGATCGTATTCTGGAGCATCTGGCTGTCATGAAGTTGAAGGGTGACATGAAGTCGCCTATCATCTGTTTATATGGCCCTCCGGGTGTCGGTAAGACTTCCCTTGGTAAGTCTATCGCGGAATCTCTGAACAGAAAGTACGTTCGTATCTCATTAGGCGGTTTGCATGACGAGGCGGAGATCCGCGGACATCGCCGCACCTACATCGGTGCTATGCCGGGCCGTATCATCCAGAGCCTACAGAAGGCGGGGTCGTCTAACCCGGTCTTCATCTTGGATGAGGTCGATAAGGTATGCAATGATATGAAGGGTGACCCAGAGTCTGCTTTGTTGGAGGTCCTTGACCCGGAGCAGAATATCGCTTTCCATGATAATTTCTTGGATATAGATTATGACCTCTCCCATGTCATGTTCATCGCTACCGCTAATAACTTGAATACGATTTCTCAGCCTCTGTTGGACCGTATGGAACTGATTGAGGTGAGCGGTTATATCACGGAGGAGAAGATTCAAATCGCCCAGCGCCATCTTATTCCTAGTGAGTTGGAGAAGCATGGCCTGACATCCGAGCAGGTATCCATCCCTTCTGATGTTCTGGAGAAGATCATCACCTCCTATACGAGGGAGTCGGGTGTGCGTGAATTGGAGAAACAAATCTCCAAGGTGATGAGAAAGGTGGCTTATAAGATCGCCATGAAGGAGGCTTACGAGCCTGTCATCACGAAGGAATCACTTCAGGATTATTTGGGTGTGGAGCGTTATTCGCACGATGAGTACCAAGGAAATGACTTCGCGGGCGTGGTGACTGGTTTGGCGTGGACCGCTGTGGGTGGTGAGATCCTATATGTGGAGACGAGCCTGAGCAAGTCGAAAGCTCCTAAATTGACCCTTACCGGTAGCTTGGGCGACGTGATGAAGGAGTCTGCGGTTTTGGCCTTGGAATATATCCGTGCCCATGCGGACTATTGGAATATCCCTAACGATCTCTTCGAGGAGTATAGCATTCATGTGCACGTACCTGAGGGTGCTGTGCCTAAGGATGGTCCTTCCGCAGGTGTCACGATGACCACTTCCATCGTTTCCGCCCTTACCAAGCGTAAGGTGCGCAAGAATCTGGCGATGACGGGCGAGATCACACTGCGAGGCAAGGTGCTCCCTGTCGGTGGTATCCGTGAGAAGATCTTGGCCGCCAAACGTGCGGGCATCAAGGACATTATCCTTTGCGAGGAGAATAGGAAGGATATTGATGAGATCAAACCTGAATACCTGAAAGGTTTGAGCTTCCATTATGTCAATACCATCAAGGATGTGACCGATTTCGCTCTGTTGGACGAAAAAGTGGATTGATATCCCCTAAATATTAAAAGAGAGGCATAGTGCAGTTCCCCTGCCTATGCCTCTCCTCGTTTTAACGCTTAACTTTTAATTCTTAACTCTTAACTCTTAACTAATTAGTTTCCCCTCTCCTCATAATCTGCCTTTATCTCAGCGTCCCAATCCTTCGATATGGAGCCTTTCCCTCTCAGGTGGGAGATGGCGTTCGCCACACATTTGAAGTTTATGTTGACGCCTGCCGAGTCGCACACGTAATTGCTTGCCCTATCCTTTCGGATACCATAGTTGTCCGCCGTGTTGATCGCATCGATATTCGCCCCGAGGAAGATGAATTCCCAGCCGTATTTCTCCTGCTCGTACGAAATCATCTTTTTGATCTCCCTTTGTGAGTATCTGGACGAAGAGTTCTCCTCTCCGTCGGTGATGATGACGAACACCACGTTTGAGGCTCTTTCGTCCTCGGCTGCGAGTTTCTGTACCTTTACGGTGTGTTGAATTGCGTCACCCAAAGCGTCCAACAAGGCGGTTCCTCCTCCGGCCACGTAGTCTTTTTGGGTGAGTGGTTCCACTTTTTCGATGTTGCGACGGTTGTGTAGCACGTGAGAATTGTTGGAGAATAGAATCGTTGATATGTGGCATATGCCCGTCTCTTGCCTCTGCTTCTGGAGCATAGAATTGAATCCGCCGATGGTGTCGGCTTCCAAACCTGACATCGAACCAGACTTGTCGATGATGAAAATGAGTTCTGTTACTTTTTCCATTGCCGTAAAATTTTAATTGGTTCAACATTAATTACGATACAAATGTCACGGATTTTTTTTAGACTCATGTCGCCCTAAAAGCGACAATTTTTTGTATATTTACCACAAATATTTACAGCTATGCCATTACTGATTAGTAGAAACGATATCACACAAGTTGAAACCGATGCCATCGTCAATGCGGCCAATACCCGTCTTCAGATGGGAGGAGGTGTTTGTGGCGCGATTTTTCATGCGGCCGGGCCGGCTAAGCTTCAGGCGGCTTGCGATAAATTGGCGCCGATAGAGACGGGGCAGGCGGTCATCACGGACGGATTTGACTCCAAGGCGAAGTATATCATCCACACTGCCGGACCTATTTATCAGAAGGGAAATCCGCATCAGGAGCAACAATTGTATGACTGCTATTCCAACTCGTTAAGGTTGGCGGCCGATAAGCGTCTTGAGTCCATCGCTTTCCCGCTCATATCGTCGGGTATTTATGGCTATCCTCCGGACGAGGCCCTCTCGGTTGCGCAAAGGTCAATCCATGATTTCTTGGGCGCTTACGAGGGAGATATGACCGTTTATCTTATCGTATACGACAACAATGCGTTCAAAACCGCACAGGCGATGTGTGGAGAGGTGGCGAGCTATATCAACGAACAACAGGTGAAGGTCGATACCCGTAGGTCGTTGCGTGATTTTTTCCGGCATAGATCTTCCAAAGAAGCGTCTTTTAGGGAAGAACAACTCGAATGTGAACAATGTGAAACCTCTGTTCAGAATACTTCTGGCGCTCATGCTAAGGATGGTGGTATCTTTGACCGTCTTGAGGACAGCTTCAGCACGTTGCTCTTTAAACTGATACGCAGAAAGCAAATGACCAATGCGGAGGTCTACAAGAATGCCAATCTAGACCGACGCCTCTTTTCGAAGATTATCTCCAATAATGATTATACGCCAAGAAAGAATACTGTTTTGGCCTTGGCGATTTCCCTCCGGCTCAATCTGGAGGAGACGCAGGAGCTCTTGCGCAGTGCGGGTTATGCGATCTCCCATTCCTCGAAGGCGGATTTGATCATCGAGTATTACATTATGCACCAGGAGAATAAATACTACAATATTGATGATTTGAACTTCTTGCTCTTCCAATACAACCAGACTCAGTTGGGACAGATAGATTGACGAGCCTCGGGTAGGGAAGTGTGGTTAGGCTAGTGTTTTGAGGATCTCTTTGATTTGTGGCAGAATGGCCTGTTTCCCGTCGTTGTAGATGACGTGGTCTGCCCTCCTGATTCTCTCCTCGTCGTCCATTTGATTGTTTATTCTTGCCCTGACCTGTTCCTCCGAGATGTCGTCCCGACTCATGCAACGCTCGATTCGTAGCTCTATGGGGGCAGTGACGGTGATGCTTAAATCCATTAGTTTGTCCATATTGGATTCGAACAAGATGGCTGTTTCGCAGGCGACGATGGAGGTGTTCTGTGATTCGCTCCATGTCTGGAAATCTTCTATGACGGCAGGATGTATGATACTGTTTACTTTGGCGAGCATTTCCTTGTCGTTAAAGATTAATTGCGCCATCTTTTTTTTATCCAATACCCCATGTACATATATGTCGCACCCTAATGTCTTCTTCAAGGCTGTGATCAATTCTTTTCGGGTGGATATGAGATGTTTGGATGCGCTGTCCGCATCGTATGTGGGGATGCCCATGCATGCGAAAACCTCGGAGACTACAGACTTCCCGCTTCCGATTCCACCTGTGATGCCGATTCGTTTCATGGATTGCTTTTCTCTTCTATGATATAGTCTATGGCGGCTGGTTTCAGCTTTACGTTGAAGGCTTTGCTGTCGCATTTGCTGAACTTGACCTGTAGCTTGTCCTTCCCGTTTTTCTTCGCCTCATTGAAGTCCACGTATAGTGAGAAGGAGGAAGCGTCCACTTTCTCGTAGGCACTCAGTCCCACTTGGTAGTTGATAGTCGTCGTCGAAGGGAATATTCTCAGTATATAGTTGCTTGGCACGTTTTTGATGGCAATGGGCAGTTGGACGCTCTTTTCCGTGAATTTTTCCGACATGATCTTCACCGTTATGATCGTGTCTGAAAAGCGTACGTTGCGTATCTTCTGCAGCTCGATTTGTTCTGTAATCGTATCCTTCACTTTGCTGAGGGTCAGCATCTCCGTGTGAATGGTGTCCAGTTTGCTCAGCTCCGATTGCGGACCGTATGCCGTGATGTGGGCCGGAGTGATTTGGATGGAGTCGCTGTAGGTATATTGCTGTTCCAACTCTATCGTCGCATCGAGGGCGACGGAGACTGTCTTTTTCTTCTGTTTTTCCAGTACGAATGTGATCGAATCCGGGGAACTCCTCCTGATGTGAGTGTCGGATTTTATCTGTTTGTTGACTTGACCCAGGTAGGTGTAGGTCGCCACCTTTCTTTTCCCTTTCGCCACCTCTTCCATGTCCACATGGATAGGTGCCAATGACCGTCCGAATCGGTAGAGCACGAGATTGCTTCCTTTCCCCTCCAGGGTTAGTTTGATATGGGATGGCAACTCGTTGGTGATGATGTAATCCTTAGGCAGATTGACATAGTTGACGGGTACTTCCACCGTTGTTTCGTAATCTTTTTGTAGGGCTTGCATGGCCCATAATATGGTGGATATGAGCAGAAAAAACACAAAGACCAGGAAGTCCCTTGTGGTAAGGAACCTCATGATCTTTTTTATGCTATCTGAAACCCAGTCACGCATTATCTGCCACCTTCATTGGATGGATTGTTTCCGATGGCGAAGATAGAAGCTTTGTCGACTGTGATGTTCACGTTGTTAGCAATCTCCAACACCATGGTGTTGTCGTTTATCTCCTTGATCTTGCCGTGTATGCCGCCTGAAGTTACTACAGAGTCTCCTACTGATAAAGCGTCCCTGAATTTCTTGATTTCCTCTTGTCTTTTCTTCTGAGGTCTAATCATGAAGAAGTAGAAGATGGCGAAGATGGCAATCAACATGAGGATGGAGGAATACCCTGCGCCTGTCTCTGGTGCTGTTGCTTGTAATAAAATGCTTGAAATCATGTTTCTAAGGTTTTAAGTGAATATAAATTTACTTTTTGTATGCGTTGGTATAGACAACTTTGTTGACCTTCTTGGACTCGACCAATTCTTTGGCGATGGCGTCCAACAGACCGTTGATGAAGATGCCGCTCTTGGCGGTGCTGTAGCTCTTCGCGATCTCGATGTACTCGTTGATGGTCACGTTGACAGGGATGGTCGGGAAGTTGCATATCTCGGCGAGGGCCGTCTGCATGATGATGGTGTCGAGGAATGCGACACGGTCTGCGTCCCAGTTTTTGGTGCGCTCGAAAATCATTTTCCTGTAGTCCGCCTCGTCGTAGATGGATTGCTTCAGGAGCTTTAATGCGAACTCCAAGTCCTCCTTGTCCCTGAATTGAGGAAGCAGTTCCTGATCCTCACCTTGTGCCTCGTCGAAGTTGCGTATCGTCTTGGAAACGAAGCTGATGACATCTGCCGCATCGTCGTTCCAGTAGATGGACATGTCCTCCAACTCCCTGCCGATTGATTCGGAGTCGGAAATCGTTTTGCGGAGGATGCTTCTCCAAATCTCTTTGTCCTCCACGTAGCTGTTTTCCTTCGTTTCGTTGTATTTGACGAACTCCTCCAACTCCAAGATCTGCGGTACGATCTCCTTGATGAGGTTGTTCTGTTGCTCTTCGATTTGAATGTCCCAGAAGAGTTCGTTCTCCTCTGTCTTGTTGGCCCAATCCACGTCGTGCTCGTCGAAGTAGGCGAGTAATTGCTTGTTCTTCGTGAGTTGTTGCACGAATAGGTTATTGGCTAATTTCACGTATGCTTCGTTGGCGGATGTCTTCTTCTTCGCCAACTTTTGGACGTATTCGGTGATCTTGATGATAAGTAGGAAGAAATAGTGGTACAGTTCGTAGGTCTTGTCCGTACTCTCAATTAATTCATTTTGTGTGGATTCCAACTCTGGCGTCTCATTCTCCTTGTTCTTGTAGTAAGAATACAGAATTTGGATTACCTTAATTCTTAGTAATGTCCTGTTTATCATTTTCCCCTTCTTTTTTTATCGTGCAAAAATAATCAAAATCCTTGTTTTTCTCCCCATATTTCCTCCAAATAATGGTGTGGCATGTTTTTATTTTAGCTCTCACCCCATAATTCATAATTCTTAATTCATAATTAACTATATGTTGCTCAGGATCCGATAGCCCTCCTCCACGCTGTCGACGTCGAGGAACTGGATGGAGCGCTTATCGCCCGTTTCCCTGATTTTGCAACGCACCGCATGCTCTTGCAGGTAGGTGAGTATCCTGCCGAATACTTCGGTCTGGTAGTAGGGTGAATCGTCCGCTTGGATGAAGTAACCGGTCATGCGCCCTTGTTTGAGGGTTAGACGCTCGAATCCGAGGTTGACAGCCACCCAGCGTAGCCTTACGAGTTGGAGTAGGCTTTCCGTCTGGCTTGGAATGGTGCCGAAACGGTCTCTCAGCCTGTCGGCGAAGGCGGTGAGTTCCTTCTCGTCTTTCACGTTGTCCAATTCCCTGTAGAGCGACATCCTCTCCGAGACATTCTCTATGTAGTCGGACGGGAAGGTGAGCTCCATGTCGGTCTCGACCTGACAATCTGTGACGTAGGTCTGGGCGGTGTTCTCTCCCTTCCCTTGCTCTTCGTATAGTTCGGAGAATTCGTCCGCCTTTAGTTCTGCGATGGCTTCGTTCAACACCTTCTGGTAGGCTTCGTACCCGAGGTCGGCGATGAACCCGCTCTGCTCCGCACCTAGGAGGTTGCCCGCACCGCGTATGTCGAGGTCCTGCATGGCGATGTTGAATCCGCTGCCTAACTCCGAGAAGCTCTCGATGGCTTGTAGCCTGCGGCGGGCGTCGGTGGTGAGGTTCGTGAGCGGTGGCGCCAATAGGTAGCAGAAGGCTCTCTTGTTGCTTCTGCCGACCCTTCCTCGCAGTTGGTGCAGGTCGCTTAGCCCGAAGTTCTGCGCCTCGTTGATGATGATGGTGTTGCAGTTGGATATGTCGATGCCGGATTCCACGATGGTGGTGGCGAGCAACACGTCATATTCGTAGTCGAGGAAGTCTAATATAATCTTCTCGAGTTCCTCTCCCTTCATTTGCCCGTGTCCGATGGCGACGCGCGCTTCCGGCACGAGACGCTTGATGAGCGCGGCTATCTCGTTGAGGTTCTGCACCCTGTTGTTGATGAAAAAGACTTGTCCGTTACGGTCCATCTCGTAGTGGATCGCTTCCTGTATGATTTTCTCGCTGAAGGTGTGGAGCTCAGTTTGTATCGGGTATCGGTTCGGCGGCGGGGTGTTGATGACGGAGAGGTCCCTCGCCCCCATGAGGGAGAACTGTAGCGTTCTCGGTATTGGGGTGGCGGTCATGGTGAGTGTGTCCACATTGACCTTCATCTGCTTGATCTTCTCTTTTGTGGAGACTCCGAACTTTTGTTCCTCATCGATGATGAGTAGTCCTAAGTCTTTGAATTTTACCTCTTTGCCTAATATTTTCTGGGTACCGATCAGAATGTTGATCTCTCCTTGTTCAAGTTCATGGATGATTCGTTTGACGTCCTTGGCGCTTCTTGAACGGTTCAGGTAATCCACTTTAACGGGGAAATTCTTCAGTCTGTCAGAGAATGTCTTGTAGTGTTGTAGCGCCAATACTGTGGTTGGCACCATGATGGCCACTTGCTTATTGTCCACGGTGGCCTTGAAGGCGGCGCGAACGGCTATCTCGGTCTTTCCGAAGCCCACATCGCCGCAGACCAGCCTATCCATTGGGATGTCTTGCTCCATGTCATGCTTCACGTCGGCCGTGGTCTTCACCTGGTCTGGCGTGTCCTCATAGAGGAAGGAGGCTTCCAACTCCGATTGGAGGAAACTGTCGTGCGAGAAGGCGAAACCCTTCTCCTCCCTACGTTTGGCGTAGAGGGCGATGAGGTCCCTGGCGATGTCCTTGACATGCTTCTTCGTCCGTTCCTTGATGGTTTGCCATGCGCCTGTGCCTAACTTGTTGATGCGAGGCTCGTCTCCCTCCTTGCTTTTATACCTAGATATTTTATGGAGCGAGTGGATGCTGACGAGCAGGATGTCCTCGTTTTGGTAGAGCAGTTTGATCACCTCCTGCTTCTTGCCGTTGACGTTCACTTGGATTAGTCCGGCGAACCGACCCACACCATGGTCGATGTGGACGACGTAATCGCCAGGCTTGAAGTCCTGCAGTTCCTTCAAGGTGAGGGAGAGTTGCCCCGACCTCGCCTTGTCAGAGCGCAGGGAGTATTTGTGGTAACGGTCGAATATCTGATGGTCCGTGTAGCAACAGATGTGCAGGGTATGGTCGATGAAACCTGCGTGGAGTGTCTTTCGGATAGGGGTGAAGGTGATGTTATCGCCCCTGTCCTCGAAGATGTTGGCCAGACGGTCTGTCTGGTGCAGGTTGTCGCTGAGGACGTAGACGCTGTACCCCTCGTCCGCTTTGGTGCGGAAGTCTTTGCTGACCAGATCGAAATTCTTGTTGAACACGGGTTGCGGAGACGATTCGAAGCTGATGCAGGGCGCTTTGTCCCATGCGTTATGTCCGCCGAAACTGATTCTTTTGAAATGGGAAGACTCCTCAATGAATGTTCTGTCGTCGATGAAGAGATCCTCCCGTCCGATGCTCTCCACGTGGTCACAAAGCTTGCCGAACGTGAATTGGTAATCATGGAAGCAGAGCAAAGTCTCTTTCCCGAGCAGGGAGAAGACAGGGACTGCGGAAGAAGAGGACTCGTGTATGTTGGAGATGATGGAGATGTTCTCCTTCTTTTCCAGGGACAATTGGTTTTCGATGTCGAAGGTGCGGATGGACTCGATCTCGTCACCGAAGAAATCGATACGGTAGGGATATTCGCAGGAGAAAGAGAATACGTCGATGATGCTTCCCCTGACAGAGAATTGCCCAGGTTCGTAGACGAAATCCACGCGGGAGAACCCGTATTCGCAGAGTACTTGTATGATGAAGTCGGTGTCGATGCTCTCCCCAACGTGCAGTTTCAGCGTCTTGCCGTTGAGTTCGGCGCTGTCCACGACCTTTTCCGCGATGGCTTCCGGGAAGGAGACCATGACGAACGGAGCGCCTGAATTGATCTTATCGAGCGCTTCCGTGCGCAACACCTCATTGGCGGCGTCTTTCTGTTCGTTGTCCACCCTGCGGTAGGAGGAGGGGTAGAAGAAGACTTCCTCTTCCCCGATGAGTTGGACGATGTCATGGTAGAGGTAGGCGGCGGACTCTTCGTCGTCCGTGATGATGAAGAGCGACTTTCCGTCGTTGATTCTAAGTTGGGAGAATAAAATGGCGCATAGGGATCCCTCCAGCCCCTTTAGGGTTAGGTTTTTCTCTGTCCCGGCGCACCATTTCCCCACTTCTCGGATAGTGTTGTGTGAGGAAAAAAGGTTTAATAAATCGTTAATGTCCAATGTCAATGAATTTTTTAGCAAAGATAACAATAAAAATTCCAAACCATTTTTTAAATTTGCAAGAAACCTATATCAGGAGAAATGGAAGTGAACGATGGAGTGGTAATCATACCAACGTACAATGAAAAAGAGAATGCGGAGAACATTATTCGCGCAGTATTAGGCTTGCCTAAGGCTTTTCATGTGTTGATTATAGACGATAATTCGCCAGATGGAACGGCTGCGATTGTGAAGGGGCTGATGAACGAGTTCCCTGGCAGGTTGCATATTCTTGAAAGATCAGGGAAATTGGGCCTTGGTACCGCTTACATCACAGGCTTCAAATGGGCCTTGGAGCATGGCTACGAGTATGTTTTCGAGATGGATGCCGACTTCTCCCACAATCCGAATGATGTGCTGAAGTTGCACAAGGCATGTTCCGAGGAGGGCGCTGACGTTGCGATTGGTTCCCGTTATATTAGTGGTGTGAACGTTGTGAACTGGCCGATGGGGCGTGTCCTGATGTCCTACTTCGCTTCCAAATATGTGCGGATGGTGACTGGTATGAAGATCGCCGATACCACTGCTGGATTCAAGTGCTACCGTAGGGAAGTGCTGGAGACTATAGAACTGGACAAGATTAAGTTCAAAGGGTATGCGTTCCAGATAGAGATGAAATACACAGCCTACAAGTGCGGGTTTACGATTAAGGAGGTGCCTATCATCTTCGTGAATAGGGTGTTGGGCAGTTCGAAAATGAGCGGCGGAATCTTCGGAGAAGCCGTTTTGGGTGTCATTAGGCTAAAAATTAATAGCCTATTTAGAAAATATCCTCAAAAAAATAGTATATTTGGTAAAAAGTAAAATTCAAGTTCAAACTGAAAAATATTATATGTGATGGGTACGATATTGATTCACAAAGCAAAAATCATTAATGAGGGGAATTCTTTCCGTGGTTCGGTGTTGATTGAAGGAAAGAAGATTTCCAAGATTTTCAAGGATGATGTTCCTGAAAGCGTGTTGAAGAGTGCTGAGGTGATTGATGCTGAGGACAAGTGGCTTTTGCCTGGTGTGATTGATTCTCATGTGCATTTCCGTGAGCCGGGTCTGACGCAGAAAGGTGACTTCCAATCTGAGTCCCGCGCGGCGGTGGCAGGTGGTGTGACCTCTATTATGGACATGCCTAATTGTCTGCCTCCTACCACATCCATGGCTGAGGTGGATAAAAAGATTGAGTTGGCTAAGCAGAAGTGCTTGACGAACTTTGCTTTCTATTTAGGCGCCACCAACGATAATATCGACGAGGTCATCAACGCTGACAAGGATAAGGTATGTGGTATCAAGGTGTTTGTGGGTGCATCCACGGGTAACTTGCGCGTGGATAATCCTAAGGCTTTGGAACGCATCTTTGCAGAGTCGAAATTGCCAGTGGCTACCCATAACGAGGATGAGGAGATGATTCAGGCCAATTTGGCTAAGGTGAAGGAGGAGTTGGGCGACCAGCCTATTCCAATCTCCTACCATGAGATTATCCGCAACTCTGACGCTTGCTATAAGTCGACCTCGAAGGTGATTGACTTGGCCAAGAAGTATGGCACGAGGTTGCATGTCCTGCATTTGACGACCGCTAAGGAGATGGCTTTGTTCAACAACAAACCGTTGGCGGAGAAGAAGATCACGGCGGAGACGTGCGTGGGCTACTTATGGTTCGACGATACCGATTATGAGCGCTTAGGCGCAAAGATAAAGTGTAACCCTTCCATCAAGAAGGAGAAGAGCCGTGTGAACTTGTTGAAGGCGGTCGAGTCGGGTATCATCGATACCATCGCGACAGACCATGCGCCTCACTTGTTGAGCGATAAGGAGGGCGATTGCCTCCAAAGCGCTTCTGGCTATCCGTCTATACAACATGCGTTGCCGATGATGCTTGAGTTGGCGAAACGTGGCAACTTTACCCGTGAGCAAGTGGTGGAGAAGATGTGCCATAACCCGGCGAAGATCTTCAACGTTGAGAAGAGAGGTTTTATCCGTAAGGGATTCTACGCTGACTTGGTGTTGGTGGAGCCTAATGTGCCTTACGAGGTGAAGAAGGAAGACCTCTTATATAAGTGTGGATGGTCTCCGATGGAGGGTGAAACGTTGAAATATAAAGTGACCCAGACATTTGTCAATGGAGTGCTTGTATATGACGACGGCAAGATAAATGATGGCACGAAAGGCGAGATGTTGACTTTCTTGAGGTAATTTACTGATAGACAAGTGCTTGAGTTGTGTAATGTGATATTTTTTAGGCTATAACGGAAAAATATTGGAAATATTGTACATTTTTCTGAAAAAAATGTTATACATTTGTATGCCCTTCGATTAGAGTTTTGCTTTTGTTTGACATATTTATGTTTTAATGTGTGTGAAAAAGAGTGTAACTATTATTTGTGCTTTGTTTCTGTCCGCTCTTTCGTACGGACAAGATAATGAGGAATGGACGCTGGGCCAGTGTATTGACTATGCTTTGCAACAGAATATCAGTGTGCAAAGGGGTAGGATTACATTAGAACAATGCCGTGTTTCTACGGAACAGGCAAAAGGTCAATGGCAGCCGGGCGTTTCTTTCTCTGCGGGACAAAACCTCAGTAATAGTCCTTTCGCGGAAGGTGGACATGTCAATACTTACAGCGGAAATTATAATTTGGGGGCTTCATGGACTGTGTTCAATGGATTCAGACGTAAATACAATATTAAACAGGCTGAATTACAGGAGACCATCCAAGAGACTTCTTTGAAATCGACGGAAGAGGATATCAAAATTGCGGTGTTGACCAGCTATCTGCAGGTCTTGTACGCAAAGGAGAATGTCACGATGAGGAAAAATTCGCTGGAGACTTCCAATGAGCAGCTCAATCGTTACAAGCAATTGTACGAGGCGGGCTCGGTCTCCATGAGCGACTTGTCGCAAATCGAGTCGCAACATGTTTCGGAACTCTATCAGGTGACGGTGGCGCAGAACCAGTTGGAGGATAATCTCCTCCAGTTGAAGCAGCTCCTCAGGTTGGACCTCAACCAACCGTTTGATGTGCGTAGCCTTGATTTTTCTCAGGAGCAGGTGCTGGCCGATTTGGGAAATAAGGACTCCATCTATGAGATGGCTCTCTACTCCAGACCGGAAATCGCTAATGCTTTGCTGAACGAAAAGATGGCTGACCTTCAGATCAAAAGCGCTAAGTCGGGTTATTACCCTTCGGTGAATCTAAGCGCTGGTGTGGGCACCGGCCATAATAACCATGGCGAAGGCAATCAACTGAAGGATAATTTCGGCGAGAATGTGGGTCTTTCCTTGAACTACGCCATCGCGGATAATCGCGAAAGAAAGTCTGCGGTGAAAAAGGCAAAGTTGAACAGGAACCTTTCGGGCTTGGAAACAGAGAACCTGAAGGATGACCTCAAGAAAACGATAGAGGCCGCTTATTTGGATGCAAAGGCGGCGCAATTGAACTACATCGCTTCGAAGAGCAACGAGCAAGCAGCGGAGTCAACCTATGAGTTGACGAAGGAGAAGTTCTCCTTGGGCATGAAGAGCCCATTCGAGATGCTAAGCGAAAAGAACTCCTTGCTTAATGCTCAACAACAGACTTTGCAATCCAAGTATTCCGCCATCCTGAATATTCAGGTGCTGAATATTTACCAAGGTCTCCCCGTCGGTGTAGAATAGTGATTTCGGAAGAAACTTTTTCATAATAGTGTTTGTTTTCATTTTTTAGAGTGATAAACTCGAGATGTCGCCAAACTGGGAAGTTTGGCGACATTCTTTTAGGTGTATTCCTTCTGTCGTTGTCGCTTGTGCCCCGTTGCTAGATATTCTTGAAACATAAAAAAGTGGATCCTATTAGAATAGAACCCACCTTGTTAAAAGAGTTTGAACACTCTTATTTGTAGTCTTCAGCCGTGAAATTCACGTTTATCGTATCTCCATTCAAGTTGTATTGATAGGTGATGGCGATTTCGGATTCTCTGTACAGGCGCATTGTCGGACCTAATATGGTTGGCTTTAACGCTTGTCTCAGGTTCTCTATGGCCGCTTCCTTGTCTTCAATCTCTAAGTCGTGCAGGTCATACATGTACGTGAGTTCCATTTTGTCCCAGTCCATGACCACGTTTTTCAATGTCGTGAACTCGTCGACTTCTGCAGGACACAACGCAATCATGCTTTGCACTTCATTGTTGATTTTGCTCTTGATGTCGTCCTTCGTTTGTGTTTCATCGATCTCTTGGCTGAACTCCTCAGGGGTGATCGTGATTTCTTTTACCATCTCATGCTCTTTCGTGAGTTGTTTTACGGTGAGCGCATATCCTGATTCTTTCAGAACTTTGAGGAGCATCTGTGACCTCGCGTCTTTTTGGAGGGCGCTTATGAGGACTCTTTTTGTCACCTCGTTATCTTGGGACTTTACCGCCTCTATGATTAGTTCGTTCTTTAACGCGTAATACATGATGACGTTGTTGTCGTTCTTGTCGCATTTTATACTGTCGTATGACATGTACTCCGTCAGGGAGATAGGAAGTTTTTTGTTCTCCTCCTCGACGTATTTGTCGACGACATACTGGCTGGTTTTTGTGCACGAAAAGAGAGAGAGGAATCCCATTCCTACTACCATGAATTTTAGTTTTCTCATTTTTCTGTTACTTGTTACTTATTACTTATTATTGTTAGTATTATCTATTGTTTTGTTTCTGGTTTTATTTGTCGGACGATTTCAGGGAACGCCTGACTTGTGGTGGCCTCGTCACTATTCGTCGGGAGTGATGGTGATCACCAAGGTGTCTTCCTTGACGATGTATTTGAATTTGGTCGTTAAATCCAATGCCTTAAAATCTTCCAAGTCCACTTGCATCGCACCTTGTTTAAATAAGGAATAGAGGGAGTCTTTGCTCATCGTCGTGTCTTCTTGTTTGTAATCGTACAAGAATGTCATCTCGTTGATGTCCCAATCTAATGATACATCCTTTAATGTCGTGCTCTCGTCTATCTCGCTCGGGCAGGTCGCTTTCAAGCTGTTCACTTGGTCGGTTATTTGTCTTTTTTGGATCTCTTTTATCTCTTCGGCGTCGATCTTCTTGCTATATTCCTCACGACTCCAGGTGAGCGTCTTTATTGGCTTGCCGCTTTGGGTGGTGTATACTAGGCGGAGAGAATAGTCCGATAACTCTAGGATGTTGAGAAAACTTTGGAGGTCCGGGTCTTTTTGGTACTCGATCAACAGCCCTCTTTTGCATGCTTCCTCGTCCTGATTCCGTATGCTTTCGATGGACATGTCTCCTTCTTCCCCTTCTAAGGAGAAATATTGAGTCACGATTTTCTCATTATTGTCGCATCTGATGCTATCGTAGCTCATATCCTCGTCCAAACTGTATGGCAATGCCTTGTTTTGCTCTTCGACATATTTTTCGAGGACGAGTTGGCCCCCTTTGGAACATGAAAATAAAGCGAGGAGCATGGCTCCTGTGATCATGAAATTAAACTGTTTCATCTGTTCGATTTGTGATATTGGTTTATATTGTTGATAATACTTTCTCGGCCCTTATACATTCAGTGCGCTGAGCAGTGCGTCCTTGTAGTTCTTCCCTATGGCCAGTTTCTGTCCGCAGATGGTCACCATGTTCCCCTCCACGGACTCGATGTTCGATAGGGAGACGATGTACGACTTGTGGATTCGCATGAATTCGTTTGCGGGAAGTTCCTCCTCCAACTTCTTCAGCGAGTAGTAGGCGGTAATCCTGCGTTTGTCCTTCATGTGGAAGGTCACATATTCGCTTTGCCCTTCGATGTAGATGAGGCTGGCGTAATCGATCTTGTAGAGTTTGTAGTCCGCCTTCACCATGAAGAAGTCCCTGTCCGATTTGACGGGTGACGCCTCTGCCGCTGCGGGGTCTTTCCTTCTCGCCTTGATCCTTTCCGACACCTTGTTGATGGCTTGGAGGAACCTAGGGAAGGAGATTGGCTTGAGCAGGTAGTCCACCGCCTCCAGCTCGTAGCTGTCTATGGCGTATTCCGCATATGCGGTGGTGAAAATCACCAGAGGTTTCTCCGCCATGGACTTCACCAACTCTAGTCCGGAAAGGTCCGGCATCTGAATGTCCGTGAGGATCAGGTCGATGGGTTCGTTTTGGATCACCTCCATCGCTTTTATGGCGTTCTCACATGTCCCGCACAATTGGAGCGCTGGAATTTTGGAAACATATTCGGAGAGTAGTTTCCTTGCGGGAAACTCATCATCGATGATGAGTGTTCTTATCAGTTCATTCTCCATATTGATCTAATTTAATTGTTAATTTCAGATTGTAGTTATTGTCGCTCTCGTTGATGTCAAGAGAATATTTCCCTGAGTACATCAGGTCGAGTCTTTTCTTCACGTTCTCGATACCGATGCCTTTGATATGCTTCTGCTCCCTCTTCACAACCCGTTTGCTGTTCTCCACCGTGAAGGCCAGTTCGTGTGCGTTCGCCTTGAGGTGAAAGTGCACGTAGGCATTGCTTTCCAGACCTATGCCACTGTATTTGAATGCGTTCTCGACGAAGGGTTGGAGCAGCATGGGAGCGATGAAAATCTCTTCCGGGGAAATCTCTTTCTCAAAGGTCACGTTAATATCGTTTTCGTGGCTATATCGTTGAAATTCAATATAGTTTTCCAAGTAATTAATCTCTCCGGACAAGGGAATCTGTTTCTCCTTGGAACCGTATGTGACGTAGCGCAACATTTCGGAGAGCGTCAGGACACTATCCGCCGCATTCTTGTCTCCCGTGTATACCATCGAATAGATGTTGTTCAGCGCGTTGAACAGAAAGTGCGGGTTGATCTGTGAGCGCAGAAAGTTCAGCTCCAACTGTACCTTTTCTTGCAGGATGGAGGTACGTTGCTCCTCGATTTCCTCCGTATGTTTCCTGTATTGGAACATGACCGAGACCATCATGGCGCCCGCAAGCAGAATTAACGCCTTCCATTTGGAGGAGAGGAACAGTCTGGCTTCCGTTGACTCCTCCTCATCGTCGAAGAAGGCCCTGGATTCGGAGGGGAGGCGGATGTCCAGCAACGCATTGTCCTCGAATACGGTCTCCGTATAGTGGGAGGAGACGACCGCATCCTCGAAGTGGTATACGATGAAGGTGAATGAGGCGATGATGATGGAGGCGAGGAGGATGAAGAGTATCATCCTGTTCTTCATCAGGAAGTAGGGGAATAAGAATACCCTGTTCACCAGCGTGACGACGAACATGCCCGCAGTCAGTAGCGCGGCTAGTTTCAGCGAAAGGAAAAGGTCATAGGAGATGTTGCTGAATGTGAGCAACGAGAAGACCGCGATCCACACGGACGTTTCGACGATATTTCGTTTCCAAATGTCAGATATGCTCATGCCTTCTTCTTTTCACCAAATTTGCGAAAGAATTTTGAAATAGGAAAATATTCTCGGCGAAAAGGTGTGTTACTTTGTGTTTTTATGCGTTTTGGAGAAAAATAGTGCAGAAAAGAGCCCTCCATTTAATATGTTTTAGGATTTTTTGGCGGGAATAGTTAATGCAATAGAGAAAAAAACACTAACTTTGCGAGATTAAAGGATTTTTGTATTTAGAGATGAAAGAGAGAATTAAAGAACTTTTGGATGAGATAAAAGAGTTGCATGCTTCCAGCAAGGAAGATTTGGAGACTCTTCGTATCAAATATTTGAGCAAGAAAGGTGAGATATCTTCGTTGTTTAACGATTTCAGGAATATCTCCAATGAGCAGAAGAAGGAGATGGGACAGTTGCTCAATGACCTGAAGAATTCGGCGCAGGATAAAATCAATGAATTGAAGAGTGCGCTGGACAACAGTTCTGAGAAGGATGAAAGTTTGGATTTGACGAGGACTCCGGATCCTGTTGGGCTGGGTACGCGTCATCCGCTCTCTCTCGTCAAGAATGAAATCGTGGATATCTTCTCCCGTTTGGGCTTCGTTGTGGCGGAGGGTCCTGAAATCGAGGATGATTGGCATGTGTTCTCTGCATTGAACTTCCCTCCTGAGCATCCGGCGAGGGACATGCAGGATACTTTCTTCATCACGAGGGATCCGGATGTGTTGTTGCGTACGCACACCTCTTCGGTGCAATCCCGCATCATGACCACCCAAAAGCCTCCGATCCGTGTGTTGTGCCCAGGTAGGGTATATAGGAACGAGGCCATCTCTTACCGCGCACACTGTTTCTTCCACCAGGTGGAGGGCCTTTATATCGACAAGAACGTGTCGTTCGCTGACCTGAAGCAGGCATTGCTCTATTTCGCGAAGGAGATGTTTGGCGAGGGTACGAAGATCCGTTTGCGTCCGTCCTATTTCCCTTTCACGGAGCCGTCCGCGGAGATGGACATCTCCTGCAACTTGTGCGGAGGAAAGGGATGTGCCTTCTGTAAGGGAACCGGTTGGGTGGAAATCCTCGGTTGCGGAATGGTGGACCCGAACGTGTTGGAGAATTGTGGTATTGACAGTAAAGTTTATACGGGTTATGCTTTCGGTATGGGTATCGAGCGCATCACCAACTTGAAGTATCAGGTGAAGGACTTGCGTATGTTCTCTGAAAACGACGTGAGGTTCTTGAACCAGTTTAAATCAGCTTATTAACATTTAAATCTAATATCATGGGAATTGGAGGTAAGGAAGTAATGATGTCAGGTACAGAGCACAATACTTTGGCTTTTGGCACAAAGGTTGTGGGTGATATCCAAGCTGAGAACGATTTCAGATTGGATGGCTCTGTTGAGGGTACAATAGTTTGCAAGGGAAAAATCGTTGTAGGACCTAAGGGTGTCATGTCTGGTACTATGACCTGCGCTAATGCGGAAGTTAATGGAGTGGTGAAGGGGAAAATGATCATTTCCGATACGCTTTCGCTCAAGTCTACCGCTAAGGTGGAAGGTGAAATCACGACGAAGACCCTTTCCATCGAGCCTCATGCCATCTTTACGGGTACATGTGACATGACGAATGGAAACAAAATGAATGTCGTTCCGAGCAACAACCAACAGCAAAAGTGAGTGTGAACGGCCGGTTGAGGCTGGTGCATCATTTTTGTTATTTTTACAGGTTAGTCCCTGTCCCCCTATCTTCGCACGTGGCTGAAATGTCGGTTGTGCGGGTAATCTGAATTTTTGGGAGTGAAGTGGTGGTGGAATCTTTGATTCTACGACCACTTCATTGTGTCTGTTAGTGCAGGTGTGTTTGTGTACACTTGATTTGTTGCTGTTGGTCTCGGTATGCCTGGTCCGTTCCCTTCTCGACACGCTTGTGCGTCTATAAAATCCCTGTTTCTTGGCATTGCCATACCTGCCATGCCGAAAAAACCACAAAATCATAAAAATGTTTCAAAATATTATTTGTTTTGCTTGACGTTTTGTCTAAAATATGTACCTTTGCATTCGGAAAAATATAAATCTTTCCCGTAGGGATAATATTCCACCTTATAAGTGGTGGTTATGCCGTAAAAATGTGTTATTGATTTAGTTTAATTGGTTGATTTTATTTGTTAGATGATAAGTTTTTGTCAGTTAATGGATTGTGTTTGTCTTTTGTGTTTCATGACAATCATTTCGTTGGGGCATAAGGCGAGTCTGGAAATGGGTATGTCTTGGCGTGTGTCGGGTGTGTGCCGTGACGGAGCTAGGCGTTGTATTTCCTCTGACGTGAGATTTAACAAGTAGTATGGTGTGAGTGGGGTTGATTTATATACTTCGATTATACAAAAAAAGGAAAAATATATTTAAAGATATGGCATTCAGGAAGATAGCTTCGGCTTTGGTTTTTTTGCTTTTTACTTGTGCAATTCTGCAAGCAAAGGATTATTATGTGAAAGAGAACGGTACGGGCAACGGCTCCAGTTGGAGTAAGGCCATGAGCGGAGTGGCTTTTATCGATAGTTTGCAAGATGCCAAAGCCGGATCGGTTTTCCATGTGGCGGCGGGAACATACGATTTGGAGGAGTTGTCAGGTGGAAACTCTTACGTATACATCAATAACCCAACAACCATCATTGGAGGTTATCCTGCCGGCGCCAAGACTGGTGCGACCTCCTCTCCATCGGAGAATACCACACTTATAAAGGCAGGTTACTTCAGGCTCAATACAGATGGAAATGTTGTCTTTGACGGACTGAGGTTCGAGACTAAATACTCCGATGGTGCATACGATGCAAGTTCAGATGGGAAAGAAGGACTTTGCGTCACATTGAAAAATAGTACCGTGGTGGGAACTTCGCAAAATTCTAGCGCAATCCGGGGTGTTAAGAATGTAAAAACAATTCTATACAACGACAGTCTCATAGGGAACTATAACGGAGAGGGGGAGATGGAATCTGCCATACTGGCTGGTGGTACTACGATAGTCAAAAAATGCCATATAACAGGTTGGCCCTATGCTGGCATAAATGCTTCTGGAGATATAGAGATTGACAGTACAACCATTACTGGGAACGAACGATACGGAATTTATGAATTTTCAACTGCGTATAATAAAATAATTGTCACCAATTGTACTGTGACAAACAATGGAACCGTAGGTATTTCCACAACTCATTCATCAAGCATCATAAAAAACAACCGCATTGGTATAGATGCCAACGGAAATGTAAAAGGCAATGGCATTGGCATAATAGTTAAGAATCAATCCTCATCAACAATCGAAAATAATATCGTCGCTGGCAACGACAGCATCGGTATATTCATTAATGGTGTCGAAGGTGCTTTTCACATAAAAGGCAACTACATCGGAACGGACAAAGACTTCAACAACTTGGGTAACGGATCGGATGGTTTGTTTGTCGGGGAAAGATGTACAGATGTCACCTTCCCATCTGTCTTGGATAGCGCAAATTACATTGGATTCAACAAAGGAAATGGAATCAACAGCCAAGATACTATGACGGCTTGTAACGCATCCTTCAATTTTATTGGTGTGACACCTCAAGGCGACCCGATGCCAAATGGGAAGTATGGCATTTATATAGTGACTAGCAGACATGACCACAACCTTAAAGGCAACCTGATAGGATACAATGAGAAGGGCGGTGTATATTATTCGGACACATACACGACAATTACAAAGAACCTCTTCTTCGGAACAAAAGAGAAGGCCATAAGCGACCATCGGGCAAGTAGTCCTTTGAGCATTCCGTCCATCTCCCAAGTGAAAAAGGACAATGGCTTCATTATCGTTGAGGGAACTGCGGACGCACACATGAGTTCAACCATCGAGCTTTTCTATACAAACGGAGATCCACAGACTGCACACATGTTCTTGGGCAGTACGAAGACGGATAAAGCAGGTGCGTTCTCATTCAAACTCCCTGTAGCGGCCTTTTCAAAATATGACAATCTCTGTGTGTCCGCTACTGCTACATACCTTTCACAAGGTACTAGTACTCTTTCTGACCCATTCTGCTGCGAGGATTGCCTGTGCAAACAGGACACTACACCTGTCAACGACACCATCAACGTAGGTGAGAAGTTCCTCGACAAAGTCTACACTGCCGTGGGCCTCCATGACAGTATCTTCGAAAATGTTCAAGACGAGGCAGGCTGTGATAAAGTGCTGATGCATAGACTTATGGTTATGCCAGATCCAAGCGTGAAGAGTTACACCGTGACCAACACGAACGATGAAGGAGAAGGCTCACTACGTTATGCTATCGAGTATGCAACCTTGTCCGAGGTTGACACATTCCGCATCCTCTTCGACTTCGCACAGTCAGGTACACATGTAATACCAATTGGCTCAGCTTTAAGTATATGGAAAAGAGATAACCTTATCATTGACGGCTCATCCACTCCTGACTCCATCATTATTGATGCTGGAAATGGAACGTTTGTCGGCCTATATGTGCTCTGTGCTAAAAACTTGTCGGTTAACTCACTAACCATAAGAAATGCGAAAGCTGGAATTAGTGTACAGGGGTCTGACAAAATCAACATAACAAATTGTCGTGTGGTTGAAAACAGCACGGGTATATATATTGCTAGTACAGGCGTGGTGGTTGACAATTGCCTCATATCAGGAAACACAGAATATGGAATACACCGTTCAAGTTCAACCGTTTCGGGGTGTACCTTGGACAACGGAGGAAGTACCATAAAGAATTGTATCATTGGACTTACAGATGACCAAGAGAATATATACCCGAATAATGTTGGTATTTATTTGGCTAAAAACATAGAGAAAGATACTATCATAGGAAATATCG
Source organism: Paludibacteraceae bacterium (assembly GCA_017962085.1). GTDB lineage: Bacteria > Bacteroidota > Bacteroidia > Bacteroidales > Paludibacteraceae > UBA1181. Next base: position 23,365 of record JAGCWA010000003.1, read on the forward strand.
TTTCTGGTAACACGACAGACGGTTTAGCTATCGCGAATGCTTCGAATGGTGGTGTTACGCTTTTGAGGAATCTAATAGGAGTAAATGACAAATACCATGACTTCGGGAATGGAGGAAGTGGAATCAACTATACTGGTAGAACCCATGTAAATAATGGGCAAATAGCTAATGCCAACAAATCAGATGCGAATATAATTGGATGTAATCATGGTTACGGAATCAACGCGGCAGGCCCAGTCAAATGTGGAGTAAACTACATTGGTGTCGCTCCAGATGGTACTATTATTGGAAATAAGATGGGAGGTATTAATACAACCTTTTCCCTCCAAGCTGATGGTGTTGTCATATCCGGAAATGGAGGAGACGGAATCCACATGTATTATGAATCATTAAATTTAAGTGCCAGGTTGAATCTAAAAAACTCAATTATTGGTGGAGAAACGCCGCAAAAGGAGGGTAATAAAGGATATGGTATATATGTGGACAGTATTGATTTGACAAGCGTTGCCGAAACACCATCATTGATCCTTGAGTTGGAAAATAACACGTTCGGGAACAATGTAAAGGGTGGAATATATGGTGAAGCTGAACAAATCCTTTTGAAAAACAGTGGAAACAGCTCATATATAACCAGAAATATTTTCTGGGGAGAGTCTCAGCCGTTCGCAATTGATTTGGGTGATTTTAATAAGCCGACGATTGAGGATATAATAGACAAGGGCGATGAATATGAAATAGTGGGTTCTATCCAATTCCTTGACGGAAGTGACCTGCCTCAATCCAGCAAGGTTGATAGTACAAAAGTTGGCATAGAGTTGTTCTGGAACAAAGGCGCTAAGGAAACAGCGTATACATACGTTGGTAGTACTGAGTCTGATGCAACGGGGAAATGGAAGTATAATCTGAAAAAAACGGATTTAGGAGTCTCTGACATTTCTTTTATTTCCACAGCTATTCACTATATAAACTATACGTATGGTGGGGGTAACTACACGAGAGTCGAACGTTATACCAGTGCTCTTTCCGAATCATACGATTGCGAAATATGTACATGCACAACTGATACTACCCTCGCCAACGATACTATCATCGTGGGTGAGAAATTCCTTGACAAGACTTATACAATTGTTGGTCGTCACGATAGTATTTTCGAGACAGTCGCTGGTGAGTCCGGTTGCGACAGTGTGGTGATGCATATGCTCATCGTCAAGCCTAATCCTGATGTGAAGGAATACTACGTTAAGACCGAGCGTTGGGGTAAGGGCGACGGATCTCGTTGGGAGGATGCGATGAACGGAGAGGACTTCGCTGCCTACTTGCCTTTGGCGCCAGATGGTGTTACTTTCTATATTGCGGAGGGTACGTATAAACCAGTGTATGGCAATGGTTTTTACAAAACTAAATTTACATCTTCTTTGTGCTATACCATCAATAGCAATGTTACAATCAAGGGAGGTTATCCTGCGAAGGCGGAAACAGGTGCGGTAAGCGACCCGTTGCAGTATGAGACTATATTCGAGGGAGATATTCTCGAGGATGATGTCACGGTAGAATCTAGTGATGATGAGAATTTTGGCATATCCAATGAATATGGCGATGACAATGTTGATGAGTTATTCAAGATAATTTGTCCGAAAAATTTTGATGTGACATTTGATGGAGTGAAAATTAAACGTTCGTCTAACGGTGTTATTTCATATGCAAGTTCATCAAAGGATGCTTCAAGTATGAACTTTAGGTATGTCACGTTTGAGAATACATACAGAGGTGCGTTAACTAATTATGCCTATAACGTTGATATAAATGTCGACAATTCTTTCTTCAAAGGAAACACGTATTGTATTTATTCTTCCTCTACCGAAAATGAAAATAGGAAAGTGAATGTGTCTAACACAAAATTCACACACAACTTGTATTCTGGCTGTATCGTGGATGTGGCTGCACATGACATTAATATTGAAAAGTGTAATTTCTCAGATAACATATCTAAATCAAATCTGGTAAAGGCGGGGAATGTAAATATAAACCATTCGCACATCTCTAACAACCAGACAGATGGATTAATGATATGCTCAAATAAAAACATGTTCCTAAATTCGGATACGATAGAAGGAAATGTGGGTGACAAAATTGTGATGTCGTTCGAGGAAAGCTCTATCGATAGTTGCGAGTTCATCAAGAACAAAGGTCAGTTGATCTATTCTTCGAATGTCGCCACAATAACGAACACGAAAGTTATAGAGAACGAGCAAGTAAATGCGGAAAAGAACGTTGATCTTATCTTCCTTGCTAAGGGTGGAACACTTCGTCGAGACATAATACAGGATAATAAGATTCTCGGTCATATTATCCTGATTCCAACCAGCAGTGGTGTTGCAAAAGAAATTATTGAAGAGTGCTATATTGATGGGAATACGGCGACTACTATCTTCCAAATAAACCCTTCATATTTCAACCTTCGTAATTCAACAGTTTCAAACAATCATGTTAGCAGTTACATTATTCAGGTACACGCAAGTTCTTATGAGCAACAAGCTTTAGTCCAAAACAATACGATTGTAAACAATGAATCTGATGTGTCAATTTTCTATGGTTATTATTCAGATAATAAATATATAAATAATACCATCTTAGGTAATAAGGCAAAAGAGAAATTTTTCGAATATTTCCACTATTATTCAGGAGCGTCTACTGGAGAGAAAAGTAGCCAATTCGTTGGTAACATTGTATTTGGCAACACCTATAACAAAATATTCAGTTCAAATCCTAGTGTCAAAGACGGATGGCTAATAAAAAACAACATCTTGCCATTGATATTTTTACCAAAAGCTGAAAACGAGGCAGATTTACTTTATAGTTTGAATGACAACAACATCATTTCGGACGTTTACTTTGATGATTTAACCTCCGAGTTAACATTTGAGGATGGTGTGCCGGGTGCCACAAATCATAAGGAAGACATCTCTGCTCTCTTTACTGGTACTTACGATCCTGCCACTGGACTCTTCACTCCAGAACTTGCCACAGGTGAGGGATTCACCCCTGTCGCAGCTCTTAAGACAGACAAGCTCCCTGACGGTACTAGCATCCGCTTCCCGCTCACGGAGACGAATGTCATCATCGACCAACGCGGTGTGGATCGTTTAGAGCAGACTTGCATGGGTGCGTATGAAATTCTTTGTACTCCTGATACTACCCTCGCTAACGATACTATCATCGTGGGTGAGAAGTTCCTCGACAAGACTTACACCGTTGTGGGTCGCCACGATAGTATCTTCGAGACGATTTCAGATGAGTCTGCTTGCGACAAAGTGGTGATGCATATGCTCGTCGTCAAACCAAATCCTGACGTGAAGGAATATTACGTCAAGACCGAGCGATGGGGTAGAGGTGATGGCTCTAGTTGGGAGGATGCGATGAATGGTGAGGACTTCGCCACCTACTTGCCTTTGGCGCCGGATGGTGTTACGTTCCACGTGGCGGAGGGTACGTATCATCCTATTAGTGAGCCTGACGAGTTGTTGACTTATCCGTGGAGTGGCGGTTATAAGGGATCTCGCTACTATTTGTTATATGCGAAAGACATAAACGTTTCTATCCTAGGTGGTTATCCTGCTAAGGCTGTGACGGGAGAAATTAGATATCCTCAGAAGTATAAGGCTATTTTCAGCGGTGACTTGAATGAGGATGATGAATGGGTTGAAGGCTGGAATAACGGGGATAATGTGAAATGGCCTGCAAATGTGGGAGAAAATAGTAGTGGAATATTATATACCAAAAATGCAACTGTGAAATTGTCAGGTATATCGTTTACTGATGCAAATGCAGCTCAAGCCGCCTTGATGGTAAATGGCAGTAAGATTGTTATGGATAATTGTACGTTCACCCATAATGTGGCCTCAGCTCATAGCGGTGGTACTTCATGTATCTGTATGTTAAATGATTGTGAGGTGAAAATTGACAGTTGCCGTTTTAATGAAAATGTTGGTTCTGCTAGTTATGGGTTGATCGAGTTAGTGGATGCGAAGTCTGGCAGTTATCTCGAGTTGAAAAATTCATATATTTATGATAATCTCAATAGCCAAGTTTGTACGTATGGTCTTATAGCGTTGAACGGAGAAAATGATAATGCTAATATTGAAAATTGTACGTTCTATAACAATGTCACGCTTGGACGAGGAGGAAGTCTTGTGTATTTAAGCAATGGAAATAGCGCAAGTGTTTCTAATTCGACCATCTTAAAGAATGTTGGTGGTGAAGCTACCGGTGGATTATTCTTCTTGTCTGAAGGTTGTGATTTGGTTTTGGCTAATAATACAATTCTTGGTAATTCGACTGAGTCGAAGGGTTCTCTCTTCTTGAATGATGGAGAAGGGAATAACATAAAAATGTACGGTAATATTATTTGTGCGAATCCGGACGATAAAAGTGTGTTGAATGGATATGCGGCTACCCTCAAGGAATCGAACAACTTGTTAATCAATTTTGATTGCTCACAAGGTGGTGCGTTCTCTTCCTTTGAAAAGGATGAATCCGATATTATTGGAGAATATGAAACACTTCCTTCTTTCCTTGATGTGGAATTGTCCAATGATGGTCTCCAGTTTAGGCTTAAAGATAACGGAGGCTTCACTCCGACTATAGCTCTCTTGGAGGACAAACTCCCTGACGGGACTAGCATCCGCTTCCCACTTACGGAGACTACAGTCACTACTGACCAGCGTGGTGTGAATCGTTTTGAGCAGACCTGTAGAGGTGCGTACGAATTGGGTTGCTCTGTCGACACTACAGTCCTCGAAACACCTGATATCATTACCGTGGGCGAACGATTCCTTGGCGTTGTCTACAGCGAGGCGGGTCGTTATGATAGCATCTTCGAGAACTTACAGAATGTGATGGGGTGCGACAGTGTGGTGATGCATACGGTGGTAGTTGAGAATCCTTTCGAGGGTTGTGAGATTGGTACTGTGCTTTTCCGTGAGGATTTCGGCGGAAACTATATTTCCGATCCAATCGCTAAGAGCGCTGGTATACCACAATGTACGTATAATTACAATGAAAATCCTAAGGGCGCGGGCAACTATGCTATCCGTAAGGTGGGTTGGAATCATAACCAGTGGTTCTATCCTTTGTACGACCATACCTTCCCGGATAATGGAGATAGAGGTTATCTGATGCAGGTGGACGGCTCTGGCGATAATGGTGTGTTCTATAATACTCAGATCGATGATCTTTGCCCTAACACTCACTTGACATTGTCTATGTGGGGTATGAGTTCGACCAGTACGGGCTTTGGTGATGATGCCAAGTTAAAGATGATTCTTGAAAGCTTGGATGGGGAAGTGTTGGCTACACAAGATGTCTTACTCGTCAACAATAAGGGTGAATGGGAACGCTTCAGTGTGCCGTACACCGTTAAGGAGGGGCAAACTTCGGTTGTCTACAAAATTATAAACAACAGTAATACGACAAGTGGAAATGACTTCGTGCTTGATGACATTGAGGTTCGTTTGTGTAAACCTGCTGTAAGCGTAAATTCTCCGATCGACTCCTTGTGCGCTGGAGATGACTACGTGTTGACAGCCTCTTATACGAATGCTGGTGGTTACATTGAGCCGTTGAATTTCACATGGTTCAAGAACGAAAAACCTTCGTATGGCTTGGATGGCTGGACTAAGGTGGCTGAGGGTCAGACGCTTTCGTTTAGTGATTTGAAACCTGAGGATAACGCATACTATCGTTGCGTGATATCTTCCGCAGGTGTTCCTGGTGAGTTCAACAAGTGCAATTCCGCATCTGATATTGTTCCGATTTTGGTTAAATCTTGTGTCGTATGTGTTCCGGACACCACTGTTCTTGCTGATCCTGATGTCATTCAGGTTGGCGAACAATTCCTCGGTGTGACATATTCTGAGGTGGGTCGTCATGATAGCATCTTCGAAGTGCTGACGAGCAAGATTGGATGCGACAGTGTCGTGATGCATAGTTTGGTTGTTAAACCGAACCCAGCGGTGAAAGAATATTACGTTAAGACTTCCCGCCAAGGTACGGGTGACGGTAGTAGTTGGGAGAATGCGATGGACGGAACGGACTTCGCCAACACTTTACCTCTGGCACCGGAGGGAGCTGCCTATTATATTGCCGAAGGTTCATATCAGCCATTGTGTGAGGATGATTATTGCGCATATCATATTAACAGCAGTGTAGCGTTTTATGGAGGTTATCCGGCGGATGCTGTGACGGGAGCTCTTAGTGATCCGAAAAAATACTTCACTGTCTTCAATGGAGACTTTAAAGGCGATGATAAGGTAGTTGAGTCTCTTGATG
>JAGCWA010000004.1 GCA_017962085.1 Paludibacteraceae bacterium
CTCGCTCGTGTTGGATGCCTTCCACGTACCTGTGATATCCACGAACTTGTTGTCCGAACCGCAAGTGGCGTCTGGGTCGTCGATATCCAGTATTGGCTTCGGATATACCACCACGTGTACCTCCACCGCGGCACTGGTCGCGCCTGTTCCGACATCGTGTTGCGCCACGTAGTAGGTGGTCGACTTGATCGTACCATCCGACTCGACAGCGGCGGTGCCAGACAAGGAATAGGTGGAACCTGTAAACTCTGGAGCAGACGTCGTGCTGGAAGGCTTGCTCGTGTACCAATAGAGTTCGTAGTCGTTCTCCGTCTTACCGGAGATAGGTCTAATCTCGGCGGAGATAGGCTGAAGTGAGGATCCCTCGCAATAGTGGTAGTCCTTCACCTTCGGCGGCATAGCGTCGCTGATGGAGACGGTGATCGTCTTCACTTCGCTCGGACAATTCGTACCATCCTTGATACGGTAAACGTCGTATTGTATCTCCGTAGTACCTCCGTTCAGTTTGGAGACGTCATATACCGGTTTAGGCACACTCGTGGAGAAGTTGCTCTTGCCCGCCTCGGAGTAGTAGTACGTGTAGCCAGGCTCCTCGCTCCATCCCTCCTTCGTGGTGATGGCAGGGAAGGTCTTGTTATCGGAGCCCACCTCGGCGGCGATGTATGCCACTGCGGAATCACCCGTCGGTGGCGTGTATTGCACCTTCACCGTATAGTAGGTCGTGTCGCTGTAGCAAGTCTCCAACTCCACACCCGTGGAAGTGGTGACCGCATAAGACTGCACCGCACCGAAGACGTAGGTGGTGTCCTTCTTAATGCCCAGGACAGGACGTTTGTCCTTATCCCAAGGATCTCCGTAGAGATACCACTGGATGTCAGTCGCTTGCTCGTAGTCGTTCGGACCTTCCTCAGCGACTTTCACCAAAGCGTTAGGGTTCTGCTCCTCGTCGCAATAGGTGTCTGGAGAAATCGGGCTCAGCTGGTGCGCCTTATAAACCTTCACGCTAAGCGGCTGCAAAGAGCTCTCCGCACCATCATTGGACTTTTGGGAAACGAAGTAGATCGTCTCGCCCTCCTTGGAGACAGACGGCGTAGGAGCATCATCACCGATCAGTTTCTTATTAGGATCATACCAAACCAATTTGAAGTTGGAGGTGCCGACTCCGTTCGGGTCGTTGATCTCAGCCGTCAGAGGCACCACTCTGGAAGAGCCCACGCAATAGTAGACATCTTCAGGGATAGGCGCAGGCGCACCGAAGATGGTCACCTCGACCGGCAAGGTATCGCTCCAACATCCATATGTGTTATCGTAGCGAGCCACGTAATAAGTCTCGTGCACATCGTCCGTCAAAGGCAACGAAGGCACATCCGGCACAGGGACAGACTTACCATCACCCTTGTAGAGTTTTTGATTCTTGTCGAACCAGATATACGTATATCCGGACTCAGTTTGAACAGCCGAAGCATCCTGAGAGAGAAGGTCCTTGAAGACGCCGCTTGAAGTGGTGTCCTTCACAAGATAAGAGACCTTCATCGTACCCAGAGGGTTCGAGGTGGAATGTACCTCAACCTCGAAGGACTTCGTTTTGCCCTCGCAGAGAGTGTTCTTATCCGTCACCGAGTAGTAGAACGTTGAGGTTGCGGACAAGGCGTCGAGGTCAGGCTCCGACACTTTCGAAGCAGACTGAGGATCCGCCCCGTCATACCAGTTCACCGTATAATCACTGAAATCATTCTGCTTCAAACGATCCTTCAACTCCTTGCGAGGTTTCACCTTCTCGCAGAGGTCGATGTCGTCGATGGTTGGAGCCTCAGGGCTTGGATTCAGGATCACCTTCACCGTATCCCAGCGCTGGCAATGTTTAGCAGTAACATCGAAGTTATCGGAAGTCTTCACATAGAGGAACACCTCCTTGGCAGCGCTACCACTGTTATCGTTCGTAATGGTATAATCCTCAGCCTTCGAACCCGAAGGAACCGTATATCCACTCTCTGGAGTAGTCTGCTGGTCACGATACCATTCGATGAGATAATCAGCGTATGGTTTTTCTCCCTTTCCGTCATCATTGATTTTCGTGGTCACATCCGCAGATGAGAGTGTGAGAGACTCACCATAGCAGAGAGAATATACATCATACCCCTTTTCTTTCTTAACCTTGTTGTTCGTAAGTCCGGAAGCGTCACCCTTTATTTTGATGTCCTCCGATTGGTGACACTTCGCACAGTTCAGGCTCGCTCTAACGATCATTGTAGAGACAGAGACATTACGACAAGGAGAAAGAGGGCTCACCTTCATAGGATCATTCGCTTTGCCCTTATATTGCTGATGCAAATCCATTGACGTCTTGTCTGCAACCACAACACGGAAATAGACATCCGCCTCGTCGCCCGACGCAATAGACGCGAACGCGGGATCATCCGCAGGATTCTCTATAACGAACTTTGGAACATCAAGATACGGGACTGAGGTGCCCGGATACTGCATATCATTCCAATCAATATCCTCCGGGTCAGCAACCGTCTCCGGATTTTCATTCGTATACTGGAACAAGTAATACGGAGTTCCATAATACCTTGACGCCGCAGAGGAGACGATGGCATCCAATGTCAACGTATCACCCGTACAGAGGTTCAGCAAATCCGGCGCATTACCCGTCAGCTCATAATCCACATTGACATCAGGAGGTGCACAGACTTGGAATGTGATATTATCAAGTGCGAAATCACCTCTATGAGCGGAATAATAATCATCTTCCAAACTAACTACGCGCAAAACCACCGATTCCAAATCAATTGCCGAAACAAATGAAAGAGAGTCAAGAACCCAATTTGCCCAATCATTACTAAAACTATTTCCTCGCTTAAACACATGATCGTAACGAGCCATTCTTCCGTCAGGAGCCTGAATTGGATTGCCATCCGAATCAATCAATTCAACCCTAATAGTACCATTGGTGGGGAAGGAGCCATCATCAGGTTCTGAATTTAACGCAGCGACTCCCACGGAAAATTTTATCTTCCTATTTTTACACAGGTTATCTATTTTAGTGCGAAAGATCTCCTTGTTCATCCAACCTTTACTCTGTATATCCAATATCATCATACCCCCACCAGATTCCCCGGACATATCTCTGTTTACGCCATTATATCCATTTGGTCTCGTTGTCGTAATAGAATAACCTCCGCCTATATATACCTCTGGGTTATATTTTTCATTGAACGTCGATTTCCCCAATTGATCATCGATAACAGGCACTCGTCCCACCATCGCACCACCATCCATATCTTTCGTGGCCCTCACAGTCTTCTCGTTTCCATTCGCATCCTTATAAATATACTGGGTGCCATTAAAACGTCCGAAATCATTGTAATATAGGTTCACCAAAGCCATCGGATTTCCTTGGTCATCTTGGCAACAATCACCCACTTTTATTTTGATTTCATCACTAGAGAACTCATCTGTACATCCCGGAAGAGTGACAGACAATTTAGCCTTGTATTCTCCTGACCTCTGTGGTTCAAATGAATAGGAAGACATATCCTTACCGCTCTTTGCCTGTCCATCCACCGTCCATTTATACGTTGTACCAGACGGATAGGAATCTATTGTCCTTAATACAACTGGCATCATCGGACATGGAGAACCCGAATAAGTAATAGCAGGCTTTACCTTCCCCTTTACCTCGATATTATCTATACCTATTGGCGTATTATCAGGATTCTTTCTGCCAAAATAAAATGTAATACTTCCATCCACTGCCGTTGCCGTCAAATCAAAGGACTGCGCTCCTGTCGTCTTTTTCAGCGTAATATCCTTTGCGCTATTATTCAAGTCAGGATTACCATTCTGATCAACTTTCGTAGTCCATCGAATCACCGCATCTGGCATGGCTGTAATTTTACCACTATTATCAGCTCGCAACATACCAGTATACAATTGATCATTGTCCCCAAATCCATTCAATTGGTAATAGATGTTCAAAGATTTCTCGTCCAACAGATAATAAAAATCCGCCGTTAATGTCACAGAAGATCCTGGTTCCAAACCCGTTATTGTATAGGTAAAAAAGGTAGTAGCCGAATTATGGGTAGTACCGGCATTCACCAACATGTTCGTTCCATTTCCTTCCGACAATATTGGATCGATCAACTTCGGGTTTTTCATAATGGCGGTCATACCCGCATCTGTTCCATCTTGCGACTTCAGATATTTTGCCCAAGTCTTGGAATCAAAGAGTTTGGACGGAGAAGTCACAGTGGCAATTACACCCTCCTGTCCAAGCTTATACGCATATTCTTGGGTCTCTCCACAATTCTTCATTTCTGCCTTCAACGATGCCCCAGATTCTTCAAACCATCCATCTTCATCATTGGTCAGTTTAGGATTACACAAAGAAGAACTCGTCTCAAAAGATGTACTATTGATTACACATGACGATGTGGTGCCGCCACCGCCGCCTGGCCATCCTTGAGCGAAAGCCCCGGAAACACCCAATAATATAAACGACACCAATCCCATCAGGAAACGGCATCCATACTTTAATCCCCCCATATACTTATCCTTTAAAAGAAATAAAATACTACAAGTTTTCATGGTCATAATCTTATAAAACCTCAACACACGGATCTACTCGCCCTACTATCAATGCATTACAACGAGACACAATCCGAAAAATTGCCGTGCAATTTAGAAATAATTTTTTACATAAAAAATTTTTTTCCGCTTTTTGATGAAATTTGCCACACAAATCGCATCAAGGGTCAATAATCAGGCGGAGGGGGTGTAGATATTTTATCATAGATGTATTCGGTCGAAACAGGGGTTGGAGCGTGGCATTTTCTATTAAAGAGAACAACACCATGAAAAAATTCTCATAGACACATGGATGATAAATAGGCAAACAAAAATTCGATTCCACCACCTATCACACCACCCGACTCAAAGGTTCCTCTCCCCTGAAGCAGCGTGCGATGTTCTCACAGGCATACCGCCCCATCTCAATCCGTCCGGCCATCGTCGCCGTACCGATGTGGGGCACCAACACCACTTGGTCCATCGTGAGCAAATCCTCCGTTATGCGTGGTTCAAATTCATAGACATCCAATCCAGCGCCCGCCAACCGTCCCGCGCGCAACGCCTCCACCATGGCCGCCTCGTCCACCACCGGGCCACGCGCCGTGTTGATCAGAAACGCCCCCGGCTTCATCTGACAGAAGGCCGATGCGTCAATGATATGGTGGGTGCTGTCATTCAGCGGGGTATGCAAAGAGAGGTAATCCGACTGGCGCAACAGCTCCTCGAACGACACGTAGGTGACATTCAAACGCTGCTCCTCCGCCTCCACAAGGCGATGACGGTTGTGGTAGAGGACCTTCATCCCCGAGACCACGGCACGGCGCGCCACTGCCCGTCCGATGTTTCCCAAGCCCAATATGCCTAGGGTCTTGCCCCACAGTCCGACGCCTAAGTTCTCCATCACGCCCCACTTCAGGCCTGAACGACGCTTGAGCTTCGCGTCACACTCCGAGACCCGACGGGCCAGGTCGGACATCAGGGCGAAGGCCAACTCCGCCGTGGGTTCAATGACAGGGTCAGGGGTATTGGTCACCACGACGCCCTTCTCCTTGGCATATGCGATGTCGATATTGTTAAAGCCTACGCCGAAGTTGGAGATGATACGGAGCTTAGCGCCCGCATCAATAATCTCCCGGTCCACCCCGAAGGAGAACATCGAGAGCAACGCGTCGCACTCGGGCACCCTGCGCAGGACCTCCTCCCGGCTGAAGCTGCCCGTCTCCGGGACGATCACCTCGAAACGATTCCTTATCTCCGCAAAAGATTCTTGGGGTATAGCGTATGTAACCAATAGCTTAGGCATAGCGAACAAACTTTGTATGAATCGTATCAGTCGAACAACGAGCCTTGCCGGCAGAAACCACCCATCTTGCCGAGATGGCGCAAGGCAAGCTCCGTAACCTCCCGTCCGCGGGGAGTCCGTTTGATGAAACCCTCCTTGATCAGGTATGGCTCGTAGACCTCCTCGATGGTACCGGCATCCTCACCCATGGCCGTAGCGATGGTGGTGAGCCCGACAGGACCTCCGTTGAACTTGTCGATCATGATGTTCAACAACTTATTATCTATCTCATCAAGGCCATAAGTATCAATGTTCAAGGCCTCGAGGGCGAACTTCGCGATGCGCAGATCAATGCGTCCGGTACCCTTCACTTGGGCAAAATCACGCACACGACGCAGGAGCGCATTGGCGATACGCGGCGTTCCACGGCTACGACGGGAGACCTCCACAGCGGCATCCTCCTCGCACGGAACGCCCAGCATGGCGGACGAGCGCATGACGATCTTCGTCAGGACATCCACATCATAGTACTCCAGGTGGCAGTTGATGCCGAAACGGGCACGCAAAGGACTGGTCAACAAACCGCTACGGGTAGTGGCCGCCACCAAGGTGAAGGGGTTCAGGTCTATCTGTATCGAACGGGCATTCGGTCCCTTGTCGATCATGATATCGATACGGAAATCCTCCATCGCGGAATAGAGATACTCCTCGACCACAGGCGAGAGGCGATGGATCTCATCGATGAAGAGGACATCATGGGGCTCCAGATTGGTGAGCAGACCCGCCAAGTCGCCAGGCTTATCCAACACCGGACCGGAGGTCAGCTTGAAGCCGACGCCCAACTCGTTGGCGATGATATTGGACAAGGTGGTCTTGCCCAATCCCGGAGGGCCATGGAAAAGGATATGGTCCAACGGTTCGTTGCGCATCTTCGCCGCACTGACGAAGATACGGAGGTTCTCGATGATCTTGCTCTGTCCGGAGAAATCATCGAACGAAAGCGGACGCAAAGCGTTCTCGTACTCCCGCTCCTTTTCGTTGACTGTTTTTCTTATATCGAAATCACCCATTCAGATTCAAATTTTAGCTAATCACTTATGCGGCATATACTTCGACACCAGGTTATGGATCAAAGAGACCGCATTATCCCTTGTCATCACGGAAGCTTTATCGAAAAAGCCGCGCAGACGCTCCTTCACATACTGGAACTTCCAACGGTAGCGTAGCATGAAGAAGTAAGAGATCGGCAACGTGAAGAAGAAGGCCACGATGGTCATCGAGTCCGCCTCATAAGGGATTCCGTACAGGGCCCGCATCAACACAGGAAATAATAGAGGGAACAAAATAGTCTCTATCACGTAGAAGATAGGCGTGATCAACATGGCGGAGCCCAACTTCAGGGAGGACTCGAAGCCTGAGCCATGCGCACGGGCGCCCAGCAGTTTGGAGATCATGAAAGGGAAGAAATTCACGATCAAACCATACAGGAAGAGAGGGCTGGCGACGATCAGATAAAGGATCTTCGTCACGAGGTCCACATCCATACCCGACATCTCGGAGGTGACCGCACGGAAGGCAGTGTCATTGTCCTTTCCCCGCCAAGCCTCGCAGGCCATGCTGAGCGATTCGAGCGACTCGTCGCCCGCCGCCTCCGCCTGTTCGAGAAGGGAGACGATCTTTTGGCGGGCAATCAACCGATTCGTTTGGTTATCCTCCAAGCCGAGCCTATCCAACATCTGTTCGTTGTAGAGATAGGCGGCGGTATAGAATGTCTCATAATATTTTTCAGACTGAATATCCAGCATCAGCGGAGCTATCTTCTCCGAAAGGTCCTTGCGGATAGCATTCATGGCATGGGGCGCATCCTGCTGGTATTGTGCATAGTAATCCTTGATGTTCAACGGGCGACCGAAGCTCAAGACCAGATGACGGCCGCTCCTGTCGTAGTGACCATAGTCGATACCGACGGGCACGATCTTCACCCACGTGTCCGACAGCTGTTCCTGCGCAGCGAAGGCAGTGCGGAAGATACCCTTCACCAAGGGACGGAGCTGGCGTTTCTCCTCCTGTCCGCCCTCCGGCATCAGGCAGAGGAACTGGTCGTGTGTCAGCACATCCACCGAATCGCGCAGCGACTCCTCGTTCTTCTTCAGGTTGCTGACCCCGTTGCGCATACGATAGGCGGGCATCATCTTCAGAGCCCGAAGAAACTTATCGATCAGCTTGTTCTGGAAGAGGTCCGCCCTCACCCAAAAGACAACCGGCTGCGGAGAGGAAAAGAGCAGCGCCATCGCATCCACGAAAGCGTTCTGGTGGTTCGGGGCGAAGATGACAGGCTCGCCCTCCGGAATGTTACCGACTCCATTGATCTCGCAACTGGAGAACCACCTGGAATATGCGAAGTTGGTATATACCCTTAATATCTTATAGAATAACGTCGTTTTTGAAAACTGGCTCATACGGTCTTATATGATTCTGGGTTCTCCTCGTCGAACTGGTCTGGATAGAGGAGAATATAACTGTTCTTATTGAAGTATTTGGAGAGATAGTTAGGCAACTTCTCGAACAACGGGTTGTAAGACATCGCCGTCTTTCGGGAGGAGATGACCACGAACAGGTCATTATCCGCCACTTCGCCCGTAAGCACCAAGAAATCCTCCCAATCGTCCAACTCCTTGAACTGGGTCGGGACACCGAACTTCTTCCTTTGCGCAAGTATCTGTATTTGGTCCAACGTCTCCTTATGGGCATAGAAGAGCACATTGGCGCCGATCTGCTTAGCGATGTTCTTCATACGGTCGTACCACTTCACGAAGCCCACCTCGAACTCCGCGCGCGGAGGCACGGCCACGACGATACGCTTGATGGTGCTGACAGGTTGCACGGCATGGTAGATCAGCGTCATCTGGTTCGTCGCCTTCAACAGGTTGTCCGTCTTATCACCCAAGAAAGAATCCGCGAAGTTGTTCTTATGGTGCAGACCCATGACCACCTCAGTGATATGGTTCTCCCTGATCGTCTCCACGATACCGCTGGTCACGTTCACATCGAAACGGGTCATCATACGCACGGAGTTATCGGTCGCCGAAGCGATCTTCGCCGCACGCTCCAACAGTTTCTTCGCCTTCTCCTCCGAGGTCAGGTGGGCGGCGTTCTTATTGGCGATCGTCAGCGCATAGAGCGGCTCACGGCTCTTGTCCACCTTCAGCAGGATGGAGAGCTCCATCAAGCTATTCAGGGTATCAGGGTTATAGAGCGGTATAAGGATACGGTCCGCCAACTTCTCGTCGGAGAGCTTCTCGTCCAACTGGTCCTGCTGGGTCACCAACTTACGGGCAGCCTTCTCCGTCGCGAAGGAGGAGATGGTGCAGGTGACGAGGATCATCACGATGGTACCGTTCAGGATCTCGTCGCCCAACAAGTAGACTGGCAGTCCATTCGGATCCACACCGATCTGTATTCCATGACCGATCATCACAGCCGCCAAGGTGGCAGCCGCCTGGGCATTGCTCAAACCGAAGATCATGAGGCCCTCTTCCTTCGTCATCTTGTACGTCTTCCGAGTGATCACAGCGGCGATGTACTTGGAGAGGGTGGAGACGGCACTCATCACGACGGCGGCGATCAGCGAGTTGAAGCTGGAGAAGACCGAACGGACATCAATGAGCATACCCACACCTATCAGGAAGAAAGGAATAAAGATCGCATTGCCCACAAAGTCCAAACGGTTCATCAGCGGGGAGATGCGAGGGATATACCTATTCAGCGCAAGACCCACCATGAAGGCACCGATGATCGGCTCCAGTGAGGCCATCTTCGCGAGGAATCCGCCTAAGAAGACCATGGCCAAGACGAAGATATATTGCAGGATACTATCCTCATGCCGCTTGAAGAAACGGTCCGCTATCCGTGGATAGACAAAGCCGATGATCAGGACGAAGATGACCACGGAGATGACGAACTGCAACCAGAACGTGGCATTGACCTCCCCCTTGCACATCGCCACGATGAAGGCGAGGATAACCAAGGCTAACGTGGTGGCGATCATGGTACCACCCAACGATATGTTCACGGCGGAGTTCTTCGTCACACCGAAACGACCCACGATCGGATAGGATATCAGCGTGTGGGAGGCGTACATGCTGGCGATCAGCACGGAGGCCAGGATCAGATAACCAGTGAAGGAGAAGTTCCCTATCGTCTGGAAATCCGGTGTCGTATGGGCAAAAAGATACTTCAGGAGGAAGAAACTGCTGACCGATCCAAAGATCATCGGCACATAGAAGGTGGTCAGGCCAAAGAACACATTCTTCTTGGTGTTCTTCTTAAAATCGGCGAGGTCCATCTGCAAGCCCGCCAAGAACATGATATAGAGCAGACCCACCGTACCGAACAGGTCGAAACTGACATCCCGCTTCAGGACTCCCGTACAATTCTCACTCAGAATCACACCCGCAAGAATCAAGCCAATGATATGTGGAATCTTC
Source organism: Paludibacteraceae bacterium (assembly GCA_017962085.1). GTDB lineage: Bacteria > Bacteroidota > Bacteroidia > Bacteroidales > Paludibacteraceae > UBA1181. Next base: position 10,345 of record JAGCWA010000004.1, read on the forward strand.
AATCGATCCAGCGCCAGTGGAGCAATAAGAATGACGAACAGCACCAACGAGAAAATCAGGATTGGGTCTGTCACCGGTAAGTGTGAAAAGAAATTCGCTACTTGCTCCATACACCTTCTGCAATTTACTTCTGCAAAATAAAGAAAAAAAACGATACTATGATAATTAAGAATTATGAATTATGAATTTTGAATGGAGGGAATGCGCATACATGAACATTTTCACGCAAATCGTAAATCGTAAATTATAAAATCGTAAATCCCCCCAACACACCTTGCACAAAATAATTAAGGGACGTTTCACAACGTCCCTTAACCAATCTAAACCTTAACTATGAAAAAATCTACCTGTTTTGTTTGCGCTACAAACATACGACAAAAAATGTCCGCAGCAAAATATTTTTCTATTTTTTTAATCATATTCATAAAATTGACCTATAAACAATCAAATATCATCGCCCTAACTTTTTCCATAAGACGGACACGCTCGACACCCTTTACGTTGTGTTCATGTCCCGGATAGAAGTAGCACGTGATCAATTGGGCCACCTCCCCCCGCTTATTCGCCTCCGAAAGAAGGTATTGCCAATGGAGCGGAAGGACGACAGGATCCTCCAGACAATGGATCAGCCTCAACGGCGTCTTCAGCTCGCCAATGCGCTTCGCCATGTCGGTGCGGGTGAAATGCTCCCCGGAGGTTCCACCCTCCTTGTCCAGACTCATGTAACGCTCCGTATACATCGTCTCATAGTAACGCCAGGAGACGACAGCGCCTCCCGCCACACCCACCTTGAACGGAAAGCCGCTGCAAAGCAACATGGAAAGGGTCATAAAACCACCGAAGCTCCAGCCGTAGATGGCCACCCGGCTCCTATCCACGTAGTCGTGCGTCAGGAAGAGCCAGTTCAAAGCATACTTGTAATCACGGATTTGCGGACCGTTCAGGTCGTCCCGTATCTCGCTCTCGAAGCGGTGCCCACGATTGTACGAGCCATGCGGATCGATGCAAAATGTGACACAACCCGCATCCGCCATCATCTCCTCAAAGCCTTTCGTCCCACTTCCCCACGTATTGGTGATCAACTGCACATGCGGACCGCCATAGACGTAGAATACGACGGGCAAACGCTCGCCCTCCTTCACCTGCCGAGGCTTCACGATACGGTAGTAGAGATCATCGTCGGAGTCCTTCCCCTTCGGCAATATGCCTACGATGCGCTCCGGCAACTGGTACCCCTCGTACGGATCGCGGGAACGCTTCAGCACGAACTGGTCGCCATAGGTCTCCAGACTCCCCAAGGTGGTCACGCCCGGTTCGCTCTCCGACTGGAACTCATCGACCCAAACGGGACCCGTCCCATCCATATAGACATGATGCGTCCCCACCGAGGAGGAGACCTGCACCGTCACGCCGTCCGAGAGCTTGGTGGCAAAGAAATCACGGTTCAGCGGAGTGTTGCGGGTCGCCAAATAGAGCACCTGATCCCGTGCCGCCGAATAGCCTAAAAGGTGCGTCACCTCCCAATTGCCCTGCGTGATCTGCTCCATCCGATTGGCCGCAAGGTCATAGAGATAGATATGATTGTACCCGGAGAACGTACGACTCTGAAACAGAAATCTTTGCGCATCTATAAATAATAGCGAATACTCTGGTTCGACATATTTAGAATCATATTCGCATAGAATTTCACGGGTAATGTTCCCCGTCGCGATATCGAACTGGAGCAAGCGACTACGCTGCTGGCTACGGTTGAGTCCGTAGCAGAAGAGGGAACGATTGTCGGGCGACCATGTGAGGCCGATCCAATAGCAGATCTCCCCGTCGTTCTTCAGCCAAGTGACCGCACCCGTCTCCAGGTCCAAGATACCCACCTCGACCAGCTCCGACTGCTTCGTGCCTGCGAAGGGATACTTCAGCATCGTCGTGCCAGGCATATCCGAGCCATTCGGTGCGGAGGTGACAGGGAATTCAGTGACGGACGTTTCATTCAAATGATAGAAGGCCACCTTGCGCTTGTCCGGGGAGAGGAAAAACTGTTCCTCGATGCCGAACTCGTTTCGGGAGGGTGTCTTGCGCACCGTGAAGGAGGGGTCCTTCTCGACGTAGATCATCTTTCGCCCTCCGTCAGGGTCCAAACGATAGATCTCCTCCTTCCCCTCCGCCACGAAGAGGTATGTACCCTCGCCATCGGTGGAGGTGAGGCTCCAGTCTGACATGCTCACACGCCAAGCCATGCGCAACGCACCCTCCACGACGTTCAGACGCACCAATAAGCCTCCGAGCGACACATAGAGGGAAACGCACGCCTCCGTCACCGCTAAGCCGGAAAGGGTGATCTCCTTGGTAGGTTTGACATCGGCGCCCATCACCGCCATCAACTGTTCATTCGTGAAATGTAGGGTGGAGAAACTCAGTTTAGGCTGCGTATCGTCCACGTGGCAAAGGGAGAGGTCTCCCTTCGCATCCACCAATGAGACCACATGGTCACGCACCATGACGCTCGCATATCTATCAGGCTGAAAATCCTTGTACCGTTCGCCGCCGGGCACGATAGCGTCCAACGGCAATATATTATCTTCTGTCATATCGTCAGTTAGCAAATTCGCTCAGTTCGAGCCATCGCATCTCCTTCTCGTCGATCAGGGCGATGACCTCCGCCACACGGTTCGATTTAGCAATCAGATCGTCATTGGAGAGTTGTCCGGAGGAGAGTTCCTCCTCCAAGCCGGTCTTCTCCTTCCCCAGGGCCTCGAGATCCTTCTCCAGCTGTTCGAACTCACGCTGCTCCTTGTAGGTGAGTCTGCGGGGACGCTCCTTCACGTTGCGTTGCGGAGCCTCCGACGGTGCGGCGCCCTTCTGCTTCGGGGCGTTCTCCTTCTCCTGCCGCTCGAAGTAGAGCTTCATGTCGCGGTACTCCCTATAGTCGGAATAGTTGCCCGGGAAGTCCTGCACGTTCGCATTGCCGTGGAAGACGAAGAGGTGGTCCACCACCTTATCCATGAAGTAACGGTCGTGCGAGATGACGATCACACATCCCTTGAACGATTGGAGGTACTCCTCCAGCACGTTCAGCGTCACGATATCAAGGTCGTTGGTAGGCTCGTCCAAGACGAGGAAGTTAGGGTTCCGCATCAGCACGGTGCAGAGGTAGAGTCTGCGACGCTCGCCACCGCTCAGCTTGGCGATGAACTTCTGCTGCGTCTCAGGCGTGAACAGGAAGAGGTTGAGGAATTGGGAGACCGACAAGCGTTTCCCGTCGCCCATCTGCACCACCTCGGCGATGTCACGCACCGCGTCGATCACCTTCATGTCCGGATTGAACGTCATGCCCTGCTGGCTGTAGTAGCCGAAACGGACCGTCTCGCCCACATCGATGGTACCCGAATCAGGCGCCACCTCACCCACCAGCATCTTCACGAAGGTGGACTTGCCCGTACCATTGTTGCCGACAATGCCCAACTTCTCGTAGCGGTTGAAGGTATAGTCGAAATTCTCCAATATCTTGGTATCTCCGTAGCTTTTGCAGACCGATCTCGCCTCGAATATCTTGCTACCGATATAGCTTGCCTTCACCTCCAGCTTCACCGTACCCGTGGAGCGGGGCGCCTTGATCTTCTTCTCCAGGTCATGGAAAGCGTCGATGCGGTACTGGGCCTTCCCCGCCCTGGCCTGTGGTTGCCTGCGCATCCAGTCGAGCTCCTTGCGGAAGAGGTTGTTGGCCCTCGCCAACTCGGCGTTCTGGGCATCATAACGCTCTTGGCGCTTCTCCAAGTAGTAGGAGTAGTTACCCTTGTAGGCATATAGTTGTTGCTGGTCGATCTCCAGGATATCGCTGCAGACCCGATCCAGGAAGTAACGGTCGTGCGTCACCATCAGCAAGGCGAGCCTCGAGCGGCGCAGATAATCCTCCAGCCACTCCACCATGTCAAGGTCCAAGTGGTTCGTAGGCTCGTCGAGGATCAGCAGGTCAGGTTCGGAGACCAAGACCTTCGCCAAGGCGACACGCTTCATCTGTCCGCCAGACATCACGCTCAGCTCCTGCTCCAAGTCCGTGATCTTCAGTTTGCCGAGGATCTGCTTCATTCGGATCTCGTTGCCCGACCCCGTGCAGACATCCTGCACCGTCTTGAAGCCATCCAGCTTAGGGTCCTGCGGCAAGATACCCACCTTCAATCCATTCCGGAAGGTAATCTTGCCCGTATCGTATGACATATTGCCCGCGATGATGTTCAGCAAGGTACTCTTGCCGGCCCCGTTCTTCGCGATCAGCGCCACACGCTGGCCCTCGAATAAGCCGAAAGAGATATCCTTGAATAAATAGTTGTCTCCGAATGATTTGGTCAGGTTCTCAACCTGCAGATAAAGAAGCGCCATAATCGATTATGAGGGTACTAATAATGTTTCAAACCCATTTTTTATTTAATGAAAACGGTGAGTTCCTGGGAACCCACCTTAAATGCATATTCTGTGATCGTCGCTGACCGTGAAGAGCACGTCCACGCGCGAAGGCATCTCTTCCAGCATATGGCGGGTCAACCGCTCATAGTGGGAGATGAAGCGCACCAGTTCCTCGTCGGACATCACGCGCAGGTTCTTCTGCCCCTGCGTTTTGATGCGCAGTTTCTCCTCCTGCAGGGTACGCCATTGGTATACCTTGTCGAACGAAGGCACTTTCAGCATCACGAGGAGGTCCAGCCTGCCGAAGAGCGACTTATAATTCTCTTTTAATTGGTTATTCACGTAGCGGCGCCACACGCAGTAGGGGTCCTCCTTCTTTTCGAGGTCATTGATAGGCGTGAGCAGTTCAGTCTCCTTCTGCTCGACAGCGCCCATGAACCATCCGTCGAAGATGATGACGTCGGCCCGTCCCACGAACTGCTCCCACTCGGAGCGGGGGAAAGGGTCGTCGAGCGCCTTGTTGAAGCGGGGGATCAGGGTCACATCCTTAGGTCCCGCATTGCAGAGAGCGTCGAGCACATCCTCGCCCAGCTTCACGTCATGGGTGCCAGGCACACCACGGGTCATGAGGAGCGGGTGGACCTCGTCGGCGAGACGTTGTCTCTCCTCCCGACTCAGATATAGATCGTCAATGCTCAGGAGGGCGACACGCAAGTCGTACGACTGCTCCAGGACCACCTTCAACAACTGTCCGAAAGTGGTTTTGCCAGCCCCTTGGGCACCGTTCACACCGATAATATGTGTTCTGGAGTCCGTATCGAACCCCATACGAATAAGATTTGCCAAAGGCACATAGACGCGGTCCAGATCCTCCATGAGGACCTCATCCAACATCAATTCATCCAGCTTCTGTCGGAAAGCGTCACGCAACACAAGTTCACAAGCATTCATAATAGTCACTTTTTCAAGATACGTTGTAGAAGCAATTTCAATTCATCGTTAGGCTCAGCCCCCCTCGTCATCAGGAAGTTGCCGTCCTTATCAAGCAAGAAGAAAGATGGCAAGCTCTTTATACCAAAAAGTTTTTTCACTGCGTCAGAGTCCTTGACCACCCAAAAGTTCATCTTTCCACCGAAGCGAAGGGAGAGTCTCATCACCTGGTCCATCTGGTCATACAGGAAGACGTTCACGATGTCCAAGTCCCTACCATACTCGTTGTGGAAACGCATCAGCACATTCAAATCCTTTTGCGTCTGGTCTATGAAACTATTTCCGAAATTCAGATAAATGTAGTGTCCCTTCAATTCGGAGAGACTATGGTGTTTGCCGTCCACGGAGACCGCCTTGAAGTCGGGAGCCTCCATTCCCGGCAAGTTCGAAGAGGCGCTGTTCAGGATGACAGTCAACAAATCGCGGTTAGACTGGCATTGGATGATACTGCCCACGCTCCTCAATAGTTCATACACCTTTGTCCGATCATACTCGTTGGATCCCAACAAGTCGTATAGCCACTTGATAGCGACCAACTCACGCAACAACGGATTGGTGATCCCGTAACGGTTCTTGATCGTGAGGAAATACATCTTCACGTTTCCCTCCTCGATGATACGGGAGAAAGTAAGCGCTTGTTCACGGTCGTATGCCGATTGTTTGATGAAATCAGCGAAAAGAGTATTGAAAAGGTCCCAAAAAGCGGGGTTAGCATCATCTATCTCCTTCTTGTTCAACTCCTCTATGATCTTCGCCTGATTGGCGTTCTGCGCCATGTTCAGGATCAGCATGCAACGGTAATCAAGATAGTCCCAGAGGAAACGCTTGGAGGCGAAGTCCGGGAAGATCTCATGGATCTCCGCGACCGACTTCTTCAATGAATCCACGTCCGCGCCATACTTCAGGTGCTTCATGGAATAAAAATCAAACGCATCCTCAAACTCCATCAACTGGGCGTTTATGTCTCCATGCTTCAGCTTGACGATCTCCAGCAAATAATCGACCGGCGCGAAGTATGGATCCAACTTCTGCATCAACGTACGTTCCCGGTATGGGAACAACTTCACCTCATATTGGGATCCAGGTTCCAGGAAGATGAATCCCCTCGACGTCTCCGACGGAATAAACGCCTGCATAGTCTCCGTCACGTCGAACACGAATGAAAAAGCCCCTGTCGAGTCCACATCACAGCTGGCCAACACCCTCTCGCTGGATACCATTTGCTCCAAGAAGCACCTCATCTCCAACTGCTTGCCCGCAAATGTAGGTTCCACTCCATATACCTTCACCTCCTTGGCGAAGGATAAAAAAGGGATGCTCAACAAAAGAAATATATAAAAAAACTTTTTCATCGCATATAATTCATCACAAATATATATAAATTTGTGAATATTAATACCTAAAATTTATGAATAAGAAACTTTTCTTTAAAGTAGTGGCGAATCTGCTCTTCATCGGGGGCGCATTCGTTCTTTCTTCATGTTGCGGAAAGTGTTGCAAAAACGAAACTTGCCCCAACGAAGGAGCCGCAGTAACAGCCGCCTCAACAGTGGACAGCTCAGCAATCGTTCTCGACGCCATCAGCAAGAGAACCAGCATCCGCGCTTACCAGGAGACTCCGGTCGAGGACTGGAAAGTGGAGAAGATCCTGCGCGCCGGCATGGCAGCTCCTTCCGCCATGAACAGACAGCCATGGAGCTTCACGGTTGTGAACGACAAGGCAATCCTGAAACAAATCGCGGACTCCGCCCCTAACGCAGGCATGGCGGCCAATGCACCGCTGGCCATCGTGGTATGCGGCGACATGGACAAGGCGATCGAAGGTGACGCAAGGGAATTCTGGGTACAAGACGCATCCGCGGCGACGGAGAACATCCTCTTGGCGGCGCACGCGCTCGGACTGGGTGCGGTGTGGACAGGCGCCTACCCGAACGTGGCAAAGGCGAAGATGTTCGCCGGCATTCTGAACATCCCTGACAACCAGGTGGTGCTCTGCGTCATCCCGATGGGTTACCCGGCAGAGGCTCCGGCACCTAAGGACAAGTGGAACGAAGGCAACGTCCACTACAACGTTTGGAAATAATATATCCCCGACAAGGGAAAGATAGGTTTCACCCCGGAATGAGTACGCTCGTTCCGGGGTTTTGTTTTTTGACGTCAGGGAAATGGTGGAACGACAGCCAGAAGTCCCTTCCACACGAAGTGCGGCATTGATTCTTCCATCAATATCTGTAAAAAGAACATAAAAAATACATTCCGCATACCTGCAAATATCTCAAAAGTTCTTATCTTTGCATCTGTCGCGTGTGCCTTCGTTGGCATACATGGCACTATATATTAATTTTATTTTCAACCTGTTTTAAAATTATGAATGATATGAATTATCCACGTGCCACCCCTTCGGGGTTCCCATCACACACCCATTCGCCTAACAGGGGTTGACACCCCTGCCTGTGATGTGGTCGCCCCTTTGGGGCTTAGGGCGTGCGCATTGTATGGGGGATACGCACACCCGTTGCGACACATGGGAACCCCGAAGGGGTGATCATAATACAGGCACGGGTGTTAACCCGTGTGTGCACAGCGTAGATACGGTCCAGAACCCCGAAGGGGTGGCACGTTTTGGGTATTTACGATTTGTGTGGGAACATTCATGGATGCGTATCCCCCGATAACGCCTATATTGTTTCCACCCCTTCGGGGTTCCCATCACACACCTTGCCCGTCCAACAGGGGTTGACACCCCTGCCTATATTGTACCGCCCCTATGGGGCTTAGGACAACAACCCCCGAAGGGATGCACACACATTGTGACGCTCGGGAACCCCGAAGGGGTGACTATAGCACAGGCACGGGTGCAAACCCGTGTGTGATTATAATACAGGCTCGGGTGCAAACCCGTGTGTGATTATAATACAGGCACGGGAGTAAACCCGTGTTACAAATTAATTATCCTATTGTTTGACAAACAATTACATCAAATCATGGCATCAACATTAGTAAAAATAGATGTACACATCATCTTTCACACAAAAGCCAACCAAATTGAAATGCGAAGAAGTGACATTCCACACATCCACAAGTACTTAGGTGGCATTATTAAGAATTTAAATTCTATTCCGATCTGCATTGGTGGCACATCCGACCACGTACATATTCTGTGCTCACTACCTAAAACAATGGCATTGTCGGATTTCGTACGCAACATAAAAGCATATTCAAGTCGATGGATAAAAACATTGGATAATCATTATAAGGAATTTGAATGGCAGACGGGCTATGGAGCTTTCAGTGTTAGTCCATCAATACTTACGAGAACGGTCAACTACATCAATGGACAAGAGGAACATCATAAAAAGAAGTCGTTCATTGATGAATATACCGCATTCCTGGAGGCATATAATATCAGATTCGACCCTGATTTCCTGTTGGATAAATGATGTGCCGCAATGATTTACAGGGGGTACAGACATAATTAATATTATAACATGCATGAGGTGTCACCCCTTCGGGGTTCCCATCACACACCTTGCCCGCCCAACAGGGGTTGACACCCCTGCCTGTGTTGTAGCCGCCCCTATGGGGCTTAGGACATACGCATCATGTGGTGATATGCACACCCATTACGGTGCTCGGGAACCCCGAAGGGGTGACTATAGCACAGGCTCGGGTGCAAACCCGTGTGTACAATGTGGGGACGGAACAAGAACCCCGAAGGGGTAACACGTATGTGTAATTTACGATTTGACAATTTACGATTTACAAAAAACGTTCCATATCCACGCATCCTCCGCTAACGTCTATATGTTTTCACCCCTTCGGGGTTCCCTCCATACACCCGTCCACCCAACAGGGGTTGACACCCCTGCCTGTGTTGTAACCGCCCCTATGGGGCTTGGGACATACGCATCATGTGGGGATATGCACACCAATTACGGTGCTCGGGAACCCCGAAGGGGTAACTATAGCACAGGCACGGGTGAAAACCCGTGTGTACAATGGGGACGGAACAGGAACCCCGAAGGGGTGACACGTGTGTGTAATTTACGATTTGACAATTTACGATTTACAAAAATCGTTCCATATCCACGCATCCTCCGCTAACGTCTATATGTTTTCACCCCTTCGGGGTTCCCA
>JAGCWA010000005.1 GCA_017962085.1 Paludibacteraceae bacterium
GACGTCATCGTGACGATCAGCGGAAACAAGGTGAGCGTACCATACGACGGAGCAGAGCATACAGCTAGCGGCTACACATGGGATAGCAACAGCGACCTATACGATGCGGAGGGCACGTTCACATACAGTGGCACCGAGACAGTTACCGAGACAGCCGCAGGCGTTTACCCAATGGGCATCGACTTGACCAAGTTCTCTAACACGAACCCTAACTTTAGCAATGTGACGTTCGTGTTCGGCACAGACGGAGAGTTGGAGATCAAGCCAATCGACGTCATCGTGACGATCACTAAGCACGGTGCGGAACACAACTACGACGGCACAGCTAAGACTGTTACTGGTTATGACTTTGCAAGCGACAACGAGCTGTTCGTAAGAGACGACTTGAAGTACATCGGCGAGGAGACAGACTCCATCGCGACGGGTACAGTAGTCGGCAAGTACGGCATGTCGTTCGACGAGGCGGACTTCGAGAACTTGAACAAGAACTTCTCAGAGGTTAATATCACCATCGTAGAGGACAGCCTGGTCATCAATCCGATCCCAGTTAATGTGACGATCACTAAGCACGGCGCGGAGCACAACTACGACGGCAACGCGAAGAGTGTGAGCGGCTATGACTTTGCAAGCGACAACGAGCTGTACGTAAGAGGCGACCTGAAGTTCATCGGCGCGGAGGCAGACTCCATCGCGACGGGTACAGTAGTCGGCAAGTACGGCATGTCGTTCGACGAGGCGGACTTCGAGAACCTGAACAAGAACTTCTCAGAAGTTAATATAACAATCGTAGAGGACAGCTTGGTGATCAATCCGATCCCAGTTAACGTGACGATCACTAAGCACGGTGCTGAATACGACTACGACGGCAACGCGAAGAGCGTAAGCGGTTATGACTTTGCAAGCGACAACGAGTTGTACGTAAGAAGCGACCTGAAGTTCATCGGCGCGGAGGCAGACTCCATCGCAACTGGAACAGTAGTCGGTAAGTACGGCATGTCGTTCGACGAGGCGGACTTTGAGAACTTGAACAAGAACTTCTCAGAGGTTAATATAACAATCGTAGAGGACAGCTTGGTGATCAATCCGATCACAGTTAACGTGACGATCACTAAACACGGCGCTGAATACAACTACGATGGAATTGAGAAGAGCGTGAGCGGTTATGACTTCGATAGCGAAACCGACTTGTACGTAAGAGGCGACCTGAAGTTCATTGGCGAAGTTGCAGACTCAATTGCGACGGGCACAGACGCAGGCAAGTACGGTATGGCGTTCACGAAGGAATCCTTCGAGAACTTGAACAAGAACTTCTCTGAGGTTAACATCACAGTTGTAGAGGACAGCTTGGTCATCACACCACGTGAGAACGTTATCGTAACCATCACTAAGCATTCTGACAACGTCACTTACGATGGTGAGGAGCACACAGTAACTGGTTACGACTTCGATAGCAACGACCAATTGTACATCGAAAGCTATATGAAGTTCAACGGAGAAGTATCTGACTCAATTGCCAAGGGCACCAATGTCGGCAGCTATAGCATGAGCTTCGACGAGACATTCTTCGAGAACATCAACAATAACTTCAAGGATGTGAAGTTTGTAGTCAATAGCGACGATAGCTTGACGATCATCCCTCTCCACATTCTCGTGGACATCACCGGTCATGTGGACACTGTAACCTACAACGCTCAGGCTCATTCCGTTTATGGTTATGAGTGGAATGCTTCAGACGGTTTGTACGACACGGATGCCTACTTCACTCACCAGGGTGACAGCGTGGCGACGGGTACGGACGTTGACACTTATGAGATGGGTCTGAACAAAGAGCAGTTCAAGAACACGAACAATAACTTCGATGTTGAGTTCAATGTGACGGACGGTTGGTTGACAATCAGGCCTCTTGACGTCCTTGTGAACATCACCGGTCATGTGGATACCGTGATCTACAACGGCTCAGAGCAGTCCATCTACGGTTATGAGTGGAACGCTTCAGAAGTTTTGTACGACACGGATGCTTACTTCACCTATGTGGGCGACAGCGTGGCTAAGGGTACGACCGTCGGCACTTACGAGATGGGCCTGAAGACTGAGCAGTTCACGAATACGAACGACAACTTCAACGTGACGTTCAAAGTGACGGATGGTTGGTTGACGATCAATCGTCTCGACGTTATCGTGGACATCACCGGTCATACGGATACAGTCACCTACAACGGTGTGGAGCAAGCTATCTACGGTTATGAGTGGGACGCACACACTGATTTGTATACGGAAAACGACTTCACCCACCAGGACGACAGCGTGGCTGCGGGTACGACCATCGGCACTTACATGATGGATTTGGCTGAAAACCAATTCGCAAATGTGAACACGAACTTCAACGTGACGTTCAAACTGAATGCTGACGGATGGTTGACCGTTGAGCCGATCCTTACCCCAATCACGATCACTGCATTCTCCAGCACAATGGTTTATGACGGTGGTGAGATGACCGACCCTGAGTTCAAGTACACTAAGAACATATTGGTAGCGGGTGATGTCCTCTATGCGGATGTGGAGGGCGCCATCACCAATGTGGGCTCCGTACCTAACAAGGTGACGGGCCACAGGGTAATGCGTGGCGATAAGGAGGTGACGGAGAACTATACCTTCGAAGAGTATGTCGATGGTCTCTTGACCGTCACGAGACGTCCAGTCACTATCGAATCCGCTACGGACGAGAAGATATACGACGGCACACCGTTGACGAACGACAGGATAACCGTTACTCCTACCGCTACAGGCGAGGGCTTCGTTCGTGGTGAGGGCGCAAGATACAACGTGACCGGTACCATCACGGAGATCGGTACGGTCGACAATACCTTCACCTTCACGCCTAATAGCAACACGGATACCGCTAACTACGACATCACAGTGATCCTCGGTACGTTGACCGTTAAGAAGATCGAGACTCCGATCGTCATCACTGCTAATAGCAACGAGAAGACGTACGACGGCACGCCTCTGACCGACAATGGCTTCACCTTCACGGAGAACGTGGTGGCTGAGGGCGATGAGTTGCAGGCGGTTGTCGAGGGCGCTATCACTGACTTCGGTACAGTGGCCAATAAGGTGACAAGCTATAAGGTGGTTCGCGACGGTGCGGATGTCACTAAGAACTATACGTTCGGTGAGACGGTGGACGGTACGTTGAGCATCACGAAACGCTCCATTACCCTTACCAGTGCGACCGACACGAAGGTATATGACCGCACTCCTTTGACCAACAATACGGTAACGGTTGGCGGTGAAGGATTCGCCGAGGGCGAGGGCGCTACGTTCCAGGTAACGGGTACCATCACTGACTTCGGTACGGTGGACAATGCGTTCACTTACGAGTTGAATGCGAACACGAAGGCTGACAACTACGTGATCAGTACGGTTTACGGTTCGTTGTCTATCACGAAACGTCCTACCGCCATCGTTTACAACTACGGTTATGACAACAAGGCGGATACGCTGTCAGGCTTCGCTGATGAGCCTTACACCCAGATGGCTGACCCTGTCAGAAAGGGCTACGACTTCAAGGGCTGGGACGGCGAGTTGCCAGCGTTGTTGCCACTGGATACGTTGACGGTTACCGCTCAGTGGGATCTCATCACCTATGAAATCCAACTCGATACCTTCGAGACCATCACCTACACGGTGGAGGATCACAAGATCATCGACCTGAACGACTACATCCCTTACTACGAGGGATATGACTTCACCGGATGGAGGAACCAGAACGGTGAGCTCGTGACCACCATCAGTACGGACGATGCGGATTCAGTGAAGCTCATCGCCACATGGCACATCGCTACGTACAATATCACCTACATCTCTAACGGCAAGACGCTGAAGACGGTTCCTGTCGTATTCTCGGATCCAATTCCTGCGTTCGCTGATCCTGTTAGAGAGGGCTATACCTTCATGGGATGGAACCCGAAGATCCCTGAGACCATGCCTGAGGGTGGCTTGACGGTTACCGCTCAGTGGGATCTCATCACTTACCAACTCACGTTGGAGGATAACGGCAAGGTGGTGGGCGTTTACGAATACACCGTGGAGGATGAATTCTTCTACATCGATAAGATTGAAGACCGTGAGGGCATGAGGTTCGACGGTTGGTCTCTGAACGGTGTGCTGCTCGACTACGACAAGAAGGAAGACAAGTACATCTTCTTCCCTGAACTCATCGCGGACAATGTCTCCATCACCGCTCAGTGGACGATGGTGACGAGCGAGTTCAACCTTGTCTACAAGGTGGACGGTGTGACTTACCAGAACTTCGTCATCAATGCGGGCGAGAGCACAGAGGCATATGTCGCTTCTGTTCAGGACCCTGCGGACAAGCGTGGCTATAAGTTCAACGGTTGGGATATGGATGTTCCAAACGTAATGCCTCGTAAGGATTTGACCCTCAATGCGGTTTGGAAGCCTGTCGTTTACACCATCACTTTGAAGGATGCGGACGGCGAGGAGATCGAACGCATCAACTACACGATCGAGGAAGTTGTACAACTCCCTACCTACTCGGAGAAGGATGGCCAGGTATTCCTCGGCTGGTCCGACGGTGTCAACACTTACTACGAGATCAGACCGGGTAGTTCGGCTGAGGACTTCGAGTTGACAGCTACTTGGGGTATCAAGTCGTTCGAGATCATTTACATCGTGGATGGTATAGAGTATGCGAGGGATACCGTTCAGGCGGGTGCTCCTCTCGTGAAGATCTCTGACCCTGAGACGACGGAGGAGGGATATGCCTTCAGTGGATGGAGCGAGACACCTGACATCATGCCGGCTCACGACCTTACCGTTACCGGAAGCTTCGAGAAGGGTGGTTATACATTGACCTACATCATCGATGGTGAGGTCATCAAGACAGCGCGCTATCTGTATGGCGCCGCCATCTCTCCGACAAAGGCTCCTCGCCGCGTCGGCTACGAGTTCGATGTTTGGGAGGGCCTCCCTGCCACGATGCCGGCTCATGACCTCTCCGTGAATGGTACGTATAAGATCGCCTCTTACTCTATTGTCTTGAGGAACGAGGGCGTGGCGATAGATACGCTCTACTACACTATCTTCGACGATGTTATCACGTTGCCGGTTATCGAGGGCCCTGGTAAGATGTTCAAGGGATGGTACGACGGAAGGAAGACGATCTCCAGAATCAATCCACAAGACTATTCTGGTAACATCGACTTGGTGGCTAGCTGGATCTACTTCAACTTCACCGTCACCTTCTACGTGGATGATGTACAGTACTCTAAGAACAACAGTATGCGTTACGGCGATGTTATCCAATTGCCGGAGGAGCCAACTAAGGAGGGTCTCTACTTCATACGTTGGAGCGGCATGCCGGCGGATGGATTGATGCCGGAGAACGACCTGAAGCTCTACGCTGTCTTCTCTGACAATCCGGACGATGTCCGTGTCGATGCGATCGAGGATGTTCCTACGGTGGATGTATATACGGAGGTGGGCGAGATCGTTGTCCTCCGTGCGGAGAACATGGATATCCAAGTCATGGACTTCGATGGTGTGACCCTCTTCAGAGGCAAGTCTAACGCCGAGAGCTTCTCCATCCCAGTTCGCTACCGTGGCGCTTACATCGTAAGGATCAACAACCTGTTCAGGAAAGTACTGGTGAAGTAATTTAAGAAACGTCAGTTCGACGAAGTCAATTTTGAATTGAAAATTTTGAATGAATGGGGGACGTCATTTGTTTGGCGTCCCTTTTTCTTATGCGCAATGAAAAATCATAAATTCCTAAACGCATGTAAATCGTAAATGGTCAAATCGTAAATAATTGTAAATATCCTATATGGTAAATGAAACCATCGTGAACCCGATATTGTTTTTCACCCATTTATTTTTAATTTTGTGGAAGATACGAATTTGTTCGATTAACATGTATATGACCATGAATATGAAGAAGCAAGCGAAAATGTTTGGGTGGCTGTTGCCGCTTGTGTTGTCTGTGCTGGCATCCTGCTCCGACCCGTCGGACGTGAAGGATGTGGAGGAACTGAAGCAAAAGGGGGAAAACCTCTTTAAGGTGGGTTCGGTATCCACCCCGGTGGACGAGTGTTTGGATAGTTACACGGAGTCGGATGGGGGAGTGACCCATATGCTGCATTTCTTCACGACCGGCTACTACCAGATGAACGGTGATGGCACTTGCTCCGAAAACAAACTGTTCAAAGGGAAGGGCGCTTACGTGGAAATCCCAGCTTTCGACAAGGGCCAGTCCGAGCTTCTCCGCCTGATGACGGGTACCTACATCAATAAAGCCTCGAACACTGACTCCTGGAGCGGAGACTATATCGTGACCAAGACAGGCGCTTCCACTACCCGAGCATTGTCGTACGATAAGATGACCGATTTGAACACTTCGGCCGTGCAGGTGAAGAAGAAAGGGAATATTTATGAAATAACCTGGGAGGGTACGGACGAGAAGAATAACCCGTGCTCCCTCTACTACTACGGAATGGTCCGGTCCGAGAAGATGTTGGAGTGATTTTAAGAATTCTTAATTCTTAACTTTTAACTCTTAATTCTTAACTCATAAATCACTATCTTTGCATAAAATTAGAGATTAATAGATGGAACATAAATTAAGGATATACAACACGCTGACGAGGACGAAGCAGCTGTTTGTACCGATGAATGCGCCCCACGTGGGCATGTATGTTTGCGGTCCGACCGTATATGGTGATGGACATTTGGGACACGCTCGTCCCGCAATCACCTTTGATGTGCTATTCCGTTATCTGACCCAGTTGGGCTATAAGGTGCGCTACGTGCGTAACATCACGGACGTGGGCCACTTGGAGCACGATGCCGACGAGGGCGAGGATAAGATTGCTAAGAAGGCTCGCTTGGAGCAGAAGGAACCGATGGAGGTGGCTCAGTACTACACGAACCGCTACCACAAGGCGATGGAGGCCCTCAATGTGTTGCCTCCTAGCATCGAACCGCACGCTTCCGGCCATATCATCGAACAGATCGAGTTCGTGAAGAAGATCCTGGACGCCGGCTACGCCTACGAGAGCGAGGGCTCCGTCTACTTCGACGTGAAGAAATATAACAAAGACCATCACTACGGTAAACTCTCCGGTAGGAACATCGACGACCTCTTGGAGACGACCCGTGAGCTGGATGGTCAGGACGAGAAACATTGCGCTTTGGACTTCGCTTTGTGGAAGAAGGCGCAACCTGAACATATCATGCGCTGGCCTTCCCCTTGGAGCGACGGCTTCCCGGGATGGCACATGGAGTGCTCCGCCATGGGTACGAAATACCTCGGCGAGGAGTTCGATATCCACGGGGGTGGAATGGACTTGGTCTTCCCGCACCACGAATGTGAAATCGCTCAGTCGACCGCTGCCCTTGGTAAGGAGACGGTCCACTATTGGATGCACAATAACATGATCACCATCAACGGTAAGAAGATGGGTAAGTCGTTGGGTAACTTCATCACGCTCGACGAGTTCTTCACGGGTAGCCACTCCTTGTTGACTCAGGCTTACTCGCCGATGACCATCCGCTTCTTCATCCTTCAGGCGCACTACCGCAGCACGGTGGACTTCAGCAACGAGGCTTTGCAGGCTTCCGAAAAAGGTCTGGAACGTCTTACCGACGCCTATGCCCGCCTGCAGAAGATCACCCCGGCCGCCACGACGACTGTGGATGTGGCTGGCTTGCGTGAGAAGTGCGAGGAGGCGATGAACGACGACCTGAACACGCCTATCGTCATCTCCTATTTCTTCGAGGTGGCTAAGGCTATCAATACGGTGGTCGACGGCAAGGGTACCATCTCCGCCGCTGACTTGGAGGAGCTGAAATCATTGTTCCAACTCTATCTTGTCGATATCCTCGGCCTGCGCTTGGCTGCTGATGCGGATAGCCACAGCGAAGCCTACAAGGGCGCCATCGACCTCCTGCTCGAAATCCGTAAGCAGGCGAAGGCGAACAAGGATTGGGCGACGAGCGATAAGATCCGCAACGAATTGGCAGCCTTGGGCTTCAACGTGAAGGATACCAAGGATGGGTTCGAGTGGAGCATCTGATAATTTTGAATTAGGAATTTTGAATTATGAATTGGGGGTCGTCAATTATGGCGGCCCCTTTTTCAACCCCTGTGCGTTGCAGGAGGGGGTGTGATTCGGATCCCCGACGGTCCAACACGATGGTCGGTGAAACATTGTTCGATGCCCCCAATGACATGATGCGAAAAATTTCGAAAAAAATGTGACAAATCGTTTTGCGTTCCGGAAAATTTTGTAAATTTGCACATCAAAATAGAAGAACAATGAAGAACTTTTTCTCATATTATTTTTACTTCTTTTACTTTATCCAGTAAGAGCGGGACTTCTATTTTATTAATGAGTAATCAAAAATTCGAAATAAGGTCCCGCAGTAATGCGGGACTTTTTTGTTATAGAGATTTAAATAAAAATTAAAAGGCATAAAGCGATGATGAACAATTGGTGTTTTTATTATTACTACTTTTTTTACTTTATGAGGTTCATAAGGTGAGGTTCGTTATTGCTGAAATTTTGAGTCCCACCTTGGTAACGAGGCGGGACTTTTTGATGAATAGGAATATTAATGATTAAGAATATGGGTACGAGAAAAAAAGTTGTCATTCAAGGTATTGCGGGTTGTTTCCATGATATCGCCGCAAGGGAGTATTTCCGGGGTGAGGAGATCGAGATTGTTCCGTGCGACCACTTCGACAAACTCTTCGAGACGGTTTGCGCCAACAAGGATCTCTTGGGAATCGTTGCCATCGAGAATACCATCGCTGGTAGCCTGCTGCAGAACCACACGTTGTTGGCGGATAGCGGGTTGCGCATCGCAGGGGAACAGAAACTTCGTATCAAGCACAACTTGGTTGCCCTTCCTAACCAGGACATCACGGATATCCAAGAGGTTTATTCTCACCCTATCGCATTGATGCAGTGCCAGAACTTCCTTAAGGATAACCGCCACCTCAAGGCGGTGGAGTACGATGATACCGCATCGAGCGCAAGGATGGTGGCCGAGCAAAAACTGATGGGCAAGGCGGCTATCTGCGGCGAATTGGCGGCTGAGATCTACGGCTTGGAGATCCTCGCCAAGGGCATCGAAACGAACAAACGTAACTTCACCCGCTTCTTGGTCGTCGGTGATGGCGAAGTGGTGGAGGAGATGAACAGGAAGAAGTTCCCGAACAAGGCCTCTCTCCTGCTGGTGCTCTCCCATGAGGAGGGTAGTCTCGCCCAAATCCTTTCTATCTTATCTTTCTATAAAATGAACCTGACAAGAATCCAGTCCACGCCAATCATCGGTAGGGAGTGGGAATACCAATTCTACATCGACCTGCAATTCGAGAAATACCAACGCTACGAGGAGGCGCTCGCCGCCGTCAGGCCATTGACCAACGAAATGCGTGTGTTGGGCGAATATGAGGTGGGTAGACAAACAATTTGAGAAATAATATAAATAATTAATAATAAGTTTAATACAAAGATTATGGAATTAGAGAAATTGAATTTGAAGGGTGTTGAAGACAAACGTCCTTTGGTGATCGCGGGACCATGTAGCGCGGAGACGGAAGATCAAGTGATGGATACGGCTAAGCAATTGGCCAAGAACGGTATCAAGGTGTTCCGTGCGGGTGTGTGGAAACCACGTACCAAGCCAGGGGGCTTCGAGGGTAACGGTGTGGCCGCTTTGCCATGGTTGCAGCAGGTGAAGAAGGAGACGGGCATGCTCGTCGCTACCGAGGTGGCTACCGCTAAGCACGTCGAGGAGGCGCTGAAGTATGGCGTGGACCTGTTGTGGATCGGTGCGCGCACGACGGCTGACCCGTTCGCTGTGCAGGAGATCGCCGACACTTTGAAGGGCGTGGATATGCCTATCCTCGTGAAGAACCCTGTCAACCCTGACCTCGAATTGTGGATCGGCGCTTTGCAGCGTATCAACAATGCGGGCATCAAGCGTTTGGGCGCTATCCACAGAGGATTCAGCACCTACGACAAGAAACTCTATAGAAACCTTCCTCAATGGCACATTCCAATCGAGTTGCACCGCCGCATCCCTGAGTTGCCGATTATCTGCGACCCAAGCCATATCTCCGGTCGTCGTGACCTCATCTCTCCGCTTTGCCAGCAGGCGATGGACCTTCAGTTCGACGGTCTCATCATCGAGTCCCACTGCGATCCTGACCATGCATGGAGTGACGCTTCCCAGCAGCTCACACCGGATGTTCTTTCCCTCGTCCTCAATAACCTCGTGATCAGGGAGACCAACCAGACGACGGAGAACCTCGCGGAGTTGCGTAAGCAGATCGACGAGATCGACATGGAGTTGACCGAGATGTTGGCGAAACGTATGCGTGTGGCAAGGGAAATCGGTATCTACAAGAAGGAGCATGAGATGGCTATCCTCCAGACCCAGCGTTACGACGAGATCATCAACAAGCGTGTGGAGGCTGGTTCCGCTATGGAGATGGACGGCGAGTTCATGAAGGTGGTCTTCGAGGCTATCCATGCTGAGTCTGTCCGTCAACAGATGAAGATCATGGAGAATTAAGAGTTAGTGGGCTAAAGCCTAATGCCTTAGACCTATAGTCTAACGTCTTAGACCTAAAGTCTAAAAAAAACGGTGCACATTTCATTATTTGCTCATAATTGAGTACTTTTGTGAAGTGTGCACTTTTGTGTGCGAAAAAATGATAGGTAATGGGAAAAGGACGTCGTCTGTGGTTTGTGCCTAAGGATAGGGAAGCCACTGAAATGGAGAAGAAAGTGATGTTTTACGAGAGCCGCGGATTTGAGGTCCCGCCTCGTAAGCTGATTAAAACGCCTGAGCAGATAGAGGGAATTCGTCAGAGTGGGGTGGTCAACACAGGTGTGTTGGACCTTGTGGAGCGTGAGATCCATGCGGGTATGTCCACCGAGGACATCGACAAACTGGTTTACGACTACACGACTGCGCACGGGGCTATTCCGGCACCGCTCAACTACGAGGGTTTCCCGAAAAGCGTATGCACCTCCATCAATGAGGTGGTTTGCCACGGCATCCCTAACCCGAGGACGATTTTGAAGGAGGGTGACATCATCAATGTGGATGTCTCCACAATCCTGAATGGTTACTTCAGCGACGCTTCCCGCATGTTCTGCATCGGAGAGGTTTCTCCTGAAAAGAAACGTTTGGTGGAGGTTACCCGCGAGTGCTTGCAGATAGGCATGGAGGCCGCTAAGCCTTACGGTTTCGTGGGGGATATAGGCTTCGCCATTGAGCAGCATGCGAAGAAAAACGGCTATTCGGTGGTCCGTGACCTTTCGGGCCATGGCGTGGGACTCGAATTCCACGAGGAGCCGCAGGTGGACCATTTCGGCAAGCGTGGCACAGGTATGCTCCTCGTCCCAGGTATGGTCTTCACCATCGAGCCGATGATTAACATGGGTAAATATCCGGTCAACTTTAGCCGAATAGACGGTTGGACAGTGACCACGCGCGACGGATTGCCTTCCGCCCAGTGGGAACACACCTTCCTGATGACGGAGAATGGACTGGAGATATTGACTTACTGATTTTAAAAATAAAAATATGAGACGTACGATGCAATATTTTCAAAATTGCTTCGTTTAGATATTGTGTTTTTCAATGGTAGTATTTTAAAAGTAATACAGTGTTATGTTTGGGTTGCCCGTGAGGGTCGCCCAAATTTTTTTTTGCACTGGGAGCCCTTTTTATATGCGGTGCCGATTAATATTTTGCATCGCAATCCTAAATGTTATATCTTTGCAAATGAATGTAATTTTATAGATAAAGATTTTGTCATGTTGTTCAACACGTTTTCTTTTTTCACGTTTTTGCTGATAGTCTATGTGGCCTATTTATTTGTTTTTTGTAGAAAAAAGAATTTGCGTAATGTTTTTTTGTTGGTTGCCAGTTATGTGTTTTATGGATGGTGGGATTATAGGTTCTTGCTGCTTATCTTTTCCGTCTCATTGCTTAGCTTTTTAAGTGGAAAGTTCATAGACGCGTATAGGGAGGACAAGCGCAAGTCGAAGATGATTCTGTGGGCGAATATAGTGGTTAACCTACTCTTGCTGGGCTATTTCAAGTATGTCAACTTCTTTATCGATAGTGCGAAGATGTTGTTGTCCTTGTTCCATATTCAGGTGGATTGGCCGACATTGAACGTTATCCTTCCGGTCGGAATCAGTTTCTATACGTTCCAGGCGCTGAGCTACACGATTGATGTTTACAAGGAAAAGGTGCAGGCGACCAAGGATGTCGTCTCGTATTTCACGTATATCGCTTTCTTCCCTCAATTGATCGCGGGCCCGATAGAAAGGGCGTCCAATATGTTGCCGCAGTTTTCGTCGGTGTTCAAGTTCGATTATGACAAGGCCCGCTCAGGACTTCTGCTGATAGCTGTCGGGTTGGTGAAGAAGATGGTGATAGCGGACCGTCTCGCTGTTTATGTGGATGGAGTGTGGGGGAATTTGCATAATGCGGATGGATTGTCCCTTGTCGTGGGTCTGCTGTTTTTCTCTTTCCAGTTGTACCTGGATTTCTCGGCCTATTCGCAGATTGCGATCGGTACAGCCCGCTTGTTTGGCTTTGAGTTGATGCAGAACTTCAATAGTCCCTATCTCTCCGTCTCTTTCGCGGATTTCTGGAAAAGATGGCACATCTCTTTGACGAGCTGGTTCCGTGATTATCTGTACATCCCTTTGGGAGGTAACCGGAAGGGCGTTTTGTTTACTTATCTGAATATATTCATTATTTTCCTGGTGAGCGGACTCTGGCATGGCGCTTCCTGGACCTTTGTGGTTTGGGGTTGCCTTAATGGTATATTCTTGATAATCAATAAATTGGTAAAATGGAACCCCACCAACTTCTTTACGGGTTTGTTGGGGGCTGTCGTGACTTTCTCCCTATGGACGCTTTCCCTCAGCTTCTTCAGGAGCCAGTCTATTTCTGACGCCTTCTATGTTTTGGCGAATATGGGCTCATCCAACTCCGACGCGTTGTATGATTTCGGGTTGAACAGCATGGAGTTCGGATTTGTCTCCAAGATGTTGGTGGCTCTTATGGTGCTTGAGTTATTGATAGAGAAGAAGGGGGAATTGTTTTATAAAGTGCTGAACTTTGTCCCGATAAGATGGATCGTGTACATATTATTGCCATTGGCCATTGTCTATTTGGGCGTTTATGGGGCCAGTGATAATTCGTTTATTTATTTCCAATTTTAAGCCGTATGAGTAGTAGTAAAGGAAAAAACAATAGGCAGAGTAATGTTAACGTCGCTGTTGATGCCCCTTCGAAAAAGGAGAGCGGAAACTCTTGGCTTAAAAGCAAATATGTTCTGTTGCTGAAATTGGTTTTGGTGCTCTCCGTCGTGTTGTATTGTATTCATTATACGGACAGCAAGAAATACTTTGACCCGGACATGGAGATGGCCGCCCATGCGACGTTCAAGCGTTGGGAATCATTCTATGAATTGACGGAGAAGGACTCTATCGACATCCTCGTTTTGGGTAATTCCCATGCCAATCATTCGATAAACCCTAAGAACTTGAGTGCGACCACGGGTACTATCAGTTTCGTCATGGCGCAGAGTGGGGCGGACATATCGGATGCCTATTATTCCCTTGAAGAGGCTCTGACCAGAACCCGCCCTAAGTTGTGTGTGGTGGAAACGTATGGCTGCATTGACGAGAATTATGTCAGTAAAAGGGGAAGGGCCGTTTCGAGGATGAAATGTTTCTCCGCCCGCCAGAACTTCAACTTAAAGATGAAATCGATGCCGGATTTGTATGAATATGACGACTACCCGGCAGCGTGGAGCACTACGATTAGGAACCATGAGTTTATATTTAGGGATACGGCACAAATAAACCGTAATGTCTTGTTGCGGAAAAAGCCTTATCTCCGCAAAAAGGCGGCGTTTGACACGATTCCGCTCTACTTGGGGCGTATGTTGCGCTTCCAGTCGGGTCTGACGGATAGTCTGCAGAACATCTATAAGGAGAAGGGACCAAGGATAGTTTGTACGGATACGAGTGGCTTTTCCATCAACTCCCAGGCGGAGTATTACATCCGTAAAATCGCGGACCTGTGTAAGCGGAACGATATTCCTTTGCTTTTCCTGACTGTTCCGATGTATCACAAACATATAGGGAACTATGAACTGTGGCACAATGAGTTGGCCAAGATCATAGATCCGCTACAGGTCAAGTGGTATGATATGCAGCTGGACTATGATTCGGTGGCTTATATTCCGGAGTGCTTTGAGAACACATATGATTTTAACCAACATATCACGTATCAAGGTTCTATGGTTACCACTTACAAGTTGGCGCATTATATACAGGATAGTATGGGCATAACATTGCCTAACCGGTTTGATGACCCACAATGGAACAAACTTTTCTACGGGCAGGAAGGATATTTCTTCAATTGCGCGCCGAACGATCAAGACACAGCGCGTCATACGGTGGCGAGGAACCAAAAGATTGGAGATCTCCTCGTGAAGTCCCTTTTCTGGGAGGAAAGCAAACAGTCCAGGAGGATGACCCTTATGATCCAGAAAGACGAGAAGGTGGATAAGAGAGATACGGTGATGCTTGTCCTCAAAGGGAAGGTGAAAGGACAGGTGGTGTGGAACGCCCAGGTCTCCGCTCCGAAGGTTGCCCAGATAGATCCCCTTTACCACAATTTGTATATAGTCAATGTCATAAAGGATTTTGAACCAGACTCTCTGCTTTCGGTCAGGTTGTCGAACAAGTGATGGAACCAGGGAAGTAGGTCTCGGGGCAGACCTCCGAGAAGATAGATATGCATGGTTAAATATGTAAAAATAGGCTGTCTAAATGAATTGTAGATATTTGGTTAGAGGGCTATTCCTCATCTCGGTTTTCCTGACAAGCAGTGTGGCGTCTTGCCTTGCGGAGGATTCATCTTATCGCAAGTTGTTGTTGGAGTTTATCCAAAAAAAGGAAGGCACGAGAAGTTTGCTGCAAAAGAGAGAAAAGGCAGTGGGCGCATATTCTTCTCTGCTGGTGTCGATGGGGTGCCCGGAGGAATTGGCCAGGCAAAGGGCCTGCAAGTTCCATGACGAAGTGCATTTCCCCGATAGGATGAATTGGATGGAGTCGAAGTACAAACAGTCTGTGACGGAGCAGGATTTGAAAAACGGAATCACATTCTTCTCTTCTACTGCCGGGAGTTTGGCGAAGGAGCATTTGTCCGTTTATCACGACGAAAAGGTGCAAGCGCAGATGTTTAACAAGATCACACCTGACATCGAAAAAATCGTAGCGGGAGAAAAGGCGGGGAGTGTAAGCGTTTCATTGCCAAAAAGTTACCAAAAGGCTTACCGTGAGTATTACAAGTTATCAAGCCAGGAGAAATCCATGGGTGTGTTGATCGGGCAGATTGTCTCTATGATATCCCCGGATGATGAGAAGTTGGCTGCAAGTTTGGCGGAGTATATGAACGAGAACATGATGTTGTTGCTGATGGAGGCTGGATATCCTACCGTGACCGAGGCTGATCTTAAGGCATTTTCCGATTTCTTCAAGACTGAGTCGGGCAAGAAATTCTCCAAGACGAATGCCGATATTTTGCAGGATGTGATGAATTTCAGTACGTCTGAAACCACGAAGTTCCAATTGTCGCAAAAGAACTGGATGGAAGAGGAGGCCGCTAAAACGGATAGTGCCGCCGCTTCGAAGGCGGCGAAGCCTTGATCCTTCCCATGAGGGGAAACGGACCTCGTATTTGTGCGTGATCGGGGTGGTTCCCGTGAATCGAGGGAAAGTTGTCCGGAATATTTTTTGCAGGTAAGAAAATAATGCCTATATTCGCGTTCCCATTTGTGGGGATTGTAATTAATTAATATTTAGTTTTATGTTAAATCAGTACGAGACCGTTTTCATCTTGACTCCCGTTTTATCTGACAATCAGATGAAGGAAACGGCGGAAAAATTCAAGGGCGTTCTGACGGACGCCGGTGCTGAGATTATCAGCGAGGAGCAATGGGGCCTTCGCCATTTGGCATACCCTATTGAAGGTAAGACCACTGGATTCTATTGCTTGATAGAGTTCAAGGCAGAGCCTAACACGATCGATCTTCTGGAGACCCAGTATCGTCGTGACGAGAAAGTGATTCGCTTCCTTACCACAAAACTCGACAAATATGCAGTTGAGTATGCGGCAAAAAGAAGAAGTTTAAAATCTAACAAAGAGAAGGAGGCTTAAAAATGGCAGCACAAAATTCATCAGAAATCAGATATTTAACCCCGCCGACGGTGGACGTTAAGAAGAAGAAGTATTGCCGTTTCAAAAAGAGCGGTATCAAGTATATCGACTACAAGGACCCTGAGTTCTTGAAGAAGTTCTTGAACGAGCAAGGTAAGATTTTGCCTCGCCGCCTCACCGGAACTTCCTTGAAGTACCAGAGAAAGGTCGCTCAAGCAGTGAAAAGAGCTCGCCACTTGGCGTTGCTTCCATTTGTAACCGATTTGATGAAATAAAAAAAAGGAGGAACGAACAATGGAAATCATTTTATTGCAAGACGTACAAAACTTGGGTTACAAGGACGATGTTGTGAAGGTAAAGAACGGTTATGGCCGTAACTACCTCATTCCTCAAGGTAAAGCTATCTTGGCTACTCCATCTGCCAAGAAACAATTGGAAGAGAACTTGAAACAACGTGCTCACAAGCTGGCTAAGATCAAGGCTGACGCTGAGGAATTGGCCGCTAAACTGAACGGTGTTTCATTGCAAATCGGTGCGAAGACCAGCGCTACTGGCACGATCTTCGGTTCTGTCAATAACATCCAAATCGCTGAGGCTTTGGCTAAGCAGGGATTCGATATCGACAGAAAGATTATCTTCATCAACGACAACGTGAAGGAGCTCGGCTCCTACAAGGCTACGGTTAAACTCCACAAGGAGGTTTCCGCGGAAATCAACTTCGAGGTTGTCGCTGAATAATCCGGTGATTCTATAAAACATTATGCGGGGACGAATTTTTTTCGCCCCCGTTTTTTTTGTTTTTTTGGCTTTACTAATTGAATCCGTTTTCCTATATTTGTGATGTCTGATATAGATTTGGAAGAGTTATGAAAAGGATAATCTTTTTTTTAATTGTCGGGCTGTTTTCGGCCGCTACTGCCTTCTCTATCAATGAGGTAGATTCGAAGGGCCGTAAGCAGGGCGTGTGGAAGAAACCATACGGGAACGGTTACTTCATGTACGAGGGCGAGTTCAAGGACGACCAGCCTGTCGGCACCTTCAAGAGATACTACGAGGATGGTGTGCTGAAATCCATCCAACAGTATGGGGAAAACGAGACTTCCGCCATCGTCATCTATGAAAACGACGGATTGACGAAAGCCGCGCAGGGCGCTTATATCGGTAAGGTGAAGGAGGGCGAGTGGATCTACTACGTCGGAGGAAAAGTCTCCCTCATCGAGCACTATGCGAAGGGCGTTCTCGTGGATACCCTGAAATCATTCGCCAAGACGGGTGAACTGATCGAGAAGACCCCTTATAAAGAGGGCAAGATGAATGGTATACAGACCCGTTACCTGCAGGATGGCAAGCTCTATTCGGAGTCCCCTTACAAAATGGGCGTCGAGGATGGTGTCTATAAACTTTACGAGGGCCACGATTTCCCTGTCATTGAGGGCTTGTATGTCGGCGGGAAAAAACACGGCAACTGGCTGGTGAAGGACGATGCCGGCAACGTGAAGGATACCCTGAAATACAACATGGGCGTGTTGCTGAACAGCAAAGAGCTGAACAAGGAGTATGCCGCGGAGGCTGCCGAAAACGAAAAGAATGAGGGCAAGATACCTGAACCTGACCAAATGCTCAACGCACAGGGCAAATAGGTCTTTCCGACATCGGGTTCGGGTTGACCGACATAAAGCGGCGGGGCTTGATTGCCTCGCCGCTTTTTCGCTTCTTCGGACCTGCCTCGGTACCCTTCGTACGAATGGTGGCCGGGCGGATTGATTGTGGTTAAAAATGGTGAAAAAGTTTTTCATCGTGCGCATATATTTTGGCGCTTGGCGCATTCCCTATGCGCTTTTTTCGTATCTTTGCCCAAAACGGTAATATTTTGAGTTATGAAGATTGCGTTAATTGGTTACGGGAAGATGGGCCATATCATCGAACGTATTGCGAAAGAGAGAGGACATGAGATCGTTTCCACTATAGATATCGATAATTTGCAGGATTTCGAGTCCGCCGCTTTCAAGAGCGCGGATGTCGCCATAGAGTTCACACGCCCGGAGACGGCTTTGGAGAATGTGCGTAAATGTTTCGCCGCCAATGTGCCGGTGGTTTGTGGTACGACGGGATGGAACGCCGCCGCCTTGAAGGATGAGGTGGAGAAGGGCGGGAAAACCCTCTTCTGGTCTTCCAACTACAGCATCGGGGTCTATGTATTCAATGCTATCAGTAAAAAACTGGCCCAGATCATGAACCAGTTCCCTAACTACAATGTGGAGATGACGGAGGTTCACCACATCCATAAGTTGGACGCTCCGAGCGGTACCGCCATCACTTTGGCGGAGGGCATCCTCGCCAACTTGGACCGCAAGACCGCATGGACCAAGGAGGTGGAGAACAAGCCGATGGACCTTGCCATCAAGTCCATCCGTGAGGGGGAGGTGCCAGGCATCCACACCATCAGGTATGAATCCGAGGTGGATAGCATCACGATGACGCACGATGCGAAGAGCCGTGAGGGATTCGCCCTCGGTGCGGTGGTGGCCGCTGAGTTCACGGCAGGCAAGAAGGGTTTCTTCGGGATGTCGGATATGTTTAAGTTTTAAGAAAAGAAATGATGCTATATGGCAAAGGAGAATAAAACGGAGAATAAGACATTTATGGAGCGTGTCCGCTCGGCGAGCGCGAAGCAATGGGTGAAGTTCGCTTTGGTCATGCTGTTGATCCTCGGATTCTTAGTGTGGTCGGGCGCATGGTGGTTGTTGCTGTTGATCCCTTTCGCCGTGGATATCTATATCACGAAGTATGTGCCATGGGGCGGGTGGAAGAAGTCTGAGAACCCGATTCTCAAGTGGCTTGCCGACTGGGTGGACGCGATCGTGTTCGCCCTCGTTGCGGTCTATATCGTTAACCTGTATATCTTCCAGAACTATAAGATCCCTTCGCCTTCCTTGGAAAAGACATTGAAGGTGGGAGACTTCCTTTTCGTCAGCAAGATGAGCTACGGTCCTCGTTGCCCGATGACGCCGCTCTCCTTTCCGCTGGCGCAGCATACGCTCCCTATTTTGAACATCAAGTCATATATTGATAAGCCGCAGTGGGAATACAAGCGTCTGAAGGGTTTCGGCGACGTACAGCGGGGCGATATCGTGGTCTTCAATTTCCCTGCCGGCGATACGGTGGCGCTGAAGGCGCAGAACTCCGATTATTACACCCTGACTCATGCCTTCGGAAGGGATGAGGTATGGCGCAATAAGAGGAAATTCGGGGATATCGTTGTGAGACCGGTTGACAGACGTGAGAACTATGTGAAGCGTTGCGTGGGATTGCCGGGCGATTCCTTGCAGATCATCGGTGGTGTGGTCTATACGAACGGAAAAGCGGAGGAGGATATTCCTGGATTGCAGGCTAACTACTTGGTCGAGTCCCAATCCGCCATCTCCCCTAAGACGTTCGAGAAATTAGGGATCCGCAAGGACGATAGGTTCTTGTTGAATGACGTGATGAACGTGAGGGAATATGGTTATGGTGACTCTCTTGGCAGAGTGCCTTTCGTTTATAGGTTGCCTCTCACAAAGGATGCATTGGCGGAGATGAAGAAGCTTTCGAGCGTCCTCTCCATTAGTGACGAGCCGGACATATTCAGTGGAGAGACCTTCCCGCTGAATATGCAAAAGAACTGGACAAGGGATGACTTTGGCCCTATCTACATTCCGAAGAGGGGCGCCACCGTCAGCTTGGACTTGAACAATTTGCCGTTGTATGAGCAGATCATCCGCAATTACGAGGGCAATGAGCTGAAGGTGGAGAATGGTCAGATCTATATCAATGGCGCGGTGGCTAACTCGTACACGTTCAAGATGGATTATTATTGGATGATGGGTGATAACCGACATAACTCGGCGGATTCCCGCTTCTGGGGTTACGTGCCTGAGGACCATATCGTCGGGAAGCCGATATTCATTTGGCTCTCTCTTGACGAGGACAAGTCGTTCCCTTCCAATATCAGGTGGAGCAGGATGTTCACCAAGGTGCATGCGGATTAACGGTTAGCCGCTTATGACCCCCTGCGGATTGTCGATTGACCTTCCTGCGGGCGGGTTCCTCTTTCTCTGCGACGATGAGCGCCCGTTGAGGCTTATCGGTTTTTGTAAGTGTTTTTTCTGATTGATTTTCAACGAAATGTTTTAGGATTATGATAAGAAAATTGTTGTTCACCCTATCGTTGATATTCGTCTTGCCGTCTGTGCTTTGGGCGGACGATTATATGAGCGACGAAATCGCCTTTAAGGGAGGGGAGAAGGCCACTTACTATATCTATTTCAATTTGGGCCCTATATGGATCCATGCGGGTAATGTCCATTTCTCCGTGAAGGAACGGACCGTGAAAAACGAGTCTCTTTTCGATCTTCAGCTGGCTGGCTATTCGACAAAGTCATTCGACCGCTTCTACTGCATCCGTGACACGTATGCGGTGACGGTGAAGAAGGAGGGCTTGCTCCCTCTCCATTACAGGGAGGTGAAGCATGAGGATAGCTATTTCAGCGACAACCGTTACAAGTTTGATTGGAAGGAGAACGATAAAGATTCGAAAGTCTATTTCGAATTCAATAAAAGAGGAAGGAAAACGTACGACACGCTATCCATCCAAAGGGGCGTCTACGATTTGATCACCTCCTGCTACCGTATCCGGAGTGTGGATATGACGAAGGTGAAGAAGGGTCAGCAGATTCCTTTCCGTTTGGTGTTGGACAAAGAGATATATAACCTTACCGTGAAGTATTGCGGCGAGGAGACGATCAAACTGAAGAACAAGAAAAAATACAAGGCGCTTAAGTTCACCCCTAAATTGGTGACGGGGGATATCTTCGAGGATGAGGATGCGATGGCTATATATGTCTCGAACGATGAGAACCACGTGCCGCTCTATATCGAGGCAAAGATAAAAGTGGGGTATGTGAAGGTGATGCTGAATGATGTGCAGAACACGAAATACCCGATGTCCTCGGTACTTGCTAAGTAATTAAATTAACGCTATTATGGATATTCTAATCATAGATGATGAGCGCAGCATTCGTAACACATTGAAGGATATCTTGGAGAATGAAGGATATTCGGTCGATGTGGCGGAAGACGGAATACATGGCCTTGAAAAGTTGAAGGGCGAGAGTTTCGATCTGGTCTTTTGCGATGTCAAGATGCCTAAGATGGATGGTATCGAGGTGCTCTCTAACATCAAGAAGGAGAACCCTGACCAGACGGTGGTGATGATCTCGGGACATGGTACCATAGACACGGCTGTCGAGTCGCTGAAGATGGGCGCCTTCGACTTCATCGAGAAACCTTTGGACCTGAACCGATTGCTGGTCTGTGTGCGCAATGGCATGGAGCGGAAGAATCTGGTGCAGGAGACTAAGACCTTGAAGAAGAAAATATCCAAGGATGTGGTGATGGTCGGCCATTCTCCTGCGATGGAGCATCTCCGCTCGGTCATCGAACGGGTGGCTGCTTCTAACGCGAAGGTGCTGATCACCGGTGAGAACGGTACGGGTAAGGAGGTGGTGGCTAAGATGCTGTACCGCTCCAGTGCCCGGGCAAACTGTCCTTTCGTGGAGGTCAATTGCGCCGCTATCCCTTCGGAACTGATTGAGAGTGAGTTGTTCGGACATGAAAAAGGCTCCTTCACCTCTGCCGTGAAGCAGCGGATCGGTAAGTTCGAGCAGGCCAATGGCGGAACGCTCTTCTTGGACGAGATCGGCGATATGAGCCTCTCCGCCCAAACCAAGGTGCTGCGTGCCTTGCAGGAGAACGAGATCACGCGTGTGGGAAGTGATAAGAGCTTGAAGGTGGATGTGCGTGTCTTCGCTGCGACGAATAAGAACCTGATGGAGGAGATTCAGAAGGGCAATTTCAGGGAGGATTTGTACCATCGCCTGGGTGTCATCCTCATCCATGTGCCGCCTCTGCGCGAGCGCTTGGAGGATATCCCTGAACTGATTGATTATTTCTTGGGAATCATTTGCGACGAGCAGGGTATCCCGACGAAGACCTTCTCGAACGAGGCGAAGGAGGAGATGAAGAAGTTCCGCTGGGGTGGTAACATCCGTGAGCTGAGGAATGCGGTGGAACGTATGGTTATTTTGTGTGGAAATGAAATTACGGCGGACGATGTGAAGCAGTACGCTTCCCCGTCTTACCTTTGATTCGATAAATTGTTAGTGACATGGCAAATGTAGTGGAAACGCCTTTGATGAAGCAGTACCTGGAATTCAAGGCGATGCATCCTGATGCGATCTTGCTGTTCCGTGTGGGCGATTTTTATGAGACGTTTTTGCAGGATGCGGTGATGGCTTCCGAAATATTGGGAATCACGCTGACCAAGCGTGCGAACGGTGCGGCCCAGTCGGTCGAACTGGCTGGTTTCCCTCATCATGCGTTGGATACTTATTTGCCGAAATTGGTGCGCGCGGGTAAGCGTGTGGCCATCTGCGACCAGCTGGAGGACCCTAAGCTGACTAAGAAGCTGGTGAAGCGTGGTATCACGGAGCTGGTGACGCCGGGTGTCGCTGTCAATGATAATATACTGGACCACAAGGAGAATAACTTCCTTGCGGCGGTCCATTTCGAGAAGAAAATGGCGGGTGTCGCCTTCCTGGATATCTCCACGGGCGAGTTCCTGACGGCTCAGGGCACCTGCGAATATGTGGATAAACTGCTGAATGGCATCATGCCGAAGGAGGTCCTCTTCGAGCGCACCAAAAGGGCGGAGTTCGAGGAGAATTTCGGCTCCCGGTTCTTTACCTATGAACTGGAGGACTGGATCTTCACCTCCGAGGCTGCCCATGATAGACTCCTGAAACATTTTGAGACGAAGAACCTGAAGGGCTTCGGTGTGGAGAACCTGAAGCTGGGTATCGTGGCTTCCGGAGCCATCCTCCACTATTTGGACATGACCCAGCATACGCAGATCAGCCACATTACCCATTTGTCCCGTATCGAGGAGGATAAGTACGTGTGGTTGGACCAGTTTACGATCCGCAACCTTGAGCTCTATGGCACGATGCATGAGGGCGGCAAGACGCTCGTCAACATC
Organism: Paludibacteraceae bacterium; assembly: GCA_017962085.1. Classification (GTDB taxonomy): domain Bacteria; phylum Bacteroidota; class Bacteroidia; order Bacteroidales; family Paludibacteraceae; genus UBA1181. The sequence continues at coordinate 23,369 of JAGCWA010000005.1, forward strand.
ATTGACCGCACTATCACCCCGATGGGTGCTCGTCTGCTGAAGCGTTGGGTGGCCTTCCCGTTGAAGGATGTGAAGCCGATTGAGGAGCGCCTCAATATCGTGGACGAGTTTTTCCGTAGTCCGGATTTGAAGGAGACGCTCGATGTGAACATGTCGGTCATCGGCGACTTGGAGCGTGTGATCTCCAAGGTGGCGGTGGGCCGCGTCACCCCTCGTGAGGTGGTGCAGCTGAAGGTGGCCTTGGGTGCCATCCTGCCGATTAAGGAGGCTTGCTTGGCGAGCGATAACGATGGTTTGCGGCGCATAGGCGAGCAGTTGAACCCATGCCCGAACATCCGTGAGAAGATAGAACGTACCATCACGATGGATCCGCCGAACATGCTGAACCGTGGCGGGGTGATTGCGAGTGGTGTGTCCGCTGAATTGGATGATTTGCGCAATATCTCCCACTCGGGAAAGGATTACCTGTTGCAACTGCAACAGCGTGAGTCCGAACGTACAGGCATCCCAAGCTTGAAGGTGAGCTACAATAATGTCTTTGGCTACTATATCGAGGTGCGCAACACGCACAAGGACAAGGTGCCGGAGGATTGGATCCGCAAGCAGACCTTGACGGCGGCGGAGCGTTACATCACGCAGGAGCTGAAGGAGTACGAGGAGAAGATTTTAGGTGCCGAGGAGAAGATATTGACCCTGGAGACGCAGATCTTCAACGAGCTGGTGCTTGAGCTGACGGAGTATATTCCGGCCATTCAGGTCAATTCGAACCTTGTGGCTAAGTTGGATGTGCTGATGTCCTTCGCAAAGACGTCGGAGGAGAACCATTATGTGCGTCCGGCGGTTAACGATAGCGATGTGATCGATATCAAGCAGGGGCGTCACCCTGTCATTGAGCGACAGCTTCCGATTGGGGAGAAATATGTGGCGAACGATTTGACGCTCGATTCGCAGTCCCAGCAGATCATCATGATCACAGGACCGAACATGGCGGGTAAGTCCGCATTGTTGAGGCAGACCGCCTTGATTGTGCTGATGGCGCAGATAGGCTGTTTCGTGCCAGCGGACGCTGCGTCGATTGGTGTGGTGGACAAGATCTTCACGAGGGTGGGGGCGTCCGATAATATCTCCATGGGTGAGTCTACCTTCATGGTTGAGATGAACGAGGCGGCGAGCATCATCAACAACCTTTCGCAGAAGAGTTTGGTGCTCTTCGACGAGTTGGGTAGGGGAACCAGCACGTACGACGGTATCTCCATCGCTTGGTCCATCGTGGAGTATATCCATGAGCATCCGAAGGCGAAGGCGAAGACGTTGTTCGCCACGCACTACCATGAGTTGAACGAGATGGAGAAGCTCTTCCCTAGGATTAAGAATTATAACGTCTCCGTGAAGGAGGTGGACGGTAAAGTGATCTTCCTGCGCAAGCTGGTGAGGGGTAGTAGTGAGCATAGTTTTGGTATTCATGTGGCAAAATTGGCCGGTTTGCCGAATAAAGTGGTTAATCGCGCCAATGAAATTTTGGAGCAGTTGGAAGTGGGCAATTCCAAGAGCCCCATCTCGGATGGTTCCAAGCCGGCGAAGAAAAAGCCTGAGGCAGTGCAACTTAGCTTATTCCAATTGGACGATCCAATCCTGGAGGCGGTCCGTGACGAGATCAATCATTTGGACATAAATAACCTCACGCCGATAGAAGCATTAAATAAATTGAACGAAATTAAAAAAATTGTTGGAGGGAAATAAAATTATTATTATCTTTGCAACGCAAAAAAGGAAAGGGAGAGACCTTCCGGAAGTGTTGAGTTGAAATAGAAATGCGAAAATAGCTCAGTTGGTAGAGCACGACCTTGCCAAGGTCGGGGTCGCGGGTTCGAGTCCCGTTTTTCGCTCTAAGGATGCCGCAGTGGTGGAATGGTAGACACGAAGGACTTAAAATCCTTTGAACAGAAATGTTCGTGCGGGTTCAAGTCCCGCCTGCGGTACTTTTCCGTAGGGAGGACAAAAGATTAGGAAGGACGCTGGAAGGCGTCCTTTTTTTGTTTGTGGTGGTAGGGTGTAAATCGTTTATTTTGTGTTTCAAGGCCGTGGGGTATTTTTGCCAAGGTCGTGGTCGCGGGTTCGAGTCCCGGGCGTTCCTATTTTTTTAGGCGCTCTAAGGATGCCGCAGTGGTGGAATGGTAGACACGAAGGACTTAAAATCCTTTGAACAGAAATGTTCGTGCGGGTTCAAGTCCCGCCTGCGGTACTTTCCCGTAGGGAGGACAAAAGATTAAGGAAGGACGCTGGAAGGCGTCCTTTTTTTGTTTGTGGTGGTGTGTAATCAACTCAATCCGTGTTCCTTTTGCCCTTACAGGGCGTATGTGGACATCCACCCGTTTTCCCCAGGGCGATGCCCTGGGCTAGGTAAAGGAATGCCCTTGCAGGGCGGACGGGTGGATTGCATGTGGACGTTCTTCGCACCCGTGACGATGGATGTAATGCCTTGCGTAGCGTGGTAATATACATTGAACGCACATCACACGCACAATAACGTGATGGTTTTGCCCCGTAGGGGCAGCCCTTTGTATAGCCCAGGGTAACACCCTGGGGTGAATGTGGTATGTATGCTCAAAAAACAATGGCGTGCCGTTCCGTACGACACGCCATCTTTTTATGATTGACAACGTAAATGTGCGATTATTTTGCTCCGTTCTCCTGCGCTGGTTTGATTGTGACTGCACGGATCGTCATGCCTTGTTTCCTTTGTCCGTTGTTCATGTTCTGGTTATGGGTCAACATTCTGACGAAGTAGGCGTCCAACCCGTTGTCCGTCTTTTGCGTGGCGGTCCAAAAGGCGTTGGAATTGTTGAAGAATGTGGTGCCGTTGTAGTACCCGGAGAAAGGGAAGAGGATGGTGTTTCCGTTGGTCTTGGAGGTACCCTTTTTCATGTCGAGCCCTTTGCCTTTGTAGTTCTTCACCCATTCCCAGTCACATCCGTTTATCAGTTCCTCCCACTCTTCCTTGGTTGGGGTTCTCCATGTGCCGTTCCAGAGGGTGGTGGCGGCGTCGTCGGCTGATTCGAGCAACTGTTTGTTGTCAATTTCGCCTTTCCTTTCGTGGGAGCAGTACTTTGTCATCTTGATCTTCGACTCGGCCTCGCCGTTGCCCCATTTATAGTTGTTCCATTCGAATTCGGTCTTCGGGGCGGTCTCTCCCCATGCGAAATAGTTACCGTTCTCTTCTGGAATATTGGCGCCCAGATTACACGTCGCCCACATGGTGCCGCTTGGCAATCCGAGATCCACGTAATTATGTCCTTCCACTTGACCACTAACACTTTCTGAGGATTGTGAACATCCTGTTCCTAATAATGCTATTGCGGATATTGCCGTCGCAAAAAATAATTTTCTCATATTGTCTTTTTTCTATATTGTAAACAAATATACGCAAAATAATATCCATTTGCAAATTTGTGTACTTATTTCTAAAATGTGATGGACAGGTCCCGCTTTATCTGATGAGACCCCGTTTCTTCACGAACTTCTCCGTGCGGGACCCCCAAAGGGTGACATCGATGCTGCGTGTTCCGCCCTGAAAGAAAGAGCGCGACGACACCAGTTTGTGTGCCGTCGCACTCATTATCAGAGGTTGTCAAATAGAGTTTCAGTCTACAACGAATTTGGACTTCTGCCCGTTGATCTCTATGACATAGATGGTTGGGCGTGGAAGCGATATTTGCGTCACGTCCTTGGCGACGCCTTCCGCAACGAGGATGCCACGTACGTCGTAGATGCGGTAAGGAGAGGCGACGGAAGCCTGAATAAAGAGGGAACCGTCGGATGTCCAGATGCGTAAATCGTCATTTCCGTTCGATACGACGCCCGTACTCTGGATGTAAAGACTCGTCACGGTAATGTCCTCGGCTGGCATTGTCTCCGGCAATCCTACCCATCTGTTAAACGTAAAGCCCTTCTTCGCTGGTCCGGCTATCGGTGTGATCGTATCACCGAAGGCGATCGTATCTTGTTGATAAACAATGTCATCCACCTTGTAGGTGAGGACATAATCATTCACGGTGAAGAAAGCGTTAAAGGTGAGGTCATAAGTCGGCATAGTTGTTGGCGTGCCCTTCTTTCCTATCCATCCTTTAAACGTATGACCAGTCTTCTTTGGTGCTGGAATGCCTTCATGCGTGATACGGGTGCCACTGGCTAATGTATCTCTCATATACAATTCGCCATCCACCATGTAGGTGATGACAAACTCATCCTTTTGCCACAAAGCGGTACACGTATACGGAGTATTGAAGAAATCCTCCCGATTGATCGTCAAAGTGGAGAGCGTGTCAAGTCTCATATCCTCTTGGGAGATTTCCCATCCCATGAAGAGATAATCCTCCTTTACTGGATCGCTAACCGTTAGCGGACAATCCTGGAACTCAAATTCTTCCGTGCCTTTTTTGCCTTCCTCCCATGCACCGCCATCCAGATTGTAGACGATGTTTGATTTGTAGTAGGTGAACAGACCTGCGTATTTGCCGGTTTCATCCAGACGCGCAGCCGAACGGTAATCGTTAAAGTCACTAACTTTCGACCCCCTGCCTCCGACTAAGGCGTCACATCCGTCGAACATACCCTTGTAGGCAATCGCACTCGGCACATCATCCCCCACAATGATTTTCTTCAGGGAGGAACATCCGGAAAATGCATAATTAAAGGCATTACATGAGTTGTTTGGACGGTTGAAGCCCAGCGTGGACAGATCGATATATTCAAGAGCCTTGCATCCATAGAACGTGTAATTCATGACGCTGATTTCGAGATCCTCAAGTCCCTTGATGCACTTCAGCCGTTCGAACCCATAGAACCAATAATTTAATGGGAATTCACGGTCTATATCCAAATAGCTCTCCATATAGGCGAAGGTCGGATCGATGATGACCGTATCGACAAACGAGCGGGCGCCTTTCCAAGGCACGGTATCGCTGTTTTGGAAAAGGAGGGTATTAAATGTGACCGCATTCTGTGGGATGTTTGTGCCTTGGTACAGTGTCAACGTGTGCGCACTTGAATCCGCCACAAAATACCGAACGAGTTCATCGGTTAGATAGCCAGGCTTTCCGCCTTCTCCATCCACGTGCGCATAGGCGGAATCTATGCGCATAAGACTTGTTGAGTCATAATGTATGGCTGGATCATATTTCGTGCCTAATTTGCCGACTAGATTTGTACAACCATCAAAAATGTAATTACCTTTTTCCAAGGAGGCTGTGCTCCATTTATCACCAACTACAATATGTTTCAGATTGGTGCAACCAGCAAACATTGAGCACATGTCGGTTACATTTTTGGTGTCAATACCTCGCAGATCGATGATGGCGAATTTTTCGCAGCCAGAAAACATATAACTCATGTCCTTCAGTTTAGCCGTCACATGACTTATTTGGGTCATGTATGTAAGGTTATAGCAACTTCCGAACATGTTGTTCATCGTTGTCACATTTCGGGTGTTAAAATTATGCTTTATGGATGTTAACTTCCTGCAGTCCGCGAACATAGCGGACATGTCTGTCACTTCGGCCGTTTCAAGGTTCTTGATATCAATCTCCGTAAACGATTGGCACCCAAAGAACATTCTGCTCATGTTGGCGACTTTCTTCGTGTCAAATCCTTTCAGGTCAATTGACCCCAAAGAACACATGGCGAAGAACATGCAGTTCATGTCTGTCACATTGCTTGTGTTGAAAGAGCTTATATCCAGGGAGGTGACACGTAGACAATTGGCGAACATGCCGCTCATGTTCGTCACGTTATCCGTCTTAAATGAACGAAGATTCAATGATCGGAGTTTATAACATCCGTTGAACATGTCGCTCATGTCGGTCACATAATCTGTCTTAAACGCATCAAGACACAATGAATCGAGGTTGTTACATTCATTGAACATTCCACTCATGTCGGTCACGTTGTCCGTAGCCAAATTATCCAATCCTTGAATATTCTTTATTCCCTTGAATCCATCGAACATCTTCTTTAATGTGTATGGTTTAAAAGCCTTCATGGAAGGATCGATAACAACCAACGTGTCTCCTTCAGGATAGAATTTGCTTCCGGACAGGGATGGATCCACCTTGCTCTGCCAGAAGTAATCGATGCCTTGGTTGCCATTCTGACGTAGAATGTATGCATTGTCGGGAGCGATACCATATCGGAACGTCAGGATATTTCCATCTCGCTCGACAGAAACTTGTCGCCCATAAGAAAGGTAGCCTGGATTTCCTGCCCCCTCATCGATGTGGGCGTAGGATTTATCCTTGTGATTAGGGTCGAAAGTTGTTCCTTTCTCTCCTACCAATGAGACACACCCATTGAACATGTTATCGTCTGCGACAATCGAGTCCGTCCGCCAACAATCACTTACGAAAATGGTCGTCAAGGAAGAGTCATTGTGGAACATGTATTCCATATCGGTCACTTTGCGGGTGTCGAAACTGGATAGATCCAGTGTGTCCAGACTCTTACAATTGATAAACATACCGTTCATGGAGGTGATGTTTTGGGTGTTAAAACTTGTCAAATTCAAGTTGGCGCATTTGTTACAGTCCCTAAACATGTATATCATATCCGTGACGTTACTGGTGTTGAATGAGCTCAGATCCAACGAACGGAGGGAGTGACAATCGCAGAACATCTGAACCATGCTCGTTACATTACGTGTGTCAAACGAACTCACATCCAATGATTCAATTGAACCGCAGTTCAAGAACATGCCCTTCATGCTGGTGACCTGACTGGTGCGGAAATGACTTAAATCCAATGAATCAAGGGAGGCACAAGCTCTAAACATGCCAGCCATGCTTCTGACAGAATCCGTCACCAGATACTCCATCCCTTCAATCGTTCTTATCCGAGAATAACCGTTGAACCAATTGGCGAGGGTAGTCGGACGATAGGCTTTCATCGATGGATCAATCACAATCTTTGTTACTTTCGCGCCATCAATCGTGTCTTGATTGAGAATCCATTTCCCTTTGCTAAACTTATGTGCGTTAGGCGCATCGACTCCGTAACACAACTTCAAAGCACATGAGTCAATACGGTTATATGCATCATAACGGATGTCGTATGGTATGGCATAGGGCTTAAGATCGTCCTTCGACGTGAAATAGCCTGGGTTGTCCTCTCCGCCATCAATATGCGCGTAGATGCTGCCTGGTTTTTTATAGGAGGTTCCCTTCCCTCCGACTAGGTGTATGCAGTTTATAAACTGATCCGGATAAGTGGAGTCGTTCGCGAAGTGGGTCTGGTCCCAACTGTCGTTGACGATAATGGTTCGCAAATTGGATTCTACTCCTGTCAACGACGAACCGAACACCCTCCATGCCTGTTTTACATTTGTTATGTCTAAATTACTTAGATCCAATACTTCCATCTCCAGCGTGGAATTGAACATTCCGGATATCTCCTCCACTTTTCTTGTATCAAAACTGCTAATATTCAAGACTTTGAGTTTGAGGCATCCCGCAAACATAAAAGCCATATTGCGCACCTTGCTCGTGTTGAAGCTGCTAAGATCCAGCGATTGGATAGCTGTGCAGCCTTCAAACATGGATTCCATGCTAATCACATCATCCGTCACTAGATTCTCCAGTCCATCGAAGCTATTTGCCGACAAGCTGTAGAACCAACCCGCAAGAGTGTCTGGGCGATACGATTTTAGCGATGTGTCGATAACCACTTTTTGGACTTTACCCCCATCTAAGTACGAAGTGCTGGACTTCCATACGCTTTTAGGGGCGCTGCTTGGATTTTCCGCCGCCACTTCCCAGATATAACCTGAGGCTATTTTCGGGGCGTAGGCATAGGCACCCTCGCTAGGGGTCTCGCCATACTGCAAAGTGAAGGTGGATTCACTCTCGTTGAATACTCCATAAACTACTTTGTCGGCGGCTGTGGCCGACTGATAAGAAAAGAATAACAGGGAAAGGAATAGGGACAAAACATGCCATCCTTTCCGTTGCAGACCATGACTAATGCTAGGTCTTTGGACTTTTTTAGTAAAGAATTTACACATAAGCATAACACTATATTATTAACAACCAATGCCATAGGCCCATTTAAACCTATGCGTTCATATCAAATCGCACTTTTTTGATTTTTTATACACTATGAATGTAAAAACAGAGTAATTATTACTACAAATATATGCTTTTTCTGAAAAATCGCAATAGTTTTATTGGGAAAATGGGTGAAATGGACGCGGAATTAACATTTTTCGCAAGGCAGGGGGAGGAGATGCTTCCCACTTGTGGGGAAGGACGAAGATTTGCATATAAATGACGAGGGCGCATCAAAATCCAGCTTTTGACGCGTCCTCGTTTATCTTTTCTAATTGTCTCCGTCTGTTGGACGGATTCGGGCTTACAATATCTCCAACTCCTCCGCCTGTGCGATACGTTCGCAGTAGAAGCATTTGAGGAGCGCCTTGCTCTTGTCGATGGTCCTGAATTTGGAGAGCATAGGCTCGTTGTTGGTGATGCACTTCGGGTTGCGGCATTTGGCCGTGCCGATGATCTCGTCAGGCAATTGCAGCTCCATCTTCTTGCTCACCTCGTAGTCCTTGATGATGTTGATCTTTGCGGACGGGGCGGTGATGGCGATCTTGTTCACCTCCGCCTGGGTGAAGTATTTGTCGGCCACCTTGATGATGGCTTTCTTCCCAAGGCGTTTGCTCTCCAGGTTGTAGCCGAAGGTGACTTGGTTCGGAAGATGCTCCAAACCGAGGATGGAGATTACCTTGAACAGTTTCTCCGACGGTATGTGGTCGATGACGGTCCCGTTCTTCAGGGCGGCGACCTTCAACTCTTTTGTTCCTTTTTCTTTTTCCATGTTGCTCATTATTGAATGATTAAAGGCCTAACAAATCACAGATGACCGCCTGGCGCGCGAAGACACCGTTGCGGGCTTGCTCGAAGTAGTACGCTTTCTCGTTGTTGTCCACGTCTTGGTCTATCTCGTTCACCCTTGGGAGAGGGTGGAGGATGCGCATGTTCGGTTTGGTGTTTTCCAACATCTTGTTGCGCAAGGTATAGACGTCCTTCACGCGCTCATACTCGTAGAGGTCGGTGAAGCGTTCCTTCTGCACGCGGGTCATGTAGAGGATGTCCGCATCCGCGATGTTCGCCTCGTTCAGCTCCGTGTGTTCCTCGAATTTGATGTTGTGTTCTTTGCAGAACAGTTTGTACTCCTCCGGCATCTCCAGCTCCTTCGGGGCGATGAAGGAGAAGGTCGGGTTGAAGTGGTACATGGCCATGATCAGGGAGTGGACGGTGCGTCCGTACTTCAGGTCGCCCACCATGCAGATCTTCAGGTTCTCCAGCTTGCCCTGCGTCTTCTTGATGGAGTAGAGGTCGAGCATCGTCTGGGTGGGGTGTTGGTTGGCACCGTCGCCGGCGTTGATGATCGGTACGCGGGAGACCTCCGAAGCGTAGCGTGCGGCGCCCTCGATCGGGTTACGCATGACGATGAGGTCCGCATAGTTGCTCACCATGATGATCGTGTCCTTGAGCGTTTCGCCCTTGGTGCCGCTCGTGGTAGCCTTGTCGGCGAATCCGATGATGCGTCCGCCCAGACGGTTCACCGCCGTCTCGAAACTCAGTCTTGTGCGGGTAGATGGTTCGAAGAAAAGGGTGGCCACCACCTTCCCGTCAAGGATTTTCTGGTTCGGGTTCTTTTCGAACTCCGCCGCCTTCTCCAGGATCTGAAGGATCTTCTCCTTCGAGTAGTCCGTAATGGACACTAAACTTTTTATAGCCATAGCAGTTATGTTTTTTCAAAAAAAAACCAATGCGAACCGAATCGCATTGGTTTTTCCTAAGTATTCTATGAATGTTTTTTCACTTTCATATTGTCATGAATCTAACATTGCAAAGGTAGTGAAAAAAACGATTTTGTCACAAGAAAATCATTTGTTTTTATGCACCCGTTAAAGGACGTGGATAGCGACGGTGAGACCTGCCATCACGATGGACACCATGCTCATCAGCTTGATGAGGATGTTCAGGGATGGACCGGACGTATCCTTGAATGGGTCGCCGACCGTGTCACCTACAACGGTAGCCTTGTGGCAGTCAGAGCCTTTTCCTCCGAAATTGCCTTCCTCCACATATTTCTTGGCATTGTCCCATGCACCACCGGCATTCGCCATGAAGACAGCGAGTACGAAACCGCTACTCAATCCTCCGATGAGCAGACCGAGGACACCGGCCACGCCAAGGATCACACCTGTAACGATCGGAACGATGATGGCCATCAAAGCTGGCAACATCATCTCACGCTGCGCACCCTTCGTGGAGATAGCCACGCAACGTGCGTAGTCAGGATCCGCCTTGCCTTCGAGGATACCAGAGATCTCGCTGAACTGGCGACGAACCTCCTCCACCATCTTCTGAGCAGCACGTCCCACAGCGTTCATCGTCAATCCGCAGAAGACGAAAGCCATCATAGCACCGATGAAGACACCCACCAATACGATAGGGTTCATCAGGTTCACGTTGTAGGCGTTCATGAAGTCAACCAATGAAGCTTGTGCCGCTTCGATACCGTTCGGCAAAACCTCGCCGGTACGGATCAGCGCCATCTTGATCTCTTCCACGTAGGAAGCCAACAGCGCCAAAGCCGTCAGTGCGGCGGAACCGATGGCGAAGCCCTTACCCGTAGCCGCTGTCGTGTTGCCGAGGGCGTCAAGGGCATCGGTACGTTTGCGCACCTCTGGTTCGAGGCTACTCATTTCAGCGTTACCACCTGCGTTGTCTGCGATTGGTCCGTAAGCGTCGGTGGCCAATGTGATACCCAATGTGGAGAGCATACCCACAGCGGCGATACCGATACCATACAAGCCCAAGCTCAGATTCTCAGGCGTGAATTCCACGTTGAATCCGTTGGCGCACAAGTAGGAGAGGATGATAGCCACACCCACCGTCACAACTGGGATAGCGGTAGAGAGCATACCGAGGCCGAGACCGGAGATGATCACCGTAGCCGGACCCGTTTGTGAGCTCTCAGAAACCTTTTGCGTAGGACGGTAGCTTTGTGAGGTATAATATTCAGTTGCCTTGCCTATGATCACACCAGCGAAGAGTCCGACCACAACTGACAAGGAAATCTGCCACCATTGGTTCGTCTCTGTGCCGAACAACCATGCGAAGATGCAGAAGGCAGCCACAGCGATCAGCACGGCGGCTGTATTCGTTCCACGGCTAAGAGCGGAGAGCAATTGCTTCATGCCGGCATCCTCCTTCGTCTTTACCAAGAAGATACCCAAGATGGACAATGCCACACCGACTGCGGCGATCAATGAAGGGGCGAGCACCGCCTTCAGTTGCATGCCTTCAACGGACGAAGCTGCGAAGGCTGAGGCACCCAAGGCCATTGTCGCCAAGATGGAACCTGCGTATGATTCGTACAAGTCGGCACCCATGCCGGCCACGTCACCCACGTTATCACCTACGTTGTCGGCGATTGTAGCAGGGTTACGAGGGTCATCCTCAGGGATATTGTATTCTGTCTTACCCACCAAGTCAGCGCCTACGTCAGCGGCTTTGGTGTAGATACCACCGCCCACACGAGCGAACAACGCCTGCGTGGAAGCACCCATACCGAAGGTCAGCATGGTGGTCGTGATGATGATCAAGTGATTCTCGGCCGGGATGAAGTGGTCGAGGATGAGGAACCACACCGAAACGTCGAGCAATGCGAGTCCGACAACCGTCAAACCCATCACCGCACCCGAACGGAAGGCAACCGTCAAACCATTGTTCAATGTTTGGCGCGCGGCGTTAGCCGTACGAGCCGAAGCGTACGTGGCGGTCTTCATGCCGAAGAAGCCAGCCAAGCCGGAGAAGAAACCTCCGGTGAGGAATGCGAACGGCACCCAACTGTTCTGTAACCCGAAGCATGCCATCACGGTGAAGATGACCGCAAGCACGATGAACACGATAATCACCACTTTGTACTGCTGTTTGAGGTACGCCATGGCACCTTTGCGGACATGCGCCGCGATCTTTTGCATCAAGTCGGTTCCTTCGGACTCCTTCAGCATTTGTCTATAGAAGACAAACGCGAAGCCCAGGGCTACCAACGAAGCCGCAAGAACTACATAAATTAAATTTCCCATAAGCGATATAAATTATTAATCAATATTTCTCTACTCTTCAACTTCAACTTCTCTCATCAACCTCACCATCACTCTTCCTCACTCGCAACACACTCACGTCTTATGTCGCCGGTAATTCGTCGTGGGTAATCATTTTTCTGTTTTTTAACATAAATTCACTAACACTGCATAGCAAAGTTAAAATTTATTTTGAGAAAAAAATGACTCTTGTCGGGATTTTTTTGGGGAAAGTGCACAGAAAGAATTAAGAATTAAAAATTAAGAGCAAAAAGTTAAAAATTAGTAGGGGAGGCTTCTCTATAGCATATTTATAGTACAGGCAAGACGGATGATATGTTCCATGCACCATCCCAGGAATAGGAAGAGGTCTATAATCCTATAATGACACATGGATTTTCGGAAGCACAATTTACAAATGTGGTCGCTTTGGGGAATGGATTTGGGGAATGAGAGGCAAATAATATACATAAATGTAAAAATATATTAAAATATCTGTTTGAATTTTCAAATGAATTGTTATCTTTACATTTGCAAATTATTTGCCCCTATTTTCGGCAGGGAAAACACAGGGAAAAGGGGGGTTCTGAAAGAAAATGAAACAAGGTATGTGCAAAAATAATAAGAATATGGTGAAACGTTTACTTCAGGAGGGTGGCATTTGCCTAACGGCTGTTTTATTCTTTTTATCAATTAATATTCAGTCTGTTAAGGCGGATGGATCCAGGGATATGTATCCGGAGAACTATTTCGAGAAGTATGCGGCGGCTGGTGTCACGACAGATAATGCCGGGAGATACAGGGCTTGTCTGATGAGTGGAATACCCACAGGGTCCGATCCTAATTTAGCTTCCCCATTCCCTACGAATGGCACGCTGAAGGTGTATGCCAAGGAGGGTGAGCATATCTACATGGCCTCAAGTGCCATGACGGTGAGGAATAACACAACCAAGGAAACCAACGGAAAAATAGTGTGGCGCGCTCCGGACGGAACGACGGGAAGTGTCGAGAACATCCGTCGGGGTGGATTGATCGCTAACAGGGCAGAGGAGTTGGCCGGTCCGAACATCAATGGCTCCACCTCCGGATACGACGCCTATAAGCTTACGGTCGGTGCTGGCCAAGAGGGCGTCTGGGAAATCGATTTCATCGGCACGACCACTACCATGAATTTCGGGACAGAGTCGCCTACCCGTCATAGAATCGACGAATGGACGGAGGATCCGAGTCATCCTTATATCAATGCGTTCGACGTCTCCGTCTCTAATGTGGACGATAACGCTTTCATCAAAGGACGTGTCTATGCGAACGTCCTGAACCTGATGATGCCTTCCGCCCACAACAATGTTAGTTTCACTTGTGAATGGTACACCACCTTCTACGTCCTGACCAATACGGGTTATTTATATGAGGTGAAGCCGAACGGTCAGAACGGACACTTCTCCACCTTCTTCGCGAACAACAAGGGAGTGCAGACAGATCCTGTCGGATGGATCACTGACAACTCGGACTACACCTCTTCCTTGGCGGTCTCTTGCTATGGTGGATTCGCCTCTTATAAGAGTTTGGACTGTGAGGTCTCTTCCAGTAACCGTTTCCGTGACGGCAAAGTTCCTACGTATGACCCCCGCCGTCCTGACATGTCGCTGACGAGGATCGTGGATGGTGAGGAGAAGACGGTGGATGACATCACTCATAAGATTTTCTTCTGCATACCTTCTTCGGACATGCCTGCCTACGCGCGGGCCGTCTACGGATCGAAGGTGGACAGCACCTGGTTGCTGACGAACCTCAACGCGGAGGACGCTCCTTTGATCTCCAACCTAAGCCTTGTGGGCAAGGAGAGCCGCCTGCCTGGCGTGCTGGGACCGGAAGGTGTCGATATATTCTTTGAGGCGAACGCTTCCGGCGATTACCTCATCGAGATGGTCTTCGGACCTGGCTATACGAATAGAATCTTCTCCGGCTACTGCGAGAAGGGTGAGAATGTGATAGACTGGGATGGCTTGGACGGTAACGGGAAGCGTGTGCCTGTCGTGAACGTCTCCTTGGCGGGTAAATTGAAGTCCGCCGAAATCCATTTCCCTTTCTTCGACCTGGAGAGCAACAAGAACGGATTCTCCTTGAACCAGCTCAATGCGGAATGGACAGCGGTGGAGCGAGACACCATCTATTGGGATGACTCCTCGCTGAGCGGTGTCGGTTCGTTGGCTGCAGGAGAGGATCCTCTGCAGATGACGACGGGTACCTCTTCCCCAGGTCATAAGTGGTTGTATGACAGAGGAAGCGATCGTGGTGACAGACGAATCATAGACACTTGGACATTCGCTCAGGGCGCGAGCCGTGGCACACAGAATCTCTCCGCCTACTCCCGTTATATAGATTTAGGTATCCTGTCCGTGGTGGCTGACACTACAGTGGCGCACGTCGGCGAAACGGTTTCATATACGCTGGAGGTCGTGAATAAGGCTGGCGGAAAGATGGAATACAAGGGTGATTCCGTGATTGTGGACTCCGATGCGGACAGTGCGTCGGTTGGCGTGTGGTTCCCTCGAGGAGGCTTCGTCACCACGTCCGTCGAGTTGTTGGATTCGGACGATCCTACTTGTCGGGTGGCTCGTCAACCATCCAGTTCGGAGTTCGGTTTGGGATTCATCTCCCTGAAGAACGGCAAACGGGCCACCTTGCGAGTCTCCGGTTATGCCACTTCGGCTTTGGCACATAACTATATCCAACCAATCGGTTTCATCATGCGTCCGGGCGATTTCTTCGAGGTGGACGCCAAGAACCTTGCGTCGGACGGTATGCCGCTCAATCCGTTGAACGAGTATGAGGGCATAGAGAATGATAATGTTATGATGGTGAATGAGCCGATCTTCCTGTTGAACTCGGCTCCGGAGACCGTGGCGAACGACACGGTTGTGCCGGCGGGAAGGAGCGTGATGGGCAACGTCCTGAACAATGATGCGGACGTGGACGGTGACGCTCTTGCCGTATTGGGCTATATGGTGAATGGCGACTATGGTTCGTTGGGTGATCCGCTGACCATCGTGAAGGAGGGTCTTGAATGTGGTGTGTTCACGTTGAATGCGGATGGTTCCTACACGTTCGCGGCGAACGCTTCGTACGATGGCATGGTCCCTGATATCTATTATGTTATTTCCGACGGCTTCACAGGCAATAGCACTTACACTGGGGAGGATCTGATTCCAGGCATGGACACTTCCCGCATGAACATACAGGTGATGCCGAACCATTTCCCTACGGTCACGCCTACGGAAGTCTCTATTAATAGGAGTGGAGACCGGACATGGTTGCCTATCGTCATCAGCGACGAGGATGGGGATCCGCTTACGGTTTCCGTGTCTGGCACTGATGCGGCGCTCTATGAAGTGAGCGGTGATAGTGTCTACTATGTGGGACCGGCCGTTTCCGTGGAGACCGTCTCTCATTTCGATCTGACGGTGGACGATGGTGTGAGGACTCCGGTGGTGACTCCAATCGCTGTGACGATAAAAGTGAACCAGGCGCCTACACTATCTCCTGATTCGGTCTCAATTTATGTAAAGGTAGGGACGGAAAATACAGCATGCCTGATTCCTGTGGTATTCAGCGACCCGGACGGTGATGAGGTGTCCGAAATCAAGGTTGAATTTAATACACCGTCCTATTTCTCGGTCATGGACGGAAATCTATATTTCATGGCCACAAAAAGTAATACGAGATCGGTTACTTCCATCACTTATCCTTTGATTGTAGTCTTGAAGGATGATAAGGGCGTCACGGCCAGGTTGCCTTTGGCTGTCACCGTGAATGTGATTCCTGAAGATATCAATATAAGCACTGTATATGCGGAGGCGGAAGACATCTACTATGGCGACCCGCTCTCCAACTCGATTGATTATGGTGCGAACACCACGGGCACATGGCGCATCGTGGATAGCATCTCAGGCGAGGTCGGGCTGGATCAAGTCCTCTCTGCCGGTCTTCATTCGTTGGACTTTATCTTTACGCCTTCGACGGAGGGATACAGTGCTGCGATTGTGGAGCACGTGAGGTTCAATGTGTTGCCCCGCGCCATCGTCTTGGCGTCCGGCACGGCGGGAAAGGTATATGACGGGGAGGCCTTCTCTGTACCGTCCGTCTCCGTGGTTTCCGGCTCCTGGTTCGGAACGGATAGTTTCACCTATAGCAACTTCGCGACATTGACCAGTGCCGACACGGTCGAGAACACCTTCTCGTACGCGGCGGTGGCGGGTACTTCCCTCTCGAATTACGATGTCAGCGTACAATACGGTTCGTTGATCGTGACCCCACGTCCGATCACGCTCTCATCGGCAAGCGCGACGAAGACGTTCGACGGGACGCCTCTGACCGAACCTACAGTGACGGTCACCTCCGGCAGCCTCGTGGGGGCGGATGCGTTCGCCTACTCCGATTTCGCCTCCATCACGGAGGTGGGTAACGTGGACAACACGTTTATTGCCACACCTGCTCCTGGTATGACGCTTTCCAACTATGATATCACGGTGGAGTATGGCAAATTGACCATTGAACCATTCGTGTGGACGGGGGATTATGAGATTAGTTTATCGGAAAACACTTATTTATACGATGGAACTGTCCACCAACCAACTGTCACAATAGTGGCATTGGGTTTTGCGTTGGATCAGATGTTCTATAACGTGCGGTATGAGAACAATATCAACGTGGGCGATTCTGCCATGGCTATCATCTCACCGAAAGAAAATAGTGGAATGATATTTAGAACGGATACCGCATTCTTCTCTATCACAAAACGTTCCATTGTAATCAAGTCCGCTTCTTGCGAACAGGCATACGACGGGAATGAGCTCACGTGCCACGGTATCGAGTCCGTGACGGGTGACAGCCTGGCGGAGGGTGACACCTTCACGCCGACCTACACCGCTTCCCTTCAGGATGTGGGAGAGGTGGAGAACACGTTCCAAGTCGCTATCGATGAGCGCAATTATGATGTCACGCTCGTTCCCGGCTCCTTAAAAGTGACTCCAAAGACCGCCACGTTGTCCGAAACAACGGTTGAATGGAGCGACACCGCCTTCGTGTATGACGGTCAGGCACATTGTCCGAGCGCCACCATCACGGTTGACGGATTGGTGTTGGACCCTGCCCGTGATTATACGGTCACCTGCTCCGACAATGTGCAGGTGGGTAATAAGACAGCGGTCGCCCATGTAAGCAAAAAGGAGAACGGAAACTTCAGTTTTGATGATTATGACGTGCAATTCTCCATTACGCCTGCGCTTGTCACCATTACGGATAAGAGCGTAGCCACGAAGATCTATGATGGTACGACGTCCGCCACAATCACTTTGAACGCAGTCACCGGATTGGTCCCTGGCGAGGATGTGAGCGTGGAGGCGAGCGCTTCGTTCGTTGACGCTTCGGCCGGTACAGGCAAGGATGTGGAGATCACCTACTCGTTGACGGGTGCGGATAGGGACAACTACCGTTTGAGTGAGGAACACGAAACCTATCCTAATGGTGAAATCACACCTATGGAGGTTGTTCTGTCATGGAATGGAGGTCCTCTTTACGCCTATGATGGCACACTGAAACGTGTGGAGGCTTCCGTCACGAATGCGATTGGCTCGGATGCTGTGAATGTGCTGACTTACGACGCCAATGAGGCAACGGAAATCGGTGATTACGTGGCCAAGGCGCTTTCATTGGACAATAGCAATTATAGCTTGCCTGCCGACGCTTCGTACAATTGGTATATCCACCCTAATTATGTGGATGCGGAAATCACTCTGGTGAACACCCCGTTTGAGTATGACCAAACGACTCACGAGCCAAGCGTTATCGTGAAGGTGGAGGGGACCGAGGTGCCCGCTTCGAACTATGTGGTCTCCTACGAGAACAACGTGGAGGCGGGCGATTCCGCCATGGCGATAGTATCCAAGTCATCCAGTGGCACTTACTACTTCAATACGGATACATTGTACTTCTCCATCGGAAAGCGAAACGTCCTGTTCCGCTCCGATTCGTGCGCGAAGGTTTATAATGGTTCGGCATTGACCTGCGAATCGGCCTCACCTGTGGATCCTTCCCAAATTCTGCCGGGAGACACCTATACGATGACGTTCTCCGGCACTCAGACGGACGTGGGTGTGAGTGATAACACATTCACCGTCACATTCGATAGGGATAATTATAATGTCGAATATGAATACGGCAAGCTGACGATCGCTCCGATGCCTATCAATATTAGTTCATCCGACATCACTTGGGCCGATACCGAATTCGTTTATGACGGATTGGAGCACTGTCCGACGGCTACGATTGTGGTGGACGGTCATGAGTTGAGGTCTTCAAGCGATTATGTGATAGTATGCACGAACAATGTGAATGTGGGTAGTGACGTCGCCCATATCGCTGTGCGCTCACAGGAGGGTGGTAACTTCTTGTTCACTGATTACGAGGTGAATTTCTCCATCTCCCCTGCGATCATCACCATCACGGACTCCACTGTCTTCGAGAAGACGTACGATGGCGCGACTACGGCGGATGTTCAGGTGAATGCGGTCTCCTTTAAGGCGCCTAAGGATTCGATCTTAGTTGTTGCTACGGCAAAGTTCGGCAACGCTTCGGCGGGTAAGAACAAGAAGGTTAACATCACCTATGAGCTGACAGGTCCGGACAGTAATAATTATAGGCTCGCCTATAACAAGGCGACATATTATGGAGGTGTGATCCATCCGAAGGAGGTGGTTCTCAATTGGGGCCCTGACACCTTCGTCTACGACGGATCGAAACATGGTGTCTATGCCGATGTGGAGACTGACGTTCATGTTTCTCAGCCTATATATGTAACTGAGTATGAAGGAGATTCCGCAGTTGTGGCAGGTACCTATGTGGCTCATGTGAAGGATCTGTCCAACATGAACTTCAAGGTGCCGGAGAATGACTCTTTGGTTTGGACCATCTTGCCGCACAATATCGAGTCGTCTGAATTTGACCTCCAGCAAGATGTTGTCACATACGACGCGATGCCTCATTCCGTCACGTTTGTCACCGACTCGGCGTTGCAGTTTGTCGAGGGGGTTGATTATACGATTTCCTATAAATACAGAAAAACAGAGGGCAGTTCTCCATGGACCGGCTTCTCTCCGATCAATGCGGGTACCTATGATATCATGGTATCCATCCATAACCCTAATTACGAGAATGTTGATTTGACGGGTTGGCAGATGACGATCGACAAGGCACCTGTCACCGCTTCCCTTAGCGTTACGGACACGAAGGTGTATGACCGTACACTCGACGCGGCTGTCATCGTCGATACGCTCTATGGCATTGTAAGTGGGGAGGATGTGCGAGCCTCCGTTGTCGCTCAGTACGATACTTTCACGACGGGCGCCTCTTCCATCCGTGTTGTTTACCAACTCTACGGAGAGGATGTGAAGAACTACCAATTGCAGGATTCCGTCTTCGTGACGAACGGCTCCATTACGCCTCTCATGCTGAAGGTGGAGGGTACGACCATTTTGGACAAGAGCTATGATGGCACCCTTGACGCTGTGGCTTCTGTGGGCACATTACAGTCTGTGATAAGTCCGGACGTGGTGGATGTCTCCGTGGCATCGGCCTACTTCTCCAGCGATACGATCGGCAATGGTACGGATGTCTATGTCACCTATCGTCTGTCGGGCTCGGACGCCGCCAACTATACGGTGAAGCCAGATACGTTGAAAGGCAATATCCTTCAGCCTGCCGTCACATTTGATTGGTCGGTTGAGGACACGGTTTATGGATTGGCTATTGTCGGCAAGAACCCATTGGTGGAGGTTAGTCAGACATTGGAAGGGAAACTTACCTACTTCGTCGATGGACTTCCTGTGGATACGGGCTACATGATCCCTGCCGGTACGCACTCCCTGTTAGCACAATTTACCGGAGAGGGTGGATATACGGTTCCTTCGGGAGGAAAATCCATCCGCGTTTCCAGAAAATACCTCACCCTCGATTCGTATGACATCAATCCGACTAAGGCGTATGACGGAACCGATTCCGTGCTTTCGTTGAGGACGGATAGCCTCTTGGTGGGTATTGTGGGAAATGATGATGTGCGTCTCTCTTCGCTTTCCGCTAAGTACAACAGTGCGCAGGTGGGTAAGAACAAGACCATTACGGTAGGCTTCTTGCTGGCGGGTAATGATACCGCCAATTATGCAATGGAGAATGAGACCTTGCCGGGTGTGATCCGTGTGCGTGAGGTGAAACTTGCCGCTGGTGATAGCACGAAGGTGTATGATGGTACGCCGCTCGTCTTCGATAGCGTCGCGATCATAGGCGATGGGTTCATCGAGGGAGACCTCCTGAGTGTTCATGCGGTCGGAAACATCACCGAGCCTGGACATGTGCTGAATAGGGTGCTCTTCGAGTTCGCTAACGATTCGGTTGAGGATAATTATGATATCATCATCGCCAGGGGATTCCTGGTTGTCACCAAGATGCCGCAGGAGATGCCTAACGTCACACCAGTCGACGAGTCTATTCTCGGACTCAATGACGGACAACTCTTAGGCTTGACGACTGACATGGAGATGCACGACGGAAGCAGTGAGACGTTCGAGATGGTGACCCGCCTCGACTCGCTCTACGCTCCGGGCACATACTATATCCGTTACCCTGAAAAAGAATATTATGACTCGTCCGAGACGCAGGTTGTGGTTATTCAACCGGGTCGTGGCGAGTTCTTGGTGGAGGCTTCTTCCTCTGACACAGTGAAGGGTTCTGCCGTGGGTGGAGGCTCATACCTCTACCAGTCGGATGTCACGCTTGAGGCTGTGGCTAACACTGGCTATCACTTCGTGGCATGGAATGATACCATCATCAACAATCCGCTCACCTTCGTCCTGATGGGCGACACTTCTTTCATCGCTTCCTTTGAGCCTAATAGCTATATGCTGTATGCGATGGATAGAGGCGAGGCGGTAGACTCTTTGTCCGCCCTGTATGGTGACACGGTTGTGGAGTCCATGTTGAGCGTGACGTTGCAAAGGGAAGGATATGACTTCCAAGGTTGGTCGCCTTCGTTCCCTATTGTGATGGGTGCGGCCGATGTCTCGGTTGAGGCACAGTGGAGGCAACAGATGTTCTTGGTCGATGTGGATACGTTGACTGAAAAGGGTAGGGTGCTCGTCTCCTTCGAGAACCCTGTCGCATACGGTGACACGGTCGCTTTGACGGCGCAACCTTTCGACGGCTACCATTTCGTGGCGTGGAGCGATAGCGTGTTGACGAACCCTCGTGGGGTGCTGGTGAAGAGCGATACTTCCCTTAGCGCTATTTTCGAACCGAATCGACACATGCTTTACGTAGTGTCGGAGGATGCCACGCTGGATACAATCCCTGTCGCATTCGGTGACACAGTGTACGAATCGATGTTGAATGTGGCCACTCCGCTTGTGAGGGAGGGCTACCTCTTCACAGGCTGGTCACCTGCCTTCCCAGTGGCGATCGGTGATACCGACGTTACGGTTGAGGCTCAATGGACCAGAAGGACACACGTCGTATCCGTTGACACATTGGTAGATGGCGGTCGTGCCGTGGTGGATTTCGAGAATCCGGTGCCTTATGGCGACACGGTCACATTGACGGCCCAGCCTTCCGTGGGATATCATTTCATCTCTTGGAATGACGGGGATGCCACAAACCCTCGTTCGATCGTTGTGACAAGTGACACTTCCTTCTCTCCTCTCTTCGAGGTGAACGGACATATGCTCTATATCGTGAGCGATGGTGAGGTCAAGGATAGTTTCGCCATTGTTTACGGTGACACGATCACCGACTCGCTGGTGAAACTCTCTTGGGAGAAGGAGGGCTATAACTTTATGGGCTGGTCGCCTGAGCTTCCTTTCATAGCGGGAGATTCAGACATGACCGTTGAGGCGCAGTGGACAGAAAAGATGTTCATCGTCTCTGTCGACACACTCACGGATAAGGGTAATATCGTCATCACCCCTGAGAATCCTATAGCTTATGGCACCATGGTCACGATAAAGGCGACGGCGGTGAATGGCTATCACTTTGTTTCATGGACGGACGGCGCGACGTTGAACCCTCGCAGATGCCGCATTAGCAGTGATACATTCTTTGCCGCCATCTACGAGCCGAACCAATACATGCTCTATGTGTTGAATGAGGGAGATACCTTGCACAGCATGATGGTTGCCTATGAAGATACGGTGACGGAGAGCCTTGTCGGAGAGGCGCCGGAAAAGGTGGGACATGACTTCACGGGCTGGTCGGCTGAGCTTCCGTTTGTGATGGATATGTCCGACACGACATTGACGGCTCAATTTACGAGAAAGAAATTCAACTTCACGATCGATTCCCTGTATGAAAACGGTGGGGTGAGCGTGGACTTCGAGAATCCAGTCGCATACGGTGATACGGTTACATTGACCGCTGAGCCTAATGAAGGCTACCACTTCGTTTCATGGAATGACAGCGTGACGACCAACCCTCGTCAGATGGTGGTCATCAGCGACACTTCACTCTCTCCGATCTTCGAGGCGAACCAATACTACTTGACGTTCCTAAGCGAGGGTGACACGCTGAAACACGTCGCCGTCACCTATGGGGATAGCATCATGAAGTATTCTCTCGGTGTCTTACCAGAGAAGGAGGGCCACGACTTCATAGGTTGGCAACCTACACTTCCTCCTGTGATGGGCGCCGCTGATTTGACGGTTGAGGCTCAGTTCCAGCGGAAGACCTTCGAACTCACTCTCGACACACTTCTGGAGCGTGGTATGATCGTGGCCGATTTCGAGAATCCTGTCGCTTATGGAGATACCATTACCTTGACGGCTGAGCCTTCCGAGGGTTACCATTTCGTCGCTTGGAATGATAGTGTGACGACCAACCCTCGTGCCATCGTCGTGGTGGGTGACACCTCCCTGACCCCTATCTTCGAGCCTAACCGCTATTCTCTCATTGTCATGAACGAGGATACCATCGTGAAGACGTTGCCTGTCTATTACGGGGATACGATTACGGAATCTTTCGTGAACGTCTCCTTGGAAAAGGTCGGACATGATTTTGCGGGATGGCTTCCTGCCCTTCCTATCGTAGTGGGTACGGACGACGTGACGATTGTGGCACAATGGACGAAGAAATCGTTGGAATTGACCTTCGACACCTTGTTCGAGAGGGGTAAGATCATCGCAGACTTCCAGAACCCAGTCACCTATGGCGATACGATCACGCTGACGGCTGAACCATTCGAGGGATACCACTTCCTCTCTTGGGCGGATGGCGACACGCTGAACCCTCGCAAAATAGAGGTGGTCGGTGACACTGCATTGGTGCCGGTATTCATGCCGAACACATATGTATTCGCCGCATTGCTTGATGGTGATACGCTCCTGAAATTCAATGTCACTTATGGTGACTCTATCACAGACTCCCTGCTGAGCCTGATCCCAGAGAAGGTGGGTCATGACTTTGTGGGATGGTCTCCTTCCCTCCCGATTAAGGTGGAGGCAGGTGACCTCACCATCGAGGCGCAGTGGGTTAGGAAGACCTACCACATCGAAGTGCTTGCCTCTGAGAACGGTAAGGTGGAGCATCCATTCGAGAACCCAGTCGCATTTGGTGATACGATTACCTTCTCCGCATTCCCTGATGAGGGCTTCCGCTTCTCTTCTTGGGCGGATGGCGACCGCACCAACCCACGTTCGGTGGTTGTGACGAGCGACTCCACGTTCACCTCCGCATTTACACCAAACATATACCACGTCACGGTGATCAGCGACAATGATACGCTGGCGACCCTTTCCCACTTCTTCAGGGATACGATCCAACGTAGGAGCATAGACTCCTTGCAACCGTCTAAGGTCGGACATGACTTCGTCGGATGGGATGTGGAATTCCCGCTCTCCATGGGCTCGCATGACACCTCCATCACGGCTATCTATACGCCTAAGATCTTCTCCGTCATCACGAAGATCAATGGTAATGTCGGTAAGGTGAGCGGTGATGGCGAATACCCTTATGGTACGGTCGTTAACCTGCAGGCGATCCCTAATGAGGGCTTCCATTTCGTGAAATGGGGCGATGGCGATACCGCTAGATCAATCAACTTCGTCATCACTTCGGATACGATTATTTCCACCCTGTTCGCTATGGATATCGATGAGATGATGGTGGATACCCTGATCATTCCGTCATTCGGTTATTGCCCGAACACGGAGGATGTCATCCGTTACTCACTGCTCAACTCCGAAGCGCCTACCGAGTATAGGATCGTCTTCAGCGAGGAGGCTAAGCAGGCGGGCTTCGTCGACGTTGAATTCACGAAGATCAGTGCGGATAACGAGGTGCGGATTGTCATACCAGACTGTCCAGCGGATGTCTATAGGGCTAGCATCCAGTTCAAGAACGCTATCAACTCTGTCACACCGTTCTTCGATGTGGACTTGAGGGTGAACCTCTCCAACGACTACATCACGGACATCTGGCAGGATGTTGTCTCCGCTGTCAATACGGAGAACATCTTCCTTTCATACCAATGGTATCATAACGATGTGAAGGTGGGTGGCGCCACTTCTCCGTACTACTGCGAAAAGAAGGGCTTGTCCGGTAGCTATTACTTGGAGGCTGTCACGGCGGACGGACGTCAGTTACGCACGTGCAAGAAGTGGTTCGACAACGCCACGAATACCATGCTTTCCGTTTACCCTAATCCGACGGCCGACAATGCGACTGTCGAATTGAGTGTGGACAATGGTTCCGTACATCGTCTCTCTGTGATGAACACTACGGGTGTGGCGCTTCTGAACACTACGTTCGTGGGTCGCAAGACGCAGGTGAACTTCCGTGACTTCCCTTCGGGAGCGTACGTTGTCGAGGTGGATGGCATGACTGTGAAGGTGATTAGGAAATAAGGGATGATTCTCCCGTATGAGTTTGAATGTAACGATTTTGAGATATGAGTATGAGAAAGGGTTTGATATTAATAGGCTTGCTTGTGTCGCTGTTGCCACAGTTGTGGGCTCAAAATTACGATCATTACTTGGACTTGACCGTAGGAGGAGGATTGCACTCTATCCAGTTCTCGCCCGGAGGTGGTGAGTTCACGCCTGGAACGGGCATGGAGGTGAGGGCCGCCTACCGTCGTACCATCGACGAGCACTGGAGCGCGGGATTGGGTCTTGGCTTCAGCTGGTACAACGCCCGCTCTTTCTATAAGGACTACCGCATATCACGTGCCGCCGTTGATGCACAAAACAACGAGCCGTACGAGTATAGGGTCATCTTTACCGATTGGAGGGAGAAACAGCATGTGGTCAATCTTGAAGTCCCTGTGGCCGCCTATTACCAACAACCTATTGGTTCCTGGTGGAGCTTCCTCGGAAGCGCGGGTCTCAAACTCTATGTGCCGATCTCTAACAAGTACGAAATATTGGATGGTAAGATGGAAACCAAAGGCTACTTTGAGCGTCTTACGAACATCGAATACGAGAATCTGCCCCAGCATGGCTTCTTCTCTGAAGATGCTTACGAGGGAGAGGCTTCCCTGCGTAAGCTCGGTGGAGGCGTCTTCGTCGACGCGGGTATGCTCCGTTCGTTCAAGCATGGTGACATGAGCCTCTATATGGGCCTCTATTTCAACTTCGGATTCACCAACCTGGTGGAGGATCATACCAACTCCCTGTTTGATGGCAACACCTACCCTGGCGTGCTCTCTTCCGACAGGGTGGATAGGGCTCATCTGATGGCCGCCGGTTTGAAGGTGGGTATCTCTTTCGGTATGCCACGTATCTTCCCATTGCCTGAAATGCAGCATGAGTGCATCATCGATGAGGACGAGGATTATGCGGTCAGGGATGCTGAGATCAGGAAGTCCGAGACGGATGCGGTCGAGGAAGTGTTGCGTATCGCCCGCCAGTTGGCACAACAGGAGGAGGAACGCAAGGCGCGTGAATTCGCCAACGTGAAGGAGGTCGTTAAGTGGCTGAACAATAACGTGCAGGTGGAGTTCAAGTTGGGTGAGGCGGTTGTCCAAATGAACGATGAGATACAAAACTATATCAACGACTTGACAAACTACATCAAGAAGACGCCGGGACGTAAGGTCCTCATCTGGGGTCATACCTGTAACTTGGGTAAGGAATCCAAGAATATCGAATTGGGTATGCAACGCGCGGAGGCAATGCGTAAGTTGTTGATCCAGGCGGGTTGCCCTATCAATCGTGTGATGGCGAGAAGTAAAGGATCTTCCGAACCGCTAGTGCCTAATACGAGCGAGGCGAACCGTCAGAAGAATAGACGTATCGAAATCGTCATCAAGTAATGGAGGAAGGACAGAGTCGGACGTTCGGATGTGCGGTGAAGCAGTTTTTACTTCGCTGGTGGTTCTGCTTCCCGTTGTTGGGCATATTGTCCCTTCTGTTGTCCCTCTATGCATTTTCTCAGGTCCCGTCTTTCCTTGATAACGTCTGCGCAATATTGCTGACCATCTCTTTGATCACTATGCTTTCGTCGTGGGTGGTATTGCTGATGCACCGCAAATGGTGGCAGGCAATTCTCTCCGTTGCGGTGGCGCTGACTTCGTGGGCAATTCTTTTACCCATAGTCTCTTTTGCCGCCATGTCTGCTCCTGATGGGTTCGGTGCGAAGCATAAGATTCCAGATGGCTTCGCCTATGAGTTACCCTCTGATTCGGGAGAGGTGATCGCCTCTGACACAAGCACTTACCTGCAGGTGTCGGGAGCAGCGGGAAGCTATTGCTATTCATTCTACTACACGGGACTACCCGCCGGAAAAATCTTCCTGAAGTGTTTTGAGGCGACGGAGAACATCCCTTTGTCGGAGGATCGTATTCCTGAACGTTCGGCAGTTTCGCTAGGTTCCACAGAGGGTTTTCCCTTCCATCAGATAGTTGACCATCAATGTTTCATGATTTATGAAGGCGATTACGAAGACTACTATGCCGCCCGTATGGAGGTGTGGTTCAGAGACTCGCTGAGCGGTGCGGAACGTAAACTGACGGAGAAGGTCTATCGGGTTGAAGGGTGGATGAGGTAGAGGCTTGTTGGAGCGTTGTGAAAAAAAGAATGGTTGCATGTTCCCACACAACCATTCCTATCTGATAATCAATTATTATTTTACGTTTCCTACCTTGATGAGGTATTCAGCGATTTGTACAGCGTTCAAAGCGGCGCCTTTCTTGATTTGGTCACCCACGATCCAGAAGGTCAAACCGTTCTCGTTCGCCAAGTCCTTGCGTACACGGCCTACGTAAACATCGTCCTTGCCTGCCAAGAAGAGTGGCATTGGATATTTCTTGTTAGCTGGATCATCCATCAATTGCAGACCCTCACCCTCGGCGAAGGCTTTTTGCGCTTGCTCCACGCTGATTGGCTTCTCTGTCTCGATCCAGATGGACTCTGAGTGGGAGCGGAGGGATGGCACGCGTACGCACATAGCTGAGCAGTTCACGTCGCTGTGCATGATCTTCTTCGTCTCGTTGAACATCTTCATCTCCTCTTTCGTGTATCCGTTATCGGTGAAGACATCGATCTGAGGGATCACGTTGTATGCCAATTGATAAGCGAACTTATTGACAGTGACAGGCTTGTTGTCCAACACTTCCCTGTACTGTTGCTCCAACTCCGCCATGGCAGCCGCACCTGCACCGCTGGCAGCTTGGTAGCTGGCGATGTGGATACGTTTGATGTGGCTGATCTTCTCGAGTGGTTGCAAAGCCACTACCATCATGATGGTGGTGCAGTTAGGGTTGGCGATGATGCCGCGTGGACGGTTGAGTGCATCTTCCGCGTTGCACTCAGGCACAACCAACGGAACGTCATTGTCCATGCGGAATGCGCTGGAGTTGTCAATCATCACGGCGCCGTACTTGGTGATGTCCTCGGCGAACTCTTTCGAGATGCTGGCTCCTGCGGAGGTGAAGGCGATGTCCACACCCTTGAAGTCGTCATTGTGCTTCAACTCCTTGACGGTGTATTGCTTGCCTTTGAATTCGTAGGTGCGTCCTGCACTTCTTGACGATCCGAACAGTACTAAGTCATCCAACGGGAAATTACGTTCTGCTAATACGCGGAGGAATTCCTGTCCCACTGCGCCGCTTGTTCCAACGATTGCTACTCTCATTTTTCTTCTGTAATTTTATATGAATTTTCTCAATATTTTATACTTTTGTGAGAGGGATGTGTTTGCCATCCTCTATTTTTCTGCAAAGATAATTTGTTTGCGGTTTACTTGTAGTAATTAATTATAAAAGTTATTGTTGAATGAAAAAATTTTTGTTTGTGTGGGCTTGTTTATGCCCTTTCTGTGCGTTTGCTCAGCTGAATGTATCCTTTACGGATGGTGTGATTCCTTCTTATTGCGTGGGTACGGATTCTCTCTTTACGGTGGCCGACGGAGTGCTTACCTCCTCGAACGATGTTGCCGGAGAGAGCTATCTTTTCGCCCCCTCTGTGGCGATGGACGATGCCGAGTGGCGCCTCTCCGTCACCATGACCCAGCCGACCGGCTCCTGTTTCGCCCGTTACTATTTAGCGGTCGATGCGCCGGCAATCGATGGCTCCTCCTCCGGCTATTTCCTGCGCTTGGGTGATTCCAAACGACAGATCTCTTTGTGCTTCCGCAAGGAAAGCGGGAGCGTGGTCACCTTGGCGAAGGGGGACACGATGAGGCTCCTTCCTCCGCCGAACGAGAAGATGTTGCGTGTGGAGGTGAAGGTGACCCGTAGCAGTGCGGGCGAATGGGTGGTCTACTCCAGACTGAATGACGAGGAGTCGTTCCGCCAGGAGTTCTCCGTCACCGATAACACCTTGACGCAAGCCTCCTATTCGGGCATCTATTGCAAGTATCCTAAGTCGAAGGCGAACACCTTCTCCTTCTCGGGTTGGATGGTGGAGGGTGAAGCGGCTTTCGTGCCTGACCCGCCCTCTTTGCCTGAACCTAACGATTTGATTTTCACGGAGATCATGTTCGCACCCTCTTCCGATGGGGCTGAGTTTGTGGAGATCTATAACCGGTCCGACAAGGTCATTGACCTTTCCGACCTGCAGTTCGCCGCACGGAAGGCGGATGCCTCGCCTAATTATGGTAAGCGTGTCACGAAATCCTCTTCGCTGATCTATCCAGGTGAGTATAAGGTAATTACAAAATATCCGGAGAAGGTGTACGACCTCTCTTTGTGCAAGGCCGATAGCTCGTATGTGACGATGAGCAACATGCCTTCGTTGAACAATTCCGGCGGATGGGTCTCCCTCTTTCGTACTACGGATTCCCTCTTGATCGACGAAGCCTCTTTCGCCCCTGACCTGCACGTCGAGGGCGTGCCGGACAAGGGGGTTGGGGTTTCGCTGGAGCGTCTCTCCATAGAGGGTTCGTCGTGGACATCCGCCTCGCCTGCGACGGGCTATTCCTCTCCTGGCTGTGAGAACCAAGCCATGCTGGCGGTGGAGGACATCCTTTTCGAGGCCGATCCATTGTGCGCTCCTTACCGTGAGGAGTCCGGCCTATGGCACCTGCGTTATAACCTGGACAAGCCTGGCTATCTGGCGAACGTGCGGGTTTATGCGTTGAATGGCTCCGTGGTGCGGACGTTGGGACATTCGCTGCCCCTTTCAGTTACGGGTGAGCTGGTTTGGGATGGTCGCACGGATAGCGGTGCATTGGTCGCCGTCGCACCGTATATCGTTGTGGTACAGGCGATTCATCCGTCGGGGGATATGGTCAATCGGCGGTTTGTTGTCACGGTTTCGAGGTGAGGACGGTATCATCATGTTGTATTATGGATATGGGGGCTGGAAACGCCTACCTGTCTGCCCTGTAAGGGCATTCCATTATCTAGCCCAGGGCATCGCCCTGGGTCTCTTGAGGTGTGAATAGATGGTAAACGGAACCCAGGAAGGGGTGACACAAAGAAAGTTAGAATGTGTGATGGTTCGCATAATGGTTGAGCCAAGTGTATTATTTTTTAAGAAAAAGTTGCCTGATATGAAAACTTTTGGCATATTTGCATCTGCGAAATCTGCAAAACATGAAAGATTTGTATCTGCGTACAAGTCCTATTTTATGGATTTTATTCAGTCTCTCACAGAGGCTGAGGCTCGTAAGGTCTTCTACGTTATTGATATGCTAAAGACGCAGGAGCGTATTAGTTCGAAGTTCGTGAAGTACCTTCGTGATGAGATATACGAATTACGAGTTGAGCATAACGGTAATATCTTCCGTGTGTTCTTTATTTTCGACGAGGGGAATGTGGTGATATTATTCAATGGTTTTCAGAAGAAAACGCAGAAGACGCCACAACGTGAAATAAATATGGCAATACGATTAAAAAAAGAATATTATGCAGGAAAGAAATGACATAATGAGTGTTGACGCCATGATGGACGAGCGCTTCGGTAAGGTGGGAACCCCTGAGCGTGAGGCGTTCCGCAAGGAGGCATACGCCTATTGCGTGGGGCAGATTATCCGTGAAGCAAGGAAGAGGGAGAAAGTCACCCAGCAGGAGTTGGCCCAACGCATGGGCACTAACAAATCCTATATCTCACGCATTGAGAAGGGAAGTGTAGAGCCTGGCGCAGGAATGTTCCTTCGTATCCTCGGTGCGCTTGGGTTGCGCTTTGAGGTGTTGCAGGCTTCGTCATGCAGATGATTTTAGTATAAACCACTTAATAATAGATTGTTATGAATGAATATATAAATCCGTCAGCTGACGAAAAGATTGTTTTTGTTAATATAAAGAACACCTATAACTGCAAGGATAGAAAGAGTGAGTATTATCGACCTTCTATTTATGAAGCCACAAGAAAATACTGGAGGGTATCGCTCTCGAGAGTTAACAATGCTACCTTGTTGATCGGTCATGTGGACGGGGTCGTTAAAGAGGTAATTCGGCTTACGAATAGTTATAAATCCAAGGACCCTAGGTTCTCCAACAGGATTGAGTTTGAAGGGGAGGAACTGGATGATTCCATATATTTAGGGAAGTTGATAACCAATATGGTGAGGATAGGACAGAACCCTATTAATTATTTTAATCTGTGATGAACGAAACAAATCTCCCAATTAATTACAAGATTGATTCTCCCTGCCCCCTAAATTTTACCTCTTAATTCATGATTTCCATTGCCACTTTCTCTTTTTCCTCTTAACTTTGTAAGAAAAAGAAAGGGACGTATATGATAGTTCAACCGAGATATTTGAAGAAGGGCGATAAGATCGCCATCGTGGCGCCTGCGGGTGCGGTGGATCCTGCGTTGATAGACGGGGCGTGTGCCCGCCTGCATAAGTGGGGCTTCGTGGCCCAGGTGGGTTTCACGGCGAAGGGTAATTGCGGACGGTTCTCCGCATCGGACGAGGATCGTTTGCTGGATTTGCAGCTGGCGATGGACGACCCCGCCGTCTCGGCTATCCTCTGCGCACGTGGCGGATATGGTTGCATGCGCATCGTGGACCAGCTGGACTTCACGAAGTTCGCCCAGTCACCGAAGTGGCTGATCGGTTTTAGCGACGTGACCGCCCTGCACGCCTCTTTCCATCAGCATGGCTATGCTTCGGTTCATGGAGTGATGGCAAAGGCCATCTCCTCCAATAGCAAATCCGCCACTGCCCTCCGCGACCTGCTGAAGGGCAAACGTGTGGAGTGCGCCGTGGAGGCTTCTCCGCTGAATAGGTTGGGGGAGGTCCATGCCCCTGTCTTCGGTGGCAACCTCTCCTTGCTCTACGCCCTGCGTGGCACGCCTTACGACGTGGATATGCGGGGAAAGATCCTCTTTATCGAGGACCTGAGCGAGCGGCTCTACCATATCGACCGTATGATGAATAACCTGCGCCTGGGTGGTGTGCTCAAGGACTTGGCCGGACTGGTGGTCGGTTGTTTCTCCGACATCCCTGAGGATCCGACGCTGGTCTCCGCGGAGAAGGTGATCCGTGAAGCGGTGGCAGAGTATGACTATCCAGTCCTTTTTGGTGTGCCGGTCGGACATGAAGGGTATAACTGCCCGATCCTGGAGGGCGCCGAATATAAGCTCTCCGTCACGAAGGAGGGCGGTTCTTGGTCTATATATAATCCGACGAAGGATAATAAGCGGAAATGAATTCCGTTACATTGGTAGATTTGTTTATCTTTGTGGAAAAGTTGATGTATGAAACGTATATTTAGTCTGATATTGCTCTCCCTCGCCCCTTTGTTGGCGAGCGCCCAGTGGGAATTCGGTGTTGATTTGGGGGCTTCCATCTCCCGCTCCAACAGGGCGGACGAGCCTAATTTCCTCATGAAGAACGCTATTTCTTTCCTACCTGAGTTCAGGGCCTCCTATTCGTTCGCACCCAATTGGTACTTGGGCTTCGGGGCGGCGCACGTCACCAAGTGCTACAGGCTCGAACCTACCGACGAGTGGGAGGGTGAGGCTCCAAGCACATGTCGTTTCCGCTACTTTTCTTTGCCTGTCTTGCTGACGTATCGTTTCCCTATCTCGGACTTCTGGTTGGGTTTCACCTACGGCATACAGGGGGATTTCTTCCTTAGCCAGAAAACGCCTACCATGTTCTATAATGGCGAGGAGCATCGCAGGTATGAGTTGGATAACAAGGAGATGAACCAATGCTTCGGCATGTCGCTCGGCACTGAGTTTGGATATAACCTTAATGAGAACTGGAAACTGTTGCTCTCCTACCGTTACGCCTTCGATTTGGTGAATGCGGACGAGCGGGCTTTCCATGGCAGATTCCGTTGCAATACGATCTCTTTGGGCTTCAGGTATGTGTTGGGCGGTGCGACGTTGGTGGAGTCGTATGATGCGTTGTCGGCGGCAGAGTAGAGACAATTAAGAATTAAGAATTAAGAATTTTGAATTGGGCGTTCGATTTCACGTCCGTTGATTGTAGACGATGTGTACATCGTCTCTTCGTGTATGTATGTTGTTTGTTCGTGCATGACCCAGGTTGTTACCCTGGGCTAGGTAATGAAAGGCCCTTTCAGGGTGGACGTGTGGCGCATCCATTGGGCATTTGTTATATACCCGCATATGACGGTGTCGGAATGCCCCGTAGGGGCACCCCTTTATATAGCCCAGGGCAACACCCTGGGTGGATGGCATGTTATAGGGGAAATGCGCCCTGTAAGGGGCAAAAGGTTTTGTTTAGGGAAAGCCCTTTCATGGCGGACGTGTGGCGCATCCATTGGGCATTTGTTATATACCCGCATATGACGGTGCTGGAATGCCCCGTAGGGGCACCCCTTTATATAGCCCAGGGCAACACCTTGGGTGGATGGCATGTTATAGGGGAAGTGCGCCCTGTAAGGGCAAAAGGTTTAGTTGAAGGAAATACGAAAACATACCGCTCGTGAATTCTACCCCCCCAACCCGTTGATGCTACTGTTTCGTTTGACGCTACGACATATGCGTTAGGACATCGTCTATGTGACGTTTTCAATCTGAAAACAGATACTGTTCATTATATTCAATGCGATATAATTCTAGGAATCGCAAATATTCTTCCCTAAAAGATAGACTTTGATGATGCATTCTTTGGTTTCGTACATACTCAATCGTTTTATCTATAACGGATTGACTGACGGAGAAAGCTCCATACCCGCCTTGCCATGCGAAGTCCTTGTACCGCAAAGATGTTGTTTTTATCCATCGACTGCTCTTTCGCTTCACTTCCTCCACGAGGTGTGCAACACTCTCTTTTCGCGACATTGAACATACTATGTGGACATGATCACCCACTCCACCAACCTGAATGGCAAAGCATCCGGTGGAATCTACTAATCGTCTGATGTATGAATGAACTCGTTTAAGATCCGCATCGTTGATGTTTGGACTACTTGTTTTAACGTGGAAAACAATGTGCAGATAAATTTTACATAATGACTGGGACATGATATAATTTTTTTTGCCCTTATATGGTGCGTTTAACATCCATTTGTTTCCACCTGGATTGGTTTATTATTTTCTTTTGCAGGTGGACTTTATGTGCAAAAATAACGCTTTTTATATTATATTCCAAATGATTTTAATGTGATTTTTACATTTTTAATGATTGTTTATGGGGGGGGGTATGCCCTTACAGGGCGTTCGTTCGTTAATTGTTCGTGCGTGACCCAGGGTGTTGCCCTGGGCTAGGTAATGAAATGCCCTTTCAGGGCAGACGTGTGGCGCATTTATTGGGTATTTGTTATATACCCGCATATGACGGTGCCGAAATGCCCCGTATTGTCCTTATGCCCTTACAGGGCGTTCGTTCGTTAATTGTTCGTGCGTGACCCAGGGTGTTGCCCTGGGCTAGGTAATGAAATGCCCTTACAGGGCAGACATGTGGTGCATCCATTGGGCATTTGTTATATACCCGCATATGACGGTGTCGGAATGCCCCGTAGGGGCACCCCTTTATATAGCCCAGGGCAACACCCTGGGTGGATGGCATGTTATAGGGGAAATGCGCCCTGAAGGGGCAAAAGGTTTTGTTTAGGGAAAGCCCTTTCAGGGCGGACGTGTAGCGCATTTATTGGTATTTGCCACATTCGCACGTGATGATGCCGAAATGCCCCGTAGGGGCAACACATTTTTCTTCCACCTACCTCTCCATTCTCCATTTTTTTATATCTTTGAACGTTTAATAAAATTTTTTTTACGAAACAGACAGTAGGAAGTTTTAAATATTAACATACAGCATTAGCTATTATTCTTGTCCAAATCAAAAGCCTGCAAACTGATGATTTAGAATTATCGGATATACGCTAATCCACGGGAAGCCATGCGCTCTCGTATCACTGCTTAGAGTTGATGCTCATACCGTTAAGGTGTGGGCTAATCTAGCAGTGATGCGGGGTTCTTGCAGGCTCCTCGTGGACAAGATGGAAAGGCTCACACCTTTCTTTTGCCCGATTGTGAGATTGATAGTGATGCGCAAACTATCAATCAGTATGGCAGGAAATAAGAATCTCAATCAGGCTAAAATTGCCAAGAAAGATGAATTTTATACGCAACTTGTTGACATTGAAAACGAATTGAAGCACTACAAACAACACTTCAAGGATAAAGTGGTGCTCTGTAACTGTGATGACCCTCGCATCAGCAATTTCTTTCACTATTTCAGCTACAATTTCGAGCAATTAGGCTTGAAGAAACTTATTACTACTTGCTATAAAAGTCAAGAGCGTGATTTGTTTAGTCAAAACAACTCAGAGCGTGCCATTTGGCTTGAATATACGGGTGACCATAACGGCAATCGTGTACCAGACCCTGAAGAAATAGGCATCAACTATCTTAAGGGTGATGGTGATTTCCGCTCACAGGAATGCATCGAACTGTTAAAGCAAGCGGATATTGTAGTGACCAACCCTCCTTTTTCGCTGTTTAGAGAGTACGTGGCACAATTGATGAAATACAACAAGAAATTTGTGATTATTGGAAATCAGAATGCATTACACTATAAGGAAATTTTTCCGTTAATAAAGGATAATCTGCTTTGGATTGGGTACAATTCCCCTAAGCTATTTCAGATACCATACGATTTTGAAAGCAAATCGATAAAAATTCGAGAAGGTATTCGTTATCAACAGTTTGGAAACATAATCTGGTATACAAATCTTGATATAGCAAAGCGTCATGAAGAATTAATTCTCTATAAATCATACAATTCTGAAGAGTATCCTTGTTATGAAAATTTTGATGCTATAGATATTACTGCTGTAAATGAAATTCCTTATGACTTTTATGGAGTAATGGGAGTTCCAGATTCATTTCTCGAACAATATAATCCAGAACAATTTGAATTGATAGGTGTAGGAAGTGGAACAATGGCGGCAAGTATTGGCGTGAAGAAAAATTATAGAGGCAGAACTGACATAGCATTAAACATCAATGGTGAGCATAAATGTCCATATTCTCGTATCCTCATCCGTCGTCGTCAGCCAAACAAAAAAGAATACCCACTATTCGACCAACAACCGAACATGGCGGCAGAAGGCACGGAAGAGTATGGAAAGAAGTGATATTATTCCGAAAAATCACATAATCGGAATAATATAACGGTGATTTTGGTGAAAATCGGAATAATATAATACCTTTGTAGTGGTTTTATATCATAAATCGGAATAATATGGAAGGTTATATGAAAATCACAGAAGCGGCTGAAAGGTGGGGGCTATCCTCCCGCCGCATAAGGGTATTATGCTCCGATGGCAGAATCCCGGGCGTAATCCGCAAGGGAAATCTCTATTACATTCCTGCTAATGCCACACAACCTGTGGACGCACGATCTTATAGCAAACGGGCAGACAAGAAAGTGTACACGCCACTACTGATGGAGGTGGATGCGCTGCAAAAAAAATTGGCAGACATGCGACCTCTCTCCCCTGCGGAAGTGGAAGCACTCAGAGAGGTCTTCGTGGTGGAACATACCTACAACAGTAATGCTATTGAGGGAAACACCCTTACCTTGCAAGAGACTGCCATGGTGCTGCAGGGAATGACCATCGACCGAAAACCTTTGAAAGACCACCTTGAGGCTGTGGGTTACAAGGAGGCTTTCGAGGCAATGGAGGAACTGACAAAGCAAAAACGTCCTTTGTCAGAGTACGACATACATTGCATCCATTCGCTGGTGCTTGCCCACCGACACGAGGATGCGGGACGATACAGAAGAGTGCCCGTCCGTATAGCTGGCGCTCTGACCGAACCCGTACAACCCTACTTGATTCAACCCAAAATGGAAGAATTAATCACCGACATGGAGGAAAAGTATGGCAAGTTGCATATCGCTGAGCAAGTGTCGCTTTTCCATCTACGGTTCGAAAGCATACACCCCTTCATTGACGGCAACGGACGCACTGGTCGTCTGCTTATGAACCTGCAACTCATCCGAGCAGGCTATCCGCCTGTGAATATAAAGTTCGCCGACCGTCGCCGCTACTACGAGGCATTCGATAGTTTCGCACGAAGTGGGTCGCCCGACGATATGATAACACTCGTGGCGGAATATCTCAGGGAAAGGCTTAACGCAGTGCTGGAGATACAGAATAGCATTTAATAGAGTTGAACTAAAATATTATTTCAATTACGATATAAAACCCAAGCTATATGGAAATCAAATTGCATAAAATAACAGTCCGCGACCTGACCAATGGGTATGCGGACAATGCGGAACAAGGTGTGAAGGCTTTTGGCGGCAAGCTGGATGTGCGTCCGCCTTACCAACGGGAGTTCGTCTATGGCGATAAACAACGTGCCGCCGTTATCGACACCCTCACGCAGGGCTTTCCCCTCAATGTGATGTACTGGGCGACACGCGACGATGGCACGTTCGAGATCATCGACGGACAACAACGTACCATCTCCATCTGCCAATATGTGAACGGCGACTTCGCCTATCTCTTCAAGTATTTCCATAACCTGCAGGAAGACGAAAAGGAGCAGATTCTCAATTACGAATTGCAAGTGTATATCTGTAGTGGCACCGACAGCGAGAAACTGAAATGGTTCGAGACCATCAACATAGCGGGCGAGAAACTGACCGAGCAGGAGCTGCGCAATGCGGTCTATGCTGGCAGTTGGGTGAGTGATGCAAAGCGTTATTTCAGCAAAAGCAACTGTGCTGCTTACGGGTTGGCGAGCAAGTACGTGAGCGGTTCGCCCATCCGCCAAGACTACCTCGAAACAGCCATCCGCTGGATCTCCAAAGGGAACATCGAGGTCTATATGGGCAACCACCAGCACGACCCTAACGCAGTCGCACTCTGGAATCACTTCAGCAGTGTCATCAACTGGGTGAAGGCCCTCTTCCCCAAATACCGCAAAGAGATGAAGGGCGTGGATTGGGGAACGCTGTACGAAAAATTCAAGGAGCAGTCGTTGGATGCTACTGCGTTGGAAGAAAAGGTAACGAAACTGATGATGGACAGTGATGTGCAGAAAAAGTCGGGCATCTACGCCTACGTATTAGACGGCGACGAGCACCACCTGGGCATCCGTGCCTTCGACGACAACACGAAACGAGAGGTCTATGAGCGTCAGCAAGGCATCTGCAAAATCTGTGGCAAGCATTTCGACATAGAGCAAATGGAGGCCGACCACATCACCCCATGGAAAGAGGGCGGTCGCACCATCGCCGAGAATTGCCAGATGTTGTGTAGGGAATGTAATCGACGGAAGAGTG
Source organism: Paludibacteraceae bacterium (assembly GCA_017962085.1). Classification (GTDB taxonomy): domain Bacteria; phylum Bacteroidota; class Bacteroidia; order Bacteroidales; family Paludibacteraceae; genus UBA1181. The sequence goes on from JAGCWA010000005.1 coordinate 61,722, forward strand.
ATAAATGATAGATAAAACAGTCGCCACGCATTCTCGATGAATCGTGGCGACCACTCTCGTTTATAGAAGCATAGATTTTTCCTAGTGTGATTCCGTATGTTTATTACTGAGATTTATTCTGTAAATTTATTAACTAAGAGTTAGACCATCATTGTCCGAATTTATCATCGAAATAATATCCAAGACTTTGTTTGTTGGCGATGCAATGCGCGTAGGGTCCCAGTTTTTTGCGAAGTCGGGTGATGTTCACATCGACAGTACGTCCGGTAACCACCACACCCGTCCAGACTTTCTCCATGAGTTGCTGACGGGAGCAGATGGAGCCTCTGCAAGATAGAAGTTCGTAAAGTAAATTGAACTCCGTGAGCGTGAGATTAATAGGTTCCCCATCAATATAAACCTCTTTCTTGTCGCAATCCATGTGTAATCCGCGGAAGAAGATGTGACGTCTTCCTATTCGTGCTTCTAGTATGTTAATGATATAATCACCTATTTTTTCGCAACTGGCGATAATGTCGGTACAGAGTGTTGTGACGATGTAAGAGTCTCTCTTTGTATTCACATTGGTGATGTTATCGTTTTTTATTTTATCTCGCAACGCATTGATGTCGTTTTCAATCTCTAACGAAGGTTCAATGGTTACGTTTTCTCGTCTTCCGTTCATGACAACCATCATCTGAGTGATGGCTTCGTTTACAAGATGCATCATTTCGTGCATATATTCGTACTGTTGTAGAGAGAAATCTTCGTCAAGTTCATTTCGTTGATGAATGGTTTGTGAAATCTTCCGACATGAGTCACCGATAGATTCCAATTCTCCTATCATACGTAGCATGGAACGTATTTTCCCCTTTGTGTCGTCAGACAATCGTTCATTGCTCACCTTCTCCAAATAGGAGGCGATTTCTATTTCCATGCGGTCGGCTATTTCTTCGTATTTGCAGATTCGCTCGTGTTGACGTTCGATCTCTTTTTTTTCCTTTTCATCGAGCAAACTCCTCACCATGCCAAACATACGTTGCATACGTTCGGCAAAGTGTATCACCTCTTTTTGCGCTTGAAGTACAGAGATTTCAGGTGTTGTCATGAGTCCTCCGTTGATGAAATGCAGCGTGACAGGTTGTCGTTCTTTCTCGCTTGTCTCAGGCAAAAGGCGACAGACAATTCGTTCTATCTGAGAAACGAAAGGCAATAGGATGGATGTGTTGATTAGGTTGAAGCAGGTATGGAACATGGCCAGTACAACGGGAAGTCGCGCTACCTGTCCAGATGCTTCAGGATCATAGTTGACCAGCCAGCAGACCATATTGACGAATGGGTAGAACACACATAAAACCCAGAAAACACCGAACACATTGAACAGTAAGTGAGCTAAGGCTGCTCTTCTCGCAGGAATGCCCGCTCCCATAGCAGCAAGATTAGCTGTCGCCGTGGTGCCAATATTCTCGCCCATTACCAGTGCTATGCCAAGGTGGATGGGGAGGACCCCCGTGGAGCAGAGCAAGATGGTGATGGCCATCACAGCAGCCGATGATTGCACAACACATGTTATCAGGGTGCCGACAAAGAGAAAAATGAGAATGGTGAAATGACTGCTTGTGTCGAATGACGAAAAGAAAGCCACTACACTTGCGTTGTGCTCCAGATCCATGCTTTTTCCTGTGGAGTTGAGCATCACCAACGACCAGAATAGAAAAGCTATTCCGAATAAAAAATCACCAGCCACACGATGTTTCTTTTTGTAGATGAGCAACATACCCAACATAAAAGCGGGGAAGACAACATTCGACAGATCCACATTGTATCCTAATGACATGATCCAAGCGGTAAGCGTAGTACCAATATTAGCTCCCATGATGATGCTGATGGCCTGTGTCAGCGTCAGAAGACCCGCAGAAACAAACGAAACAGTCATAACAGTGGTTGCCGAAGAGGATTGTACGGCACACGTCACAAACATACCAGTGAGCATACCTGAAATACGGTTGGATGTCATTCTTGCTAATATATGGCGCAACCCTGGTCCAGCCATCTTTTGCAACGCTTCGCTCATTATCTTCATTCCATAGATAAGCAAAGCAAGAGATCCCAAAAGCTTTATAACGATTCCTATAGTCATGATTCCATTTATTGCATGATGATACAAAATTAAGATGAAGTGACCATAATCGGGAAAAAGTAGGTGTTACAAATCGGTTACAATTAGCATAAATAAACGTATCGTTAAATTCCCTTCAACACATTGCCGAGAATTGCCAGATGTTGTGCAGGGAGTGCAATCGACGGAAGAGCGACAAATTTTATATAATGCATTTCTTTTTCAGTCGGTGCGTATGAGTTTCCGGTATCATGACGCGTACGGCCAGATTTCCCTTTTTCTCCTGCAGGCCACTTATGATAGTGGGTTCCAAAGATTTTTTCCCTCCCCTTGACAATTTCAGTCGAATATGGTATGTATTCTCCTGATTTATTGTAAGCTAGGTCTATGGAAGACTTAATCTTGTGCGTCCTTTTATCATAGAATGCTATGGTAGTTATAACATCTGGATTATAGGGATGATTCACATTATCCCTATAACTCTTAATTGCCCACGTCGAACTAACGTTTCTTAAATCTTAATTCTCTCGCTCCTCTTTTTCCTTCTTCTCCTTCTTCCCAATCGTCAACACCTTATGGAAGAGGATGCCGAGTATGACGGTCACGGTGCCCTGCACGATGAGCATGAATAGAACGGATGTTTTCATGATTTACCCTCCCTTCTCTCTTTGAGGATGCGTTGTTCCCTGGTGTAGGACGCATGCCAGATTAGTACGCAGACGAGCACCAGAAGTATGGCCATGCCGATTCTGGCTCCGTCGATGTAGGCGATGTTCGGGTCGTCGGCCGATATGCCTTGGTGGGTAAGCTCCGCTATGATGGCGGAGTCGTCCAATGGCCATCCCTTCAGGCTGATCAGTGACCAATCGTCGTTCTTCGGCTTGAAGAGGGCGGCGAGGAAGATGGTGATCAGCATGGTCGGTGTGACATACTTCAGCACATATTTGAAGAACTTCGGTATCTGCATGTCCGCATGGTAGTTGATCAGTTTCCACCCCTTTTCGATGCCCATCACCCAAGAGAACGCGATGGCTTCTATGGTGGCGAAGAGGAAGAGGGCCACGGTGCCTCCCCAGAAATCGTATTGGTCGAACACCCCTTTCTCGAAGAAGAAGATGCACGGAAGGGCGATGATGAGAATGATCGCGCCAAGGGTGTAGGAGGTGCTTTTCTGCGACCAGTTATAGCTGTTGGAGAGGAAGGCCACGAAGGGTTGCGTGGTGGAGAGCGAGGAGGTGATGGCGGCGAAGAAGAGCAGCCCGAAGAAGGCTAGCCCCGCGATGGCCGACAGGAAATCTCCCCATTGCCCGAAAAGATAAGGCATGGTGCGGAAGCCCAGTCCGAATCCTCCCGTCTGCGCCAGCTCGACCACCTTGTCGATACCGAGGTAGCCGACAGCGATCGGTATGATGATGGCGCTACCGAGGATGATCTCCGTGAATTCGTTGGTGAAGGCGGAGGTCATGGAGCTGAGGGCGATGTCCTCGTCCCGCTTCAAGTAGGAGGCGTAGGTCTGTATGGCTCCCATGCCGAGGGAGAGCGTGAAGAAGACCTGTCCCGCCGCCGCCAACCATATCTTAGGGTTGGACAATGCGTCGAAGTTGGGTGTCCAAAGGAAGTCGATGGCGGTCGTTCCGTCGCAGATGGCACCATTGTCGCCCGCCTTGAGGGAGTATGCCTTGACGACGAGGAATAGACCGAAGAACAACAGCATCGGCATGCATATCTTGGCGACCCGCTCGATTCCCTTGTTGATTCCCTTGCTGATGATGAAGATGTTCAGCCATAGGCAGAAGATGAAGCAGAGTAGGGTGTCGTAAGGGATTCCGAACGTGGACTCCTTGAGGTTCAGGTAGGTGTCGAAGAAGGCGGATATCTCCGTCTCCGTCATGCCGTTGAACGAACCGATCACGGAGTGTATTGCGTAGGAGAGGATCCAGCTCTCTATGTAGCAGTAGTAGGAGGAGATGATGAGGCTGGAGAAGAGGCCCAAGGAGCCCGTGTAGCGCCATATCTTGTGGTGGTCCAGTCGTTGCATGATCATCGGGGGCGAGTGGTGCCCGTGCAGGCCGCCGAACTTGCCGGTCGACCATTCCACCATGACCAAGGGCAGTCCTAGGAGGACGAACGACACGATATAGGGGATGATGAAGGCGCCACCTCCGTTTTGGATGGCTTGGATAGGAAATCGCAGGAAGTTGCCGATGCCTACGGCGCTTCCCGCCATCGCCAGGATGAGTCCGACCCGTGATCCCCAATTCTCCTTTTTCTGTTCCATAAAACCTCTATTTTGGGCAAAGATAATAAAGATTTATGTAAAATGATTATTCATTTTTGGACGTCACCTGCCGTGGAGATGATGTACTCATCGTCTCTACAATTAGTGGGCGAGGAATTGTCATCGTCCCTTAGGAAATCCTTAATTCTCTTCGTTTTATTTCCCGAATCGGAGGCCGACGGAAAAATCGATTCTTGAAAGGTCTTCACGGTTATCTTTCTCGAATTTGTAGACCTCATTCCTCCCGTCTTTCTTTATGGTGTATTTTGACAATGAACCAGCGATTAATGATAGCTTACAGCCAATGGCCCCGTTATGGTCAAACCAATAGTCGAAGCCGAGGTCAAAGGAAAGATACATCGTGCCCCCTTTGCATTTGTATGACGAGTAGGCGTCCCCTCCTCTTTCCGTATAACCCATATATCCCATTGAGAAATCCGCTAAGATGACCTTGTTCATGTCCCCGGGATGAATGCGGGTTGTCAGCATCGGGCCCACGAGCGGGATGGTGTATGTGTCGTTCACATCGTGGGTGGCGGGTGTGTTGTTCTCGTCTATGTAATTGATGGTTCTCATTCTGGATGCACAGAACACCGCGAGTTTAGCACCTGCGCCAACCACTTCGGAGGGGAATCCGGTGAAGTCCAATCCAACGTTATAGCCATTCTTGACGTTTTCCATGTGCTCGACGAATTGCGGCAAAACATCTTTGGAGGTTAACCCCAAGCGCCGGCTGTACCCCACATTGATGGCTATGACCATTTTCTTCGGCTCTTTGAGGTTTTGTCCATTTATGTGCTTGCTTGAGGAGGAATCTCCATTAGCCGTTGAGGAAGCTCTCCCGTAGGATATGGATTTTCCCTTCTTGGTGATCTCGAACGTGTCCACGGTTGCATCGTAGTTCTTGGGATTAAACGATAGGAACTCCTCCTTGTTACGTCCGTTTTCCATGAGTGATAGGGTGGGGCGAGGCACAAGAGCACCTGCCGTGGATCCGCAATGCAGGTAGTAGACCTGCCCCGGCTTGAAGTCGACCGGTATCTCTTCCTTCGATTCGGTTTTTACCCAAAGCGTTGATGCACTGTCTGTTTTGATTAAAACCGTTTTCTTGTAATCTCTTTGCACCCGGCAGAGGATGACGTCGCCGAGGTGAAGGTTGTAGGCAGGATTCAGTCCGATTTCATTCGGACGGTATATGTTCAGTACTGTATAGTTCGAGTCACTTATCTCTATGTTTTCTGTCTTTTTTAGCGGCATTCCGAATAAGTAGGAGTCCACATTCTCTATGCGTAGGATGTCTGCCTTTATTCTGTGGCAGGTGCAATGGTAGTCAGGGATTTTGTGTTGTGTGATCCTAATAGCGTTGCCGCCCGCTTTCCTCGCCTCTTCCTTCGCTATCTCTATCACCTTGGGGTAGGTGCATTTTGAGGTTGCCGTGGCTCCTTTGTCTCCCACCTTCACTTTGCCGATCACCTCGGTGTTTTCGGGTAAGAGATCATCCGTCTTTACCATTTTAATCTCCTGTTTGACGTCTGTTTCCGGGTATGCTTTTGTGATATGGGTGGAGACCCTTGCGTTGCAACCTGCCAGCAGGAGTATCGTGCAGATGCTTAACAGTTTAATGTATATTTTCATCTGTGATTATTGATATTTTGCCGCAAATGTAGGTGTTTTCCCCCTTATAACATATTGTGAAGTGGTGATTTTTTATTCGCATGCCCCACGGAATTATCAGTTAACTTCACGGTTCTCTCATTTAGATGAGGAATTGACCGCAAATCCCCACGGAGAAAATGCGACATGGAATTTGAGGCGGAATCATCGCGCCAGCACTAATTGTAAATAGTAAATGGTTGAATCGTAAATGCCACATGTCTAATGCGATATGAGGCCGTCGTCCGCCTATCTACAGAATGTTCTGATGTGGGCACTGAATCACTCCGATTCTTTCACCTCCTCAGCGGAAGTTGTCGGGTTGTTTCCCTCCAGGGAGAAGCGGATGGGTAAGATGTAGGGGGTATTTACGCCTTTACTGCTTGGTTTCCAGTTGGGCATCGATCGAACTATCCGTAAGGCTTCTTCGTCCAGCCGTGGGTCAACACTTTGTGTCACGTTAGCGTTGGAGATGGTGCCGTCGGGTCTGACGACAAACCGGACGCGTACTGTCCCTTCAATACGGTCATCGATGGCTGATTGAGGGTAGTGGAGATTCTCTTTCAGGAAAGCTATCAGGGAGTCTCTGCCGCCAGGGAAGGAGGGTGGTGGAGTCATGACCACCGCACCCATGATCACATCGTCGTCAGGCTGGGTGGATTCCAGTGCTTTTGGGGCGGATTGGGTTGAGTCTTCCTTGCCAGGGGATTCCGGGCTCCTTGCAACCATTCCGTCCAGCTCGGGGTAACGGAAGGTGTCTACGGGACACGGAGGCGGAACGCATTCCAAATACATCTCCTCCCATTCAGTAAGAGTGAAACATGGAGACGAATCGCTTTTGCAATTCCTCTCCTCCGGACCTGAACTGTCATCTTGTGCGGTGGACGAGTCGGAGCACGCCGGGCGGAACTCTTCGCCCAGTAAGGCTGTGTCATTTGGGTTAGGATTCGTTTCCGAAGGGTTCGCCGGGGACGATGGTCCCGAAGAGCATGCGCTTCCGGACGCCAGCGCCATGGAGAGCCCTATGATCTTGATGGGGGCACCCATCTTTTGTCTCGCATACAGTTGCCGTTCCAGGTATTCACGCTCCTGCTCGCAGGCGGGGCATGTGCCTGCGCAGTCACCCTTATGCGTGCAATGGATAGGGGCATAGTCGATGCCGTTGGCCTTCGCGATCTGTTTACGGATGCTCTTCAGGTATTCGCATATGGATTTTCCTCTTGTCATAAGCCATCAACTCCCCTTTACTTATCTTGCGGTGATTTTGCATATCTCCGTCAGCACGTTCACTGCGGAGACCATGGAGCGGATAGGAATGTATTCGTATCTGCTGTGGAAGTTCATGCCGCCCGTGAAGATGTTCGGGCAAGGAAGACCTTTGAATGAGAGCGTCGCGCCGTCGGTGCCGCCCCTGATAGGAGTCGGTTTAGGGATGACGTTGCACTTCAGCATAGCCTCCTTGGCGATGTCCACGATGTTCATGTAAGGAAGGAGTTTCTCCTTCATGTTGTAGTATTGGTCCTTGATATGGAGGTCGATGCCACCGCCTCCGTGCTGGATGTTGATGAGTTCGCAGTTCTTCCTCAGCAAATCCTTCTTGTATTCGAAGCGAGCCTTGTCATGGTCGCGTATCAGCATTTTCAGGTAACCGCTTTCCGGGGTACAGCGCACCTCCAGCGTGTGGAAGAATCCCTCGTAGCCCGAAGTCCTTTCCGGCACTTCCGAGAAGGGGAGGGAGCTCTGGATGGCGGCCGCTATTCTGGCGGCGTTGATCATCTTACCCTTTGCCTCGCCCGGGTGCACGTTCTTGCCTGTGATATGGATTTCCGCCACCGCTGCGTTGAAGTTCTCGTATTGGATCTCTCCGATGGCGCCGCCGTCGACCGTGTAGGCCCATTGCGCGCCGAACTTCTGGACGTCGAACCGGTCCGCGCCCCTGCCGATCTCCTCGTCAGGCGTGAAGGCTATTTTAATCTCTCCGTGCTGGATGGTAGGGTCGGACTGCATCAGCTCGACCATGGTCATGATTTCCGCGATGCCCGCCTTGTCGTCCGCTCCGAGCAAGGTTGTTCCGTCGCTCACGATGACGTCTTGGCCGAGGAAAGCCTCCATTTCGGGGAAGTCGGCCATGGAGAGGGAGATATTCTTTTCCGTGTTGATGATGACATCCGCACCGCTGAAACGGACGATTTTAGGCTTCACATCCTTGCCTGATGCCTCCGGGCTCGTGTCCATGTGGGCGATGAATCCGATGACGGGCGCAGGCTTGTTGATGTTGGAGGGGATAGTGGCCATGACATATCCGTTCTCGTCCAGGGAGACATCCTTGGCTCCAAGTTTGTTCAGTTCGTCGACCAGGTAATTCGCCAAGACGAGTTGACCTTGGGTGCTCGGGCAGTTGGCGCAGGATTCGTCGGATGTGGTTTCCATCGTGACGTACTTCATGAAGCGGTTGATCAGTATGTCCATACACGTATTATATTTAAGATTAGAAACGTAAAGATAAGAAAAAGAGGGGAAGAAAACAAAATTAGGAGAAAAAAGTTTTGCCAAAACGTTTGTGGAATAAAAAAAGAATCTCTATTTTTGCGGTCGCTTTTTGAAGACTAATATAAAACATTAAAATAAATTATGATTGTAGTTCCAGTAAAAGAAGGCGAGAACATCGAGAAAGCCTTGAAGAAGTTTAAGAGAAAGTTTGAAAAAACTGGTGTCATCAAGGAGTTGCGCAAGAGACAACAATTTGAGAAGCCGTCAGTGGTAAAACGTCAGCAGATGATGCACGCTATTTATGTGCAGCAACTGAGACGTACAGAGGAATAAGAGCACGCTTCGACGGGGGCTCGAATTTCGGGTTTCGGCTAAAAAAAGTACGCGTGGGTGTTGCGTATTTCAAAATAGTTTTGTATATTCGTACAAAGCTTGTAAGCAATACCTTCTTCGTATGTTGATTGATAGATTTCTGCAATATATAAAGTATGAGAAGGGCTATTCTTCTCATACTTTTGTTTCTTATCAGGCTGACCTATCGCAATTCGAGAAGTTCGTATTGGAGCGGAGCGGGGCGGAGGAGTTCGTCCCGGACAAAGTAGATTCAAGTTTGGTCAGGGAGTGGATAGTATCCATGATGGAGGCGGGGGTCTCCGCATCGTCGGTGAACAGGAAACTGTCGGCGTTGAAGTCGTTCTTCTCCTATCTATGCAGGATGGGGGAGGTGAGGAAGAACCCCATGAGCCAAGTGGTCTCGCCCAAGCGGCAGAAGCGATTGCCGAAATTCCTTCGGGAAGAGGAGATGACGGAGTTGTTCTCCGGTCGTGCCGACATATATGGCGAGGGGTACGAGGCGGTTCGTGATGAGTTGATCATGGAGACCTTTTATACGTTAGGCATCCGTCTTTCCGAGTTGATAGCGTTGAAGGACACGGACGTGGACCTTCGGTCGCGGACCGTACTGGTCAACGGAAAGAGGAACAAACAGCGTTACGTGCCGTTTGGGGAGTCGTTGAAGGACTCGATGCTGGCGTATCTGTCCGTAAGGGACGAGGCGGTGCCCGACCGGTCGGGTCACTTCTTCGTGCGTCCTAATGGGGAGCCGCTCTATCCGATGTTGGTCTACAGGATTGTCCACCGGTGCATTACGGCAGTCAGCACCCTCTCGAAAAGGAGTCCGCACGTGCTCAGGCACACATTCGCCACGGCGATGTTGAACAACGGGGCGGACTTGGAGGCGGTGAAAGAGTTGTTAGGGCATGCGAATCTGGCAGCGACGGAGGTATACACGCATACAACTTTCGAACAGTTACAAAAGAATTACAAACTAGCTCATCCGAGAGCTTTAAATTAAGGAGGAAATGACCATGGAAGTGAATGTGAAAGCGATTCATTTTGACGCTACAGTGAAGTTGGAAGAGTTCATCCAGAAGAGGATTGTGAAGTTGGAGCAGTATTCCGACAGGATAACGTCCGCGGATGTGACGCTAGAGTTGGTTAAACCTGAGACGACTGAAAACAAGAAAGTGATGTTGAAAGTTTTGTTGCCGGGGAACGAATTGGTGGTCTCCAAGACCGCGAACTCCTTCGAGGAGGCGTTCGACAATTCGATGGATGCGATGATACGTTCGGTATTGAAAACTAAGGAAAAGCAGAATGACGCAAAAAAATAGCGCGAAAATTTTGCGGAGATAAAAATAATGTCTACATTTGCAAGCCGTTTCGAGAAACCCTCGGACGGCTTGTTTTGGGAATGCCTCTTTAGCTCAGTTGGCCAGAGCACGTGATTTGTAATCTCGGGGTCGTTGGTTCGAATCCGACAAGAGGCTCAAGGAAAACTGCCTTTATAATATAAGGCGTGGCCAGTTTTCTTAAACAATCGGGTAGTTACCAGAGTGGCCAAATGGGGCAGACTGTAAATCTGCTGGCTCTTGCCTTCGGTGGTTCGAATCCATCACTACCCACAACCCATGCGGAAGTAGCTCAGTTGGTAGAGCATCAGCCTTCCAAGCTGAGGGTCGCGGGTTCGAATCCCGTCTTCCGCTCGTGTTGCCTATGTAGCTCAGTGGTAGAGCACTTCCTTGGTAAGGAAGAGGTCACGGGTTCAACTCCCGTCATCGGCTCAAATCTTATACGTTTAGATTTTACATTAATAAATTAAATAATTATAATTATGGCAAAAGAACAATTCGACCGTTCCAAACCGCACGTAAATATCGGTACTATTGGTCACGTTGACCACGGTAAGACTACTTTGACCGCCGCTATCTCTAAAGTTCTTCACGACAAGGGATTCGGTAAGGAAGAGATCAAATCATTCGATCAGATCGATAACGCTCCTGAGGAGAAAGAGCGTGGTATCACCATCAACACCGCTCACATCGAGTATGAGACTGCTAACCGTCACTACGCACACGTTGACTGTCCAGGTCACGCCGACTATGTGAAGAACATGGTGACTGGTGCCGCTCAGATGGATGGTGCCATCATCGTGGTTGCCGCTACTGATGGTCCGATGCCTCAAACTCGCGAGCACATCCTTTTGGCTCGTCAGGTGAACGTGCCTCGCTTGGTCGTTTTCATGAACAAGTGTGATATGGTTA
>JAGCWA010000006.1 GCA_017962085.1 Paludibacteraceae bacterium
AATAAGTGACGAATATGAAGAAATTGATTATGACATTATTGGCGGTGGGTGCCTTCTGTTGCGCTTCCGCCCAGAAAGTGGCTGTGCTCGATATGGAATATATTTTGAAGAATATTCCTATGTACGAGTCGGCGAACGAGCAATTGAAGCAAATCTCCGAGAAGTGGCAAAAAGAGGTGGAGGCTAAGAATGAGGAGGCCAAGATCCTTTACAAGAACTACCAAACGGAGGTGGTTTTCCTTTCTGATGAGATGAAGGTGAAGAAGGAGAATGAGATCGTAGCCAAGGAAAAGGAGGCGAACGAACTGAAACGTAAGTATTTCGGTCCTCAGGGCGAATTCTTCAAGAAACGTGAGAGTTTGATGAAACCTATTCAGGACGAGGTCTATGTGGCTGTGAAGGATGTTTCCGACACGAAGGGCTACACCGTCGTTTTGGATAAGGCGAGCAGCTCCAACCTCATCTATTTCTCCGTCAAGGTGGATATCAGTGATGAGGTGTTGACGAAGTTGGGATATGCAAAATAATTTTGTAACTTCGTGCGCTGAAAGTTTAGAAATTTCTTTAATGTAAATATTATGTACAAAAAATTAATCGCTTTGTTATTTTTGGCTATGCCAGCTTTCGGTATGGCTCAAAACACTCAAATTAAATTGGGTTACTTGGATGTTCAGACGTTGTTTCTTGCCATGCCGGAGGTCACTCAGATTGAGACATCCTTGAAAGACCTTGCCGCACAACATGAGGGTGAGATCAAGAGAATGGAGGATGAGTACAATCGTAAGCTGACAGAATACAAAGATGGTGAGGCGAAGTGGGATGATGCCATCAAGAAGAATAGGATGGAGGAGATTCAAATGCTTCAGATGAAGGTTCAACAATACTATCAGTCGGCTCAGACTTTGTTGCAACAGAAGCAGGAGGAGTTGCAAGCTCCTATCCGTGAGAAGTTGCGTAAGGCGATTGAAGAGGTGGGTGCAGAGAATGGTTTCCTCTACATCTACGATTTGAACACATTGCTTTACAAGTCTGGCGATGCGATTGATGTCACTCCGTTGCTCAAGAAGAAATTGAACATTAAGTAATTAATGTTCCGCATAAAGGAAAGAGGACGTTCTGTCCTCTTTTTTTGTCTTATGATGGGTTGGGGGAATAGACTCGGGGAGTTTTCCCTAACCCATCTTTATCGTATGAAACGGTGAATCCCCGGATTCGCCTTAAATGTTGGATGGTATGGCACAGTTCCCTAATCAGTCTGGTCCGATTGGTGTTTTCGACTCAGGATATGGTGGGTTGACCATCTTGTCGGAGATCCGTAAGCGTTTGCCCGAATATGATTATCTCTATTTGGGTGATAATGCGCGTACACCGTATGGTACACGCTCCTTCGATGTTGTCTACGAGTTTACCCGTCAATGCGTCGAGAAACTATTCGAGTTGGGTTGCCCCCTCGTCATCTTGGGCTGTAACACGGCTTCGGCCAAGGCGTTGAAGTCCATCCAAATGTATGATTTGCCGAAATGGAACCCCGACCGTCGTGTCCTGGGCGTTATTCGCCCCACTATCGAGCAGATCGGTGAGTATACCCGGACGAAGCATGTCGGCCTCTTCGCTACCATCGGAACGGTGCAGTCGGAGTCGTACCCGATAGAGATCCATAAACTTTTCCCTGAGATTGTCATCTCTTCCGTGGCTTGCCCGCTTTGGGTGCCGCTGGTGGAGAACTCGGAATACGATTCGGATGGCGCGGATTATTTCGTGAAGAAATATGTGGACCAGTTATTGGCGAAGGACGACCAGATCGATACGGTCATTTTGGGTTGTACGCACTACCCTTTGTTGTTGCCTAAGATTAGGAAATACCTGCCTGCGCATATCCGCATCATTTCGCAGGGGGCGATTGTCGCCTCCAGTTTGGAGGATTACCTCCAACGTCATGTCTCCATGGAGAAACTCTTGACGAAGGGTGGTTCATGCCAGTTCTTCACGACGGAGTCGGAGGAGAAGTTCAAGAAGTCCGCTTCCGTGTTCCTGTCGGAAGAGATTTCAGTGCGCCACACGCAGCTTGATTAATTTGCCCGATAGGGGGGACGTTGGTGCGTCGAAGCGGTTAATTCACCTGGGAAGGAAGGATTCCGAACTGGTCCTTGAATTTCTTCGAGAAGTAAGATGGGTCGCTGAACCCTACTTCATAGGCTATCTCCGAAATGTTTTTGCCATCGTTGTGGTCCTGCAGCAGTTGGAGGGCTTTGTTGAGTCGATACTCCGTCACCCATTCCATCGGTGTTTTGCCTGTCAGCGCCTTGATCTTCCTGTTCATTGTCGGTTTGCTTACCATAAGGGCTGAGGCTAGGGAGTCTGGCGAGGTTTCACTGTCTTGGTATTTGCTTCTGACAACATCGACGAAGGCTTGTAGGAACGGGTGGATGGTCTCTTCCTGTTGGGTGTTGTCCATTGCGTTCTTCACCTTGTTTGTCATTGTCCGTTGCAGGATAACCTTCTGTTGCTCTTGCTTGATTTTCAATATATTGGTTAATTTAAGCAGTAGCTCGAGTTGGTTGAATGGTTTCGCCATGAAGTCCACTGCCCCATAGATTAGACCCAAAAGTCGGTCGGTTTCCTCGTTCTTGTCGGAGACGAAAAGGATAGGAATGTGTTTCAGGCTGTCGGAGGAGAGCAACCGGTTCATTTCTCCGCCCATGGAGTTCCCCATGTCGCAGACGATGATGTCTGGAGCTAACATCTCTATCGATTCGACCGCCTCTTCCCAATTGGCGGCTTCTTTCATGTGGATGTAGTTGCTCAGCATCTCCTTGATCCCCTTTTTTGTTTCAGGGTCCATGCCTATCAGCAAGAGCAGGTTGTCGTCCAACAGGGCCTTGTCGATCACCAATTCGACGATTTCCTCCGTTGTAGTCTCCTCCGTGATGGAAGGGCTTTCGCCCACTACGGCGAACAGCGGGTTGTGCAGGTCGTGGGTAAGGGCATGGATCAGTTTTTGACGTTCACGCCTAGTCTTCTCCAAAAGGGCTGTCTGCTCATCTATTTCATCCTTCAGCAATGCTTTTTCCTTCTTCAACTGTATGATTTTCTTGTGTAGGGGAATGAATAGGAGCGAGCCTGCGATTAGCAGTAGAATTGTGCGGAACCACCAAGTGTTCCACCATGGTGGGAGGACGTTTATCTCCAATTCGATGTGTTTCAGGGGTTTGCCTATGTTCGAACGGAATGCTTCCACCTCTAGGGTGTAGTGCCCAGTCGGTATGAAGTTGAAGGATATGACCCTTTTTTCGCCCACTGGAGTCCATGTATCCGTTAGTCCCTTTAGCCTATAGCGAAGGGTGGCTTTCTCCCTGTATGAATGGTCGACAAGGTCCACGTGGAGGTCTACATCCGTCATGCCGTATTTTAGCTCCAACCCTTTCAGATCGGAGAGATCGCCCCCTTTTAGCAATGGGTTATCACCGTTGATTTTCTCTTTTGAGACATATAGTTCAGCGAAGGAAAGGTGCTGGATGAGCGTGTCTGGCGCTATGTTCTTGGGGTCGAAGGAGTAGAATCCTTCCGCTGTGCCGAAGTAGAGCCTGCCGTTGGAGTCCTTGTAGCTTGACTTGTAGTAGAACAGGTCTGGGTAGTTGCCCGGAAGCCTTGAGTATGTTTTGTGTTGATAGTCGAAGGAGAAGATGCCGTTGGCGGAGGCGACCCAGAAGTTGCCGTTGTCGTCCCGTCGGATGATACGGTACGAGTCTTTGGGCATGAAGGAGAGTGTGTCCATCGCGAGGTTGTCGGCCGAGAAGCGCAGGATGCCGTGGTTGGAGAGCACGTAGAGGTTCCCCTCCTCGTCGCGGTCTGCGTCCACCACGACGAACGGGTTGTGCGATTTTGAGGCGTAGATTTCAGGGTGGACGACGTGAGGGGTTGTTCCGTCGAATAGCCATAATAGGTTGGTGGAGATGATCCAGCACGATTTCCCTGAGGCGTTCATCACACGGGTGGTCCATTTGCTTTCCAGACTAGGGTTTTCCTCGTCTTTTAGGGACATTCTCCGCCATGGTTCGTTGTTGCGTTTGATGTATGGGTCATCGTTTGCGGAGCAGGCCCATATGGTACTGTCTGAGGTCTCGCAGACGTGGAAGAATATCTTTGTTGGGTTGAAGTCCGGGTCGTGGCTGACGGGAGTGGATGTGCCGGACGGTGAGAGGGCGTATAGTCCGCCTCCCCATGTGGAGACGTAAATTCCTTCGTGGGTGGAATTGACGCCTAATACGTTGTCGCAGGATAGGTGGTACTGCTTGATTTCCCTGAAGTCTGGCGATACGGAGTAGACACCGTTGCCGTCCGAACCGACCAAGATGTTGCCGTGTCCGTCCTCCGTGAAGGAGGTGCAGGCGGAGTGGGGGAACCCATAGTCCTTCGAGTATAGGATGGTCGAGTGGTCGTCCATGTTGAGCGACCAGAGACCTGAGTTTTGCGTGCCAAGCCATATCGTGCCGTCCTCACTTTCGATGATGGAGTATATCTTCCTCAGTCCGTCTGTGGGGGCGTTGGTAGGAACCACTTCTGTGAAGGTGGTGGAGACTGTTATTGAGTCGGCGAACCATAGCCCGTCCCCGTCGGTGGCGAACCAATAGCGACCGTTCTTCCCTCTCGTTATCTTGTTGACGCTGTTGAAGGGGAGGCGGATTTCTTCCCTGATGCGGAAGGCTTCGTCCTGGTATTCCACGATCCATACCCTGTTGCTCAGGAAGGTGACGATCCATCTGTTTTTCTCCATGGGGACTATCCCTGACACAAAGCCGCAGTGGTCGTGCTCCTCATTGAAAATCTTTAGGGCGTGTCCGTTCGTGTCATATATGCTCAACTGGTTGATGGAGCCGATCCAGATGCGGTTGCCACTGTCTATGTGGAGGGAGGAAATGAAGGGGGAGCGAAGCGAGTCGAACGCTTGGAACTTGGAGTTGAAGCATTTACGTTGAGCGTCGTATCGGAAGACCCTCTCGTTCGTGAAGAGGTAACGAGTCCCGTCGGATGCACATTGCACACCCTTTATTTGTGAATATCCTAGAGAGTCCAGCTCTGTGGGCATCAGGTCTGTGAACCCATCTGTTTTGCTGTCGTATTTTTGGAATGTCCCGCTGAAACTGCCCACGTAGACGCCGCCATCCATGCACTTCACGTAGTAGAGGTCCTCTCGGTGCATGTCGGGGTATTTGTCCTTCCTGAAGTGCTTGAAGAGTTTGCCGTCGAAGCGGTCCAGACCGAAGTCTGTACCTAACCACAGGAATCCGGAGGAGTCTTGGTCCATGGCGAAGATCAGGTTGGAGGATAGACCATTCTCGGTGGTGAAGTGGTTGAAACGTACGTGCGCCTTCTGCCCCATGGAAGCGTAGGAATCCATGAAGAGAATAAACATCCACAATATAAGCGCAATCTTCCTCATTCGCAGAAAAAAGAGAACTGCCACAAACGTACTTAGTTCGTATGCAGCAGTTCCCAAGGTACGACAAATCTAGGTAAATTGCAATAAATGTTTAGGAATTGTATAAGGTTATCTGATAAATTTATGGTTAAATCCCGTATCGGCCTTCAGGACGTATACACCTTCTGCAAGAGACGAGAGGTCGTATTCCTGCTCTTGTGAGTTGTACAGACCGTGGAAGACTGTTTTCCCTACGATGTCGATGATCTCGAAGGCGCAGGCGGAACCATCGCCTCCGCTGATGAGTAGACGCCCGTTTTGTACGGTCACAGAGGGTTTGTCGGATGTTGTGCCTGACACCTTGTTCTGCTCGCCTTGTTCCTCTTGTTCTTCCCTCTCCTGCATCGCTGCCAATTTCTTCTCCCTTGCCGCATTGAAGAATTCGATCACGTCCGGCACTTTCCCCTTGTTGACCTCATGACCGCTGCTTGTAGGGATATATTTGCTCTCGATGTTGTTTTTCTGCAGTTCCTCGTAGAGTAGTTGGCTTTGGCATTGTGCTACGATGTTGTCTGCGGAACCGTGTACGAGTATGTATGGAGGATCGCTTGGATCCATGAACGTGACCGCAGTGGCCAAGGCATATATGTCCGGGCATTGGGAGGCGGAGCAGTTGTTCATCATAGGCGAGATGAAGCTGTTCAGGTCCATGGCGTTCCCGCAGTTCAGCTTGTTGAGGATTACCGGACCCGACCAGTCGCATACCGCATCCACGCTACTGCTGAATTCCGTGAAATTTCCCAACTTACCTTCTATGTCCACGGTCGTGGAGCCAACGGTATATTCCTTCACGTTGCGGCTTGCACCCATCATGGTCGCCAGGTGTCCACCGGAGGAGAATCCTGAGATGGCGATGAAGGAGGTGTCTATCTTCAAGGATTCCGCATTGCCTCTGAGGTAGCGCACCACCGCCTTGATATCGTTGAGCAGTCCGGGCCATCGTGCCCCCGCATCGTTGTTTGCGCGGTGGTTCGGCGTCACGAAGATATAGCCGGCCTTCACCGCACCCTCACCGATGGAGGTCAGGTCGGCGTTCCCTTTCGAGTTGTTGCTGGACCATGCGCTGCCGTAGATGTGGACAATGACCGGATACGACTCTTTATCCTCTTTAGGATAGTAGATGTCCAATGTGTGGTACCCTTTACCGTCCCCGACGTAGTTGATGTCCTTCTTGGACGTGTAGGAACTCAATCCGGAAGCACCTCCGCCTCCGAATCCCCAACCCTGAGAGAATGCGTTGAGCGACATTGCGCTGAGCGCGAGTAATAAAAATCTTTTCGTGTTCATGATATTAAACTTTAAGTGCATATAGAGATGTAATACAAGTGTCTTTCGTAATTGTCGCAAAGGTATATCCATGCTTCTTTGAAGCTTCGGAAACTGGGTTCAATTAATGGTAATAGAGAGTCAATCCATACCGATTTATCGGTGGAATCGTGGTTTTTTGAAAAAATGGTAGAAAAAAAATAGTAATGGGTTGGCCTTATAGGCTAGTGGGTGCGGGTATCGGTAGAGATGATGTGCACATCGTCTCTACTGTGCACATCCCCTCTTCTTGTCAATGAATAAAGTGGCTCATTTCTCCCGCTGCGGTGAGCGTCAGTTTGTGCATCGCACGCGTGCAGGCGATGTAGAGCAGGCTGCGGTCCATTTCCGTGTGGTATTCCTTCTCGTTCACGTAAGGCACCACGACCTCGTCGAACTCCAGACCTTTGGCCGTGTGGGCGGTGGTCACGATGATACCGTTGGTGAAGGCGGCGCTTTCGCTGGAGAGCAGGCACACCTGGTCGGTCTCTTCCGAGAGTTGCTGGTGCAGTTTGACCGCCTCTTTCTCCGTCTTGCAGATGAAACCGATGGAGGTGGCTTGTCCGATGTGTTCCGCCACGACTTGTTTCAGGAATGCGAGTTCCTCATCGCTTTTCTTGAATCGTTTGACGATAGGCTCCTCGCCGTGTCGCTCGATGGCCTGCAGGTCTTCGCTCTTGGAAATTTTTTGGGCGAATGAGGTGATTTCGTAGGAGGAGCGGTAGCTCTTGCAGAGCTTCATCACCTCGGAACCCTTCAGTACGTCCTGTATTTGCGTGTATGTGGTTGAACTATATGGGTTTACGGATTGCAACGCATCCCCAAGGATTGTCTTGTTGCAAGGGAATAGAATGGAGAGCACCTTGTACTGGATAGGGGTGTAGTCCTGCATCTCGTCCACCAGGAGGTGCTTGATCGGCAGTTTATCCTTGACCCCCTCCATGCGTATCTTCAGGTAGAGTAAAGGTGCCACGTCCGCATATTCCAGCTGCCTGCCTTTCCCTCTTTTGTAGAGTTCCGGGCGACCCAACCAATCGTAGAAGGCTTGGTAGAGGGCCACGTCGCTGTTGCCGTCGAACATCTTCTTCAGCTCCGCCTTGATTCTGTTCTTGTCTGTGGTGGAGATCTCCGTGCGGGTGGCCGTGGCGATCTCCCTGGCGATGTCTTTCGCTATCGGTTCGAAGCGGTCACGCATCGGAAGTCTATGGTAGGCTTTGAAGCGTTCGTCGAGGTACTCTTTCGGTACGGGTATTCTGCCCACTTTCAGGTCTGTCGGGTGGAAGAAGGTGTTCTCCACGTGGAGGACGAAGCGGTTCATCAGTTCGATGAATTCCACGGAGGATTTGAAGCGTATCCTTTCCACGAAAGCCTCGTCGTTCTTCTCCAGGATCTCCGTCACCTGCTCGAAGAAGGTCTGGAACTTGTATTTCCCCTGCAGTTGTTTGTCCATTAACTCCTCGAAACCACACTCCTCGATGGTCTCCTCGCCGAGCTCCGGCAACACGTTGGAGATGTAGTCCGCGAAGACTTTGTTCGGGGAGATGATGAGGATGTCCTTGGAGGTCACCTCCCCCTTGTGACGGTAGAGGATGTAGGCGACGCGGTGCAAGGCGATGGATGTTTTTCCGGAACCCGCCACACCTTGGATGATGAGCGTCTTCGCGTCCTCGTTGCGTATGATTTGGTTCTGTTCGCGCTGAATGGTCGCCACGATGTTCTTCATGCGCTCGTCGGAGGTGCTGCTGAGTTCTTTCTGCAGCACTTCGTCCTGTATGTTGACGGAGCTTTCCAGCATGAACTCCATGACGGAGCGACGGATGCGGTACTGCCTTTTCAGGGAGATGGCGCCCTCCACTCGGCCTTGCGGTGCGTCGTAGTGCGCCGGACCGGTCTCGTAGTCGTAGAACATGGTCGAGATGGGTGCTCGCCAGTCGTGGATCACGTTCTTGTTCGTCTCCGTATCGTAGTAGGAGTGGATGCCCACGTAGATGGGTTGGACCGTTTTCTCACCCTTCTCCTGGAAGTCTATTCGTCCGAAGTAGGGGATCTCCATCATTTTGCGGATCCGTTTCTTCCGCTCCATGATGGCCTCGCTCGATTCTACCGCTTGGCTCACGTTGTGGCGCACCGCGCTCTTCTCCGCACGGTCCAGCTCCGATTGGTTCTCCCAAAGGTAGGCTTTGTATTCCTTGAGGTCTTTGATGTTATGGTTGATGATCTCGTCCAGCTTGGTGATGATGACACCCAACTTTTTGATGATGCCCTTCATGTAGGCGACTTCTTCCTTCTCTGTTTGATTGAAAACTGACATGTCCGTAAATTTTTACATGCGCGAAGGTCTAACATAATTAAGAATTATGAGTTATGAGTTATGAATTATGAAGTATGAATTATTTATTATGAAATATGAATTCTGAATTATGAATTATGAATTATTAATTAATGAATCGTTAGTTCTATGTGGCTGATTTCAGGTTGAATATTCATTTTTCCGCTCCCTTGAGCAATAAAGCCCCCCTATATGTAGCCCAGGCTAACCCCTTGTGTGCTAGGGTAGATTCACGTGTTTTAAACCTTCCAAACAGATGAAACATGAAAATGTTTTGTTTTCTTAACGCAAAAAGATACAATGTGTTTAAATATTGTTTAATTTTGTTCTGATATTTAAATAAAAATTTTTGTTCACTTAATTTAATTGGTAATGAAAAAATTATTGGTGTTGGCATTGAGCCTTATGACAGGTTTTGGTGCATTCGCAGGTTCTCAGGGCGAGGACAATGGTTTCGGATTGAAATTTTACGCAGGTTTGCATGGCAAAAAGTACGGTAAGATTGCATACGACTATAGTGGTCCTGGTGCGAAAGAGTTTCAAAAGGAATATGACAAGGATATTGAAAAATCTCCTAATGCATCTCCAGCATTGGGATTTTCTATTGACAACCGTTGGTACGTGGCTAATCCTGGCCAGTTTGGTATCGCCATTAATGCGCGTTGGTTCGACTTTTCTTATTCTAGATTGAAGGAGAAATATCTAGAGGAAGTATGGGACCAGAAGGCTCATAAGAATGTGAATGTGACTTATACTGGTACTTCAAAGTACTTCGATATCAGCATGTTGGGTGTTGGCCCTATCGGCACCTATTACTTGGATAATGATATGGCAGTGGATTTGTACTACAACATCATGCCTAACGTGTTTGTAACTGTTGAGGATGCAGGTGATGGCTCTGATGCTGACGCTGCCTTCGCATTTGGAGCATCTCACAGAGTGGGTGCCGCTTACAGATACAAGGTTTTCCAAGCTGGTTTCGAACTTAAATTGGGTAAGTTGAAATGCCAGGATTGGGGACAGGACGACTCTCCAGTTGTTGAGGGCGATGATGCGTTCAGCGAATTGGCTAACCAGATGGCTAATCAGGTTAGCTCAATGTTGGGCGACCAAAAGATGGTTACGAATTCATTTAGAATCTTCATCGGATTCAAGTTCTAATGATTTCTATACCGCCTGTAATAGGTGGTGAAAAATAAAAAGGAGGCCAATTGGTCTCCTTTTTTTCGTTGTATATGCTTAGTATCATAGGTTTGGTTTAGAATGAAAAAGTGGGGTGTCTCCCGACAGCCTTCTTTTTTGAAATGTAAAATCTAATACCATGAAAAACACGATGCAAAGGTAATGATAATTTTATGTTGCACAACATAGTTTTTTAATATTTTATAATATTTAACATATAAGCAATGGATTTAAGAAACGTTAGTTCGATGTGGTCCTTTAAGAGTTAAAAATTAAGAATTAGGAGAATACGTATTTCTAATGCCGAACAATTATTACCTTTGTGGAAACAGTATAAATACAGGAGGCTAATTATGGAAGAGAGGAAGACATACGAGTGTGTAGGCACATGCTCAAGATTTATTAATGTTTCGGTGGAAGACGGTATCATCAAGGATGTGCGTTTCATGGGTGGATGTCATGGCAACACGCAGGGAATCTCCGCACTTGTGAAGGGAATGAAGGTGGAGGAAGCCATCTCGAAGATGAAGGGCATCGACTG
>JAGCWA010000007.1 GCA_017962085.1 Paludibacteraceae bacterium
GAGCGGCAGGGACTGCGTCACGACCATGCGGTCGGAGAGGATAGGAAGCAAGGTCTGCTCCGCATCCGAGAAGTTGCCCGCCACGGCGGAGGTGCGCACCAGCACGGCATCCCTATCACGAGGCACGTCGAACGTCCAAGTGGCCGCCGTGTTCTTGCCAGCCTCCACGGAGAACTGGGCATTCAGTTTTGCGACCACCTTCTCCGTCACAGGGTCCAGCAGTTCCATGAGGGCGGTTCCTTTTACCGTTTTTTGGGAGAGGTTGATGACCTTGGCGGATAGCACGCAACGGTCGCCCTTGCGCAGGAAGCGAGGCAGGTTAGGAGAGATCATGAAATCCCTTTGGGTCACCATCTCTTCAGACATCTGTCCGAAGAAGAGGTCCTTGGTATGCGCCAAGGCCCGGAATCTCCAGCGGGTGAGGCTCTCCGGCACCTCGAAGGAGAACTGCACATTACCCTTCTTGTCCGTATAGAGCTGAGGGTAGAAGAAGGCGGTCTCGGAGAAGTTCTTGCGTACCTGCAGATTTTTCCCCATAGAGACATCACTCTGCGACGATAGCGCAGTAAGTCCTTTCATTTTTACACCATAAGCGGCCTCGACCATAAGATTAGAGGGATTGTTATTGCTATCGAGAGGATGTAAAGAGAGAAGACTGCTTGTGGAGCCTGTCAGATCCTGCTTTTTCGGCCTATTGTACTCACCTGACACGACAAACTCATAGGGTGAGTGCTTTGCTCCATCAGGCAAGGTGATAAAATGGGCGAATGACCATTTTGGTTTAGTTATAAAATCCACTTCAGCTGTCAAATAACCATCCAAAGGTATGAACGTCTCCGCCCATCTGCACGCTTCCCATTTCGGAAATACGAACCAGGATCTCGGTTCAAGATCGAACACCCATTCCCCATAATAATTATAACGCCCTAATTTATCCACTGAGGCGTCATACATGGATGCCAACACTTCCGCTTGTTTCCCCTTCGGCAGAGTGAGAGTCCAAAACTCTTGCGCACCCGGCAGCATCTTATCCCTGAAGGAGGAGAGTTTGATAGGCATCTTCTTGTTCTCCTTCTTTTTAGTGATGGTGAATTCCCTACTATAGAGTTTTCCTTTGCTTACCAGGAAAAACTTAACATTCAGGTTCTCACCATTTTTCCTTTTTAGAGAGAAAGAGAAATCCTTAATTTCATCGTTCAGTTGAATCCAACGCTTCTCCACCACATCCTGCTCATCCGACACCACCAGCAGCAGATGTCCCGTCTTTAGGGAGGAACCGACACGGACGTTGTACGATTCCCCGAAGGGCAACTCCACATTCTTTATGTTCTCGCTCCAAAAAGCCGTCCACAAAGGAGGGCGTCTATCGTTCCCCTTGGAAAGTACCAGTTTATAGGAAGAGGCGTTTTCAGTCCCTTTTTTATCCATCGCCTTCAACGTCAGCTCATATCCCCCGGAAGCCCACTGCTTAGTATTCAAAGGGAGTTGGAACATACCCTCTTCATCGGACCGGACATTGCCGGAGGCAACTATATCCGTCCCGTGCGACACTTCATACGAGACCATCGTCTCCTGCCCCATCCCATACAGATTTGTGATCCTGTATTTCGCGCTCTGGAAGTTTTCCATCCGCACAGGGTCAGCGTCAGTTATTTCGTCAAGGAAAGGCGTTGTGAAGTAAAGGGAACGGTCGCTCACCCTGACAAAAAGTTTTTCCTCATGCGTCTCTCCTTTCTCATCCGTCACCTTCGCGTAGACGTTGTAAGTGTAAAACGTTTCATCCCTCCTGCCATCCACTTTTCTTTGAGCCACAAAAGGAATCATGAATGAGCCATCAGCCGAGGCCCTACACGAATCTTGCGCCACATCATCCGTCTTCCGACCATACCCACCGTTGCGCCTTGATACGCGTTCAACACGGTACTCCACTTTCACTCCCGACAGCGGTGCGCCCAACAGGTAATCGGCTTGTCCCCTCACTTGAATCGTATCGCCAAAAGAGAAGTCTTCTGCCGGGCAAGTCAGTTTCACTTCGAACGTCGGACGTTTATACTCCGCGACCTCGATGAAGACCCTCTCTCTTTGTTTGAAATATTCAACACGTATCTGATACCTGGCGGGTCGCGCATTCTCTGGCAAGGCAAAAGAGGAAGACGCCGAACCGAATATGTTCGTCACCAACTCCTTTTCATCAACTATTTCGCCTCTAATACTTTCCAACTTGACCGTAACCTTCTCATCAGTTATCAGTTTAGTCTGCCCCTGAGAAATCTGATACAGAATAATTTTAAAATTAACCTGCTGGGAAGGCCGATAAACAGTGCGGTCCGTGTAGATGCTGGCATATATATGCACATCCTCCACAATCCCATACCGGTTCCATCGTCTACCCGGAGAATAGAAATAACGCACATAGTCTCTCCAATTATAATCCGGAGAGAGAAACACATCATCACCATCCACGAAGCAAGTCCGGACTTCATGTTGGTCAGTATAATCATGAATTGTGATATTCGCAAAACCGGATGGGTCAGTGGTCTGCTCACTAATGGTTTCGTATGCTTTACCCGCATCTGAGAAGTAAGATCTTTTTTGGGCAATTAATTTCACATCCGACTTGGGTGCACCAGTATTCGCATCCATTACAACATAATCCTTGGAAGATTCATTTCGATTCCTTTTGCCAGTTGCCAAGCAAAAAAGATCAGAGACCTCAAATGCCATGAACTTATCGGTTGTGTCAACCCTAAGTCCGTACAAGCCATAGGGGAGAGTCGATAAATTAAGCACCGTATCACGTAAGACGCAATAGTTCGTCTTTGAGAGGTCAAAAAGAAAAGATTGCAATAGGGTAGTCGAAACATCATGGGGGTTCCTGCTATATAGATTACGAGGAGAATAACAATAATGCCTCCCAAAAACGTCATGGATGTCGTAATCGCCTGCGGAAGAGTAGTTTATGCGGGAAAGATTCAGTTTTAGCTGATTCATGTTCGCATAGGAGACTTTCACCTTTACCGTATCCGATGTATGAATTTTCGTATTCACCAAAGAGATGGATAGCCTTGGTTCATTTAACAATTCGGAGAAGTCTTGTAAAACATATGTTTTCTCATGGTCAGGGAAGGATTTGATACCCTCTTCGCAAATATCCATCAATCGTTGAGGCAGCTTTGAATCCTCCGGCAAATCCTCCCATGAAACGTTCTTTCCCAGTTCCCTGAGTAAAGATATGCGAACCAGGATGGAGGCGCGGTGATCCTTCACCTCCTCTAACAGGGATTCCAGCTGGTGTATGATCGCAGACCTCTCTTCATTACCTTTGAACTTGAACTCCAGCAACATCAGTTTTGTTTTCACGTATGCGTCACGCTCCTTGTCGTTCGCATGGAAGTCCACCCAATCCGCCATCAGTTTCCCTTTTTCCCTAGCGTTAAAAATGCTATCCTTCACTATCCAATGATAGGGAGACTCCCTTTCCAGCATATTGGACAAGAAAAAGTCATAGAGTGTGGGATAATAGATGCGGCTGCCCTCCCCCAAGTTCAAGATGAGTTCGTATTGGGAGGAAGGCGTACTTTTCATTTTTTCGTTGGAGATGGCTTCAAGCCAATTATCACGGATGTTTTTGATAAACAGACGAGCCGTCCATTCGCTGATATCCTCCGGCACATAGTCGTCCAGGTCTGTGCGTCTAGCGATGTTATCGATATTCTCCTGGTAATACCTCCGATACAATTCTCCGATCATGAAGGTGGCGACGGAGCGGGCCACATCGTCCTTCGTCCGCTGCTGGAACTCCTTCATCTCGGATAGGCAACCCGCAAAGGAGGAACCATCGATATAGCTACGCACATTCCCACGTTTGATGATGCAACATAATTCCTGCGGCGCATTCCTTTCCGCCTTCGCATGTTTTTCGATGGCGCTGATTTTGGCCAACGCCTTCATAGGCTCGGTGTATATCAGTTCATCCATGGACTCCCACTCCTTGGCATAGTCAAAAGAGG
The DNA here is from genome assembly GCA_017962085.1 of Paludibacteraceae bacterium. Classification (GTDB taxonomy): domain Bacteria; phylum Bacteroidota; class Bacteroidia; order Bacteroidales; family Paludibacteraceae; genus UBA1181. The sequence goes on from JAGCWA010000007.1 coordinate 4,011, forward strand.
AGAATAGTCCCCAAACAAGCACTAGACCGATTATCGTTAAACAAAAAGAGCCTCTCTTCATAAATCAGATATTTTATTGTCCTAAATTATAAAAGAATTTACAATTTGACAACCTAATGCAATTTACGATTTGACGATTTACGATTTGTGGGGTTCGTGGGTATTTACGATTTTATGATTTACGATTTACTATTTGCGGCGTTCGTGGACATTTACAAATAACGGGGGAACATACATACATGCACATCCCCCCGCTAAAAACAGGGGCTTACACCCCTGCCTGTGTTGTAGTCGCCCCATTGGGGCTCAGGGTGTACGCATCATATGGGGATCACTCCCCAAGCAACTCTTAATTCTTAACTCTTAATTCCTAATTATCAAAGCATTACCTTCACGCTCTTCGCCTCTGTCTTAACAACGAACATTCCCTTGCCAGGCAAGACGAAGCGGACAGTCTCATTCTCCTTGCCCTGTGCGGCACGCAGCAATTTACCGTTGAGGTCATAGACCTCGATGCGGCCCTCAGCGCCACGCACGAAAAGGGAGAGGTTCTCCGTCCAGATGGTGCAATCGGTTGAGGCGAGGTTATCCGTACCGGTTTGTTCAGAAATTTTCACGGTCCAGCCCTCAGGGATTCTGTTTATGCCGTACTCCTGAGGCAATTCTTTCGGGCAGATGAAAGTGCCGGTAGGGGCTACGCCAGCGACCCATGAATTGTCCATTCCCTCCCACTCCGAGAAACTGACCTTGATTTGGGAGATGCTATGGCAGCTGTCGAACATATTTTCGTAGCATCCCTCCTCCAATTTTGTGGCAGGGAGTTCCGGCGCCTGTGTCAGGTTGGTGCATTCCGCGAACATGGTGGCATAGCAGTATCGACTCAATTCTTTGGCGGGGAGTTCCGGCGCTTGAGTCAGGCTGGTACAATATCCGAACATCCTCATGTAGCATCCTTGTTGCAGTGATGTGGCAGGGAGTTCCGGCGCCTTCTTCAGGTCGACGCATCCTGCGAACATTAGCACGTAGCATCCTTGTCGCAGTGATGTGGCGGGGAGTTCCGGCGCTTCAATCAGGTTGGCGCAGTTTTGAAATAATCCCTCAAAGCAAAAATCGGAGGGTATCGTCTTGCTTACACCTGCTGCGTCGATCAGGCTCATGATGCTTCCGCTGGCGGCGACGGAACCGGTCATGGCGAAATGTATGCCATTGTTTCCACGGACGATAAGTCCATCAGGGTTGTACCCCCTCAGTAAAGCTTTGTCGCCTTTCTTTCCCAGCGTGATCGTATCGATACCTATGAGTGGTGCCCATGTTTGTCCATTGTCCAAGGAGTATTGGATATTAGGGTATAGCATCAAGAAATAGGGATCATCTTGTGTTATGCTGAAGGAAGAACTGTCCATTTCGGCGGTGAAGGTGAGGTAGTTGAAATTCTCCGTCCGCCATCCCTCCGGGATCCGGTCGGTGCCATATTCCTTCGCCAATTTCTGTGGTGAGATGAAGGTGCCGGAAGGGGCGACATTGGAGAGCCAGTTGAGGGTCGCTTCGGAATCCGTCCAATCGCTGAAGCTCACGTTGACCAAGGAAAGGTTTCCGCAACCGTCGAACATTGAATCGTAGCAATGTGCGGCAAGCTTCATGGCAGATAGCACAGGCGTCTGTGTCAGGCCGGTGCAACCTTGGAACATCTTCTGGTAGCAGCCTTCGGTCAGGGTCGTGGCGGAAAGGATCGGCGCGCGTTTCAGGCATTGGCATTGCTCGAATAGTCCATAAAAACAATAAGGGTTCGGGATGGTCTGGCATGCGCCTATGCCGTCGATCAGGCTCATCACGTTACCGTCGGCTTCGATGGAGCCGGACATGACGAATTGGGTGTGGTTCTCTTCTCCCCAGGAGAATCCCTGAGGGTTGTATCCTTTCATCATTGCCTGGTCATATTTCGCCAAGACGATTTTCTCGCCGGAGATGAGAGGGGACCAAGTCCGGCCACTGTCCAAGGAGTATTGCAGGTCGGGGATGGAGTCGCCCCACGTCATGATCCCGAAGGAGGAGCTGTCCTCCTTGGCGGTGAAGGTGAGGTAGTCGAAGAATACCAGTTCCCAACCCTCCGGGATATTGTTTACGCTATAATCCTTGGCTGTTCCCCGAGGGCAAATAAAGATGCCGGTGGGAGCCACGTTGGCGACCCATGATTGGCTGTACATATCTTCGACGAGTCCCCATTGGGTATAGCCTATCCTTATCTTGGACAGACTGGTGCAACCGTCGAACATATTCTTGTAGCAATCTTTGACCAGTACCTTAGCGGGTAGCTCAGGAGCCTCCTTCAGGCTGGTACATTCCTCGAACATTCCAGAGTAGCAATTATAATCCAAGGTAGTGGCGGGAAGTTCCGGTGCCTGTGTTAGATTGGTGCATCTGCTAAACATGCCCATGTAACAATGGTTACCCAGAGTGGTGGCGGGAAGTTTGGGGGCTTTCGCCAAGCTGGTGCAACCAGCGAACATTACGTTATAGCACCCCTCAGCCAAAGTGGTGGCGGGAAGTTCCGGCGCCTGCGTCAGAGAAGTGCAACCAGCGAACATTCCCAAATAGCAACTTTCAGCCAATGTGGTGACGGGAAGAGCGGGTGCCTGCGTCAGAGAAGTGCAACCAGAGAACATTGCGTGGTAGCAACCGTCAGTTAGAGTGGTGGCGGGGAGTTCCGGCGCCTGCGTCAGCGCTTGGCAATTATAGAACAAATCGCTGAAACAGTATGGGTTGGGAATCACTTTACTTTCCCCTGTGCTATCGATCAGGCTCATCACACTACCGCTTGCGGCGATGGAACCGGTCATGGAGAAATGGGTGGCAATCTCTGGGTATTCAGTGAAATGCTCCGGGTTGTATCCCTTCAACAAGGCCTTGTCTCCCTTCTTATTCAAAGTGACCGTGTCTGTTCCCGAAAGGGTAGTCCATGTCTCTCCGTTGTCCAAGGAATAGCGGACATCAGGGAAGGTTTGGAAATGATCAAGAGGAGGAAAAATATAATTGCCTATTGTGAAGGTGGAACTGTCTTCTTGGGCGGTGAAGGTGAGATAATTGGCCGCAAAACCATTATAGGCACACAGCAACATGAACAATAACGTGATTCTTCTATTCATAATACCCTGAATTTATGTTTATTACATGAAAAGCGTAACGTTGCATCCATACTCCATGCGCAACGATTGTTGATTTTAAATATTCAACAAAAATAATAAAATAAATGAAGATACGTAATGATTATTTTACAATTTACAATTTACGATTTACAACACACATCCGCCCTAATTCCGCTAACGTCTGTATTGTTGTCACCCCTTCGGGGTTCATATCACACATATTGTTTGTCAAACAGGGGTTTACACCCCTGCCTGTGATGTGGTCGCCCCTATGGGGCTCAGGGTGTACGCATCATATGGGGATCACTCCCCAAGCAACTCTTAACTCTTAATTCTTAATTATCAAAGTATTACCTTCACACTCTTCGCCTCTGTCTTAACAACGAACACACCCTCCGCAGGCAAGACGAAACGGATGGTTTCGCCACTCTTTCCCTGTGCGGCGCGCAGCAGTTGTCCATTGAGGTTATAGACCTCGACGAGGCCTTCGGCGCCACGGACGAAGAGGGTATGGCCTTCGTTCCAGATGGTGAAGTTGGACGAAGAGAGGTTCTCCAAGCCGTTCCCGCCGTCTGAGTACACTATCTTCCAGCCCTCTGGTATATGGCTCCCATCATATATCTCAGCCAGTTTTTTCGGGCAGGTGAAAGTACCGGTCGGGGCGACGTCCACAACCCAATCGGAAGTGCAATCCCACGTGGAGAAGGAAACACTGATTTCGGACAAGCTTTCGCAATCCTGGAACATACCCGAATAACAATCCATGGCAAGTTGGGTGGCAGGCAAATTCGGTGCTTTGGTCAGGCTGGTGCAGCCATTGAACATATCTGCATAACAATAAGCAGTCAACGTCATGGCAGGCAATTCAGGCGCTTGCGTCAGGCTGGTGCAGCCATTGAACATATTACTATAACAACCATCGTTCAATGTGGTGGCGAGCAATTCAGGCGCTTGCGTCAGGCTGGTGCAGCCATTGAACATATTACAATAACAATAATCATATAACGACGTGGCAGGCAATTCAGGCGCTTGCGTCAGGCTGATACAATCCTTAAACAAATATTTATAACAACAATAAGCTAACTTCGTGGCGGGCAGTTTAGGCGCTTGCGTCAAGCTGGTGCACCCTTCAAACATACTGCAATAACATTCACCACTGGACAGCAAGGTTGCTGGCAACTGAGGCGCTTGGGTCAAGCCGGAGCAGTTCATGAACATGTAACGATAACAAGCATCAGCTAAAGATAAGGCGGGCAACTCAGGCGCTTGCGTCAACTTAGTGCAATTTTTGAACATGCCCTCATAGCATTGTATAGTCAATATTGCAGCAGGCAATTTAGGCGCTTGCGTCAGGCTGGTGCATCCTTCAAACATACTTTTATAACAAAAATCAGTCAACGTCATGGCAGGCAATTCAGGCGCTTGCGTCAGGCTGGTGCATTCTTTGAACAGATTCTCGAAACAATGGCTGCCATTCCGAGCAATCATGGTAATCCCGCCCTCGTTATCCACGAGGCTCATCACACTTCCGCTCGCCGCTATTTTGCCGGTCATTGAGAAAAACGAGTAACTGTCACTGGACCTTGAAAATCCATTGGTGCTGTTTTCCCCTCTCAGCAAGGCGAAATCTCCCGTTTGCTTCAGAATGACAAACTCAGCCGGCACAAGTTTCTTCCATGTTAGCCCGTCATCCAACGAGTACTGGATATCAGGACTATTGTTGACATGTACGATGCTGAACGAGGAGCTGTCCTCCATGGCGGTGAAGGTGAGGTAGCCCTTCTTGGATGCGATGGTCCACCCTACAGGAATCCTATCCTCGCCATACTCCTCGGGCAGTACCTCCAAGCAGGAGAAAGTGCCGGTCGGGGCGACATCCTTGACCCATGTCTGGGTGCTTTCCGACCAGTCTTTGAAGTTTACTTTAATGTAGAAGAGGCTGCTGCATCCGTTGAACATTGCCTCATAGCACCCATTCGCCAAATGGGAGGCATAGAGTGCAGGCGCATGCACCAGATTGGTGCACCCTTCGAACATGGCTTTATAACAGTCGTCAGCCAATTTGGTCGCTGGCAGTTCAGGCGCTTGCGTCAGGCTGGTGCACCCCTTGAACATGCCAGCATAACATCCCTTTGCCAAAGAGGTCGCCGGCAGCCTTGGCGCTTGCAATAGGCTGGCGCACCCTTCGAACAGTTTTGTGAAGCAATGGCTACCATTCTGAGGCATCACAGTCGTTTTGCCCTCGCTATCCAGAAGGGTCATCACATCACCGCTGGCCATGATTTCACCCGTCATCGTGAAGTGCGAGTATGCCTCCTCGGATTTTGAGAAGCCATCGGTGCTATTATCTCCCTTCAGCAAGGCGTAATCGCCTATGTGTTCCAAGATGACAGGCTCATCCGCCTTAAGGTCCGTCCACGTATTCCCGCCATCCAAGGAGTATTGGATATTAGGATTATTGGAGACATTTACGATGCCGAACGAGGAGTTGTCCTCCATGGCGGTGAAGGTGAGGTAATCCGCATCCATGTATACGATTGACCACCCCTGTGGTATTTTACTCGTGCCGTACTCCTCCTTCAATTTATTCGGGCAGATGAAGGTGCCGGAAGGGGCGACATCCGCAACCCAAGACTGGGTGCTTTCCGACCAACTGTTGAAGCCGACTGAGATGGAGGAGAGTCTCTGACAACCGGAGAACATGGATTCGTAACATTTCAATGCCAGCTGGGTAGCGGGGAGCTCAGGCGCTTGGGTCAGGTCAGTGCACCCCACGAACATGGACTCGTAACAGTAATCCGCCAGTTGGGTGGCAGGCAGTTCAGGCGCCTGGGTTAGGTTGGAGCATAAGTTAAACATGGCTTGATAGCAGTGTTCAGCCATTATGGTGGCGGGGAGTTCGGGCGCTTGGGTCAAGCCAATGCAGCTGCCGAACATTCCCTTGTAACACCACTGGATCAGTTTCGTGGCGGGGAGTTCGGGCGCTTGGGTCAAGCCGTAGGCTCCTTCGAACATACGTCCGTAGCAGTATTCCGCCAGTTCCATAGCGGGGAGCTCAGGCGCCTGGGTCAAGCCATAGCACGATGAGAACATATACGAGTAGCAACCTTCGGCCAGTTGCGTGGCAGGAAGCACGGGCGCCTGGGTCAGGCTGTAGTCATTTTCGAACATATGTCCGTAGCAGTAAGCCGTCAGTTCCGTAGCGGGGAGTTCAGGTGCTTGGGTCAAGCAGGAGCACCCTTTGAACAGGCTGAAGAAACAATAATCACATGGGATGACGTCGCTCGTTCCTGAACCGTCGACAAGACTCATCACGTTACCGCTTGCTGCGATGGAACCAGACATGAAGAACTGGGTGAATTGGGTTTCTGACAGAGAGAATCCTTTTATGTTGTATCCTTTCAGCAAAGCTTTGTCACCCTTCTTTTCCAGGATAATTTGGTCCGAAGGCGTGAGGACTTTCCATGTCAGTCCGTTGTTCAAAGAATATTGGAGGTCGGGGATACTGCTGCTTGTGTTTTTGATTCCGAAGTAAGAACTATCCTCTTCAGCGGTGAAGGTGAGGTAGTTCAGGCTCAAGTTCGTCTTCGTCCACCCCTCAGGTATCTTATCCACACCATACTTTTCGGGCAGTTTTTCCGGACAAATGAAGGTGCCGGTCGGGGCGACACCCTCAACCCAAGAGCCGGTGTTTTCCGTCCAGCTGGAGAAGTCCACTGTGATGGAGGATAGGCTGTCGCACCCGTAGAACATCGTCTCATAGCATCCAGTGACCAACTTCGTGGCATAAAGGGCAGGCGCTTGGGTCAAGCTGAAGCAGCCATAGAACATGGAGGCGTAGCAATAGTCCGCCAGATTTTGGGCAGGGAGCTTCGGCGCTTGGGTCAGGCTGACGCATCCCTTGAACATTTGCGAGTAGCAGGATTCGGCCAAGGTGGTGGCGGGGAGCTCAGGCGCCTGGGTCAGGCTGGCGCAATCTTCGAACATGGATTCGTAGCATGAGGTCTTCATGGAATTGGCGGCCAATTCAGGCGCTTGTGTCAGGCCGGCGCAACCTTTAAACATTCCTCGGTAACATCCCAACGTCATCTTGGTGGCAGGCAGTTCAGGCGCTTGGGTCAAACTGGTACAACCCTCGAACATGGATTCGTAACAATAGCTGGTTATTTCCGTGGCGGGTAGCTTCGGCGCTTGGGTCAGGTTAGTACAGCCCTTGAACATCTCTTTATAGCAATATTCCGCCAATGTGGTGGATGGAAGTGCGGGCGCTTGCGTCAGGCTGGCGCAATCCATGAACAATCGGAGGAAACAAAACTTGTTCGGAATATTTTTCTCCTTGAGAGTACTATCGATCAGGCTCATCACCTCACCGTCCGCGGCGATGGAGCCGGCCATGAAGAACTGGGTGTAGTTCCCCTCTTTTTTGGAAAATCCATTCAGGTTGTATCCTCTCAGCAGGGCCTTGTCTCCCTTCTTCGCCAAGATGACCGTATCATTAGAGAGAAGGGTGGTCCATGTCTCTCCGTCGTCCAAGGAGTATTGGATATTAGGGTTATTGCTTCCCTGGTTCACGATTCCGAAAAAGGAGCTGTCCGATTCGGCGGTGAAGGAGAGGAATTTTTCCTTCACGTGTATTTCCCCCTTGCGTTCGATCCGCCATCCCTCAGGTATTCTGTTTGTGTCATACTCCTCAGGCAGCTCTATCGGACAGATGAAGGTACCTGTCGGGGCGACATCCTCCATCCAATTTGAGGTTCCACGTTCCGACCAATCGGTGAAATACACCTCGACATGGGATAGGTTCGAGCAACCCTTGAACATATTCGCATAGCAATCGTTAACCAATTGAGTGGCGGGCAGAACTGGCGATTGGGTCAGGCCGGAACAGTCATTGAACATTTTTGTATAGCAATAAGTAGACAGTTGCGTGGCGGGGAGTTCAGGCGCCTCTGTCAGGCTGGAACATCCGCTGAACATCTCATAGTAACACCCGATAGCCAGTTGTGTGGCAGGGAGTGCTGGCGCCGCTGTCAGGCTGGAACATCCACTGAACATTCCACTGTAACAATCAGAGGTCAACGTGGTGGCGGGGAGATTCGGTGCCTGCGTCAGGGAGGTACAGCCCATAAACATTTCTACATAGCAATATTCCGCCAATTGGGTGGCAGGAAGTGCGGGCGCTTGCGTCAGGCGGGAGCATTTCGTGAACATTCCCGCATAGCAATATTCCGCCAATTGGGAGGCAGGAAGTGCGGGCGCTTGCGTCAGGCTATCGCAGTTGGCGAACATGTTTCTGTAGCATCCCTTAGCCAATTGGGTGGCGGGGAGTGACGAGGCCTCTTTCATGCCGTAGCACCATCTGAACATCTCCTCGTAGCAATACTCGGCCAATTGGGTGGCGGGCAGTTTAGGCATTTGCGCGAGGGTGGCGCAGTTGGCGAACATTTGGTAGCAGCACCTTTCAGCCAGTTTTGTGGCAAGTATTCTCTGCACCTCTGTCAAGTCGTAGCAACCGGTGAACATTTTGTAGTAGCACTCCACATCCAATTCTGTGGCAGGCAGTAGCGGTGTCTGTTTCAGGGAGGAGCAATCCTCGAACATGCATGCGTAGCATTTTTCAGCCAACGTCATGGCGGGGAGTGCGGGCGCCTGGATCAAGCTGCCGCATCCCTTGAACATGTTTTCGTAGCAATGCTCCACCATTGTGGTGGCGGGCAGGGCCGGCGCTTTGGTCAGCTTCGCGCAATTGGAGAACATATCGGTACAACAATAGCTTGCCAATTGGGTGGCGGGCAGTGCGGGCACCTCCGTGAGATTGGTACAATTATTGAACATCTCTTGGTAGCACTCATCGACCAATTGGGTGGCGGGCAGTGCGGGAGCCTCCGTCAGGCTGGTGCAACCGCTAAACATCCCCCTGTAACATCCTTTGTCCAGCTGCGTGGCGGGAAGTGCAGACGCTTGGGTGAGTTTGGTGCAACCACTAAACATTCCAGCGTAACATTCTGCGAACATCTGGGTGGCAGGCAAAGCGGGGGCCTCTGTCAGGCTGGTGCAATTGCTGAACATCTCACCGTAACAGCCAGTAGACAGCATGGTGGCGGGCAAGGCAGGCGCCTCTGTCAGCTTGGCGCAACCGCTAAACATCCCTTTGTAAGATTCCACGTCCAGTCGCGTGGCGGGGAGCGCGGGGGCCTCTGTCAGGCTGGTGCAACCACCAAACATATCCATGTAACACTCGATAGCCAGTTGGGTGGCGGGAAGTACAGGCGCTTGGGTGAGTTTGGCACAGCCATTAAACATTCCAGTGTAACAATAATCGAACATTTGGGTAGCGGGCAATTCCGGCGCTTTTGTCAGGTTGGAGCAGCCACTAAACATTCCTGAATAACATTCTTTAGTCAGTTGAGTGGCAGGAAGTGCGGGCGCTTGGGTGAGTTTGGAGCAACCCCAAAACATTCCAGTGTAACATTTCTCGGACAATTGGGTGACGGGAAGTTCAGGGGCTTCTGTCAGGCTGGAACACTGGTAGAACATGGAATAATAGCAACTCTCCGCCAGCGTAGTGGCAGGAAGTGCGGGCGCCTCTTCCAGACTGGAGCATAGACTAAACATTGATGCGTAGCAAGCATTGGCGAGTCGGGTGGCAGGAAGCGCGGGTGCATTTTTCATGTAGACGCAATGATCGAACATCTCCTTATAACAGCTTGCGGTCAGTGTGGTGGCAGGAAGTTCTGGAGCACTTGTCATTCTACCACAGTTCTTGAACAAGCGGTAGAAGCAATAGTCGTTCGGGATGGTCTTGCTCTCCCCCTTGCCGTCGATCAGACTCATCACGTTTCCGCTCACGGCGATGAAACCAGTCATGGTGAAATAGGAGTAGGTGTCTATGTCTAAGGAAAATCCATCCGGGTTGACTCCTTTCAATAGGGCCTTGTCTCCCTGTTCTTCCAGCTTAACCGAGGTATTATTCGCGAGGGGAATCCATGTCTCTCCGTTGTCCAGGGAATACTGGAGGTCGGGGGCGTTTCCTTCTTCGCTTTTTATTCCGAAGGTGGAATTAGCGGTTTCAGAGGTGAAAACCAAGTAGTTGGCTGCGAAAGTAGCCGTGCAATACGCACACAATAGTATAAAAAGTAGCGTAAATTTTTTATTCATAAGCATCCATTTTTTATGTAACCACATTAAGAGGGCTTCCCTGCGACATATTCTATGCCTCACGTAAAAACACCTCCCATTATATACCCTAAATTTCCTCAAATGTAGTAAATATAATCGCAAATTATACTATTTTTTAAATAAAAATGATAATTCGGCGAACAAACTATGAAACGTTAGTTCGCCGAGGTCAATTTTGAATTATGAATTTGGATATTTACGATTTACGGGGAAACATCCATGTATGCGCATCACCCCCCGCTAAAGTCTAAAGCCTAAAATCTATAATCTAATCAATCGATTCATCGAACCATTCTTAACAACATACGTTCCCCCCGCAGGCATGATGAACTGTATGGTTTCACCGCTCTTCCCCTCTGCGGCACGCAACAGCTGTCCGTTGAGGCCATAGATCTCGACGAGGCCCTCAGCGCCACGCACGAAGAGGGTGCGCCCTTCGGTCCAGATGGTGCAGTCGGTTGATGCGATGTTTTCCGTGCCCGTCCCATCATTAGGTTTCATGTTCCAACCCTCAGGGATTTTATCCTTGCCATATATCTCTTTCAGGGTTGACGGACAGATGAAGGTGCCGGTCGGGGCGACGCTGTCCACCCATGATTGGGAACCACCCCACTGGGTGAAGCCCACCGTGATTTGGGAAAGGTTGGAGCATTTGGCGAACAGCTCCTTGTAGCAGTCTTGGGCCAGCTCCGTAGCAGGAAGTTGGGGCGATTTCTCCAGGCTGGTGCACCTTTTGAACATACCCCTATAGCACTCCTTTTTCAATTTCGTAGCGGGGAGTTCAGGGGCTTTTTTCAGGCTGGTACAACCTGTGAACATCTCACAATAGCAGTTGATGGCCAGCTCCGTGGCAGGGAGGTCGGGCGCTTCCTCTAGGCTGGTGCAACCGATGAACATCTGCACGTAACAAAAATCCCTCAAAACCGTAGCGGGAAGCTTAGGCGCCTTCGTCAGGCTGGAGCATCCGTCGAACAATCCTCCGTAGCAGCCATTAGCCATCTCAGTAGCCGGCAGTTCGGGAGCTTCCTTCAGGCTAGTACACCGCCAGAACATTCCGTCGTAACACATCATCTCCATCTCCATGGCGGGCAGCTCCGGCGCCCTCGTGAGGTTGGAGCAATCGATGAAAATAGACTTATAGCAGGCCATCTTAAGTTTCGTGGCGGGCAACTCCGGCGCCTGGGTCAGACTGGAGCAACCACTGAATAGTTCGAAAAAACAATGTGGGCAAGGAATCTCCTCGCTTTCCCCCACCCCGTCGATCAGGCTCATCACGCTTCCGCTGGCGGCGATGGAACCGGTCATGGTGAAATGGGTATAGTTGTTTTCGTCGCTGGAGAATCCATCCGGATTGTTACCCCTCAGAAGGGCCTTGGCGCCCTGCTCCAGCGGAATCATTTCACCTTCCGGGAGGGTATTCCATGTTCCTCCGTCGTCCAAGGAATACTGGACGTCCACACTATTGTCCTCATTTACAATGCCGAAGGAAGAACTGTCCGCCTCGGCGGTGAAGGTGAGGTAATTGACCGCGGAAGCAAAAGTATAGGCGCATAGCAACGCAACCAACGATGTTAGTCTCTTGATCATAAGCCCTTTATTGTATTATGTTGTTATTAGAATATTTGCCTCAAAATCTATCCGAAGGGGAAAGTGTAATATTGTCGGTTTTCTATAATCTCCCAAAAGTAGTAATTTTTTTATTGGATTAAAACAGATTTTTTATCTTTGTAAAAGACCATCCCTAGAGGACCGACATCCGTAAGGAGCAAACGTCACCTCCAAGGCGCATGTGCTTAATCGTCAGATGACTGGATTCGTTGGATAATTACAGACTCATGGAGAAAAAGATATTGCTTTTACTGCTCATGGTTGGCTTCCTCGCCGCATGCTCGGACTTGCGAAGGAAGAGCCAAGAAACGTTTCCCGACTGGGATGCGCAGAGAGTGGATGATGGCTATCCCGTACTGAGGCCAGACCCTGATGACCCTGAATTCATGGACCCTGACTTCGCGGACTCAGACTTTGGAGACCCTGATTTCAAAGACCCAGACTTTGCGGATTCTTACTTCTGGGATGATGACGAAGAGGAGGATGATGGCGAAGAGAGTGGTGACGACATAGTTTATCTCAGGGTTGAGAGGAAGGCCCATTTCCCTGGTGGAATACAAAATCTAAAGTTGTACCTCGACGAGAGTCTAGAATACCCCGAAAAGGCCCTCGATGAAGGTATCAGAGGCAGGGTTTTCGTACGATTCATTGTAAGAAGGAATGGTTCCATCGACGACCCTAAGGTGCTAAGAAGCATTGACCCTTTATTGGACAGGGAGGCCATCAGGGTGGTGGAGAATATGCCGGACTGGATTCCCGCCAGAGTCCATGGGAAGGCCGTTTCTTCCTATTTTACTGTGCCTGTAACTTTCAATCTGAGTGGAAATTGAGGTGAAAAGGAGAACACCGATGCGCAGTGAAAATTTATAAAAAGAGTGAGTGAAAAATTATAAAAAGAGTGGATGTTATGAAGAAGAAACTATTGTCATTATTGCTCATGACCGGACCGTTTGTCGCAGGATCAGCGGCGGAAGAGGCGGCAGCGGTCCCTGTTACGAACGAAATCAAGGCAACCGAAGATCTTTCATCAGGGAGGGACGAAGTCCCGGTGTGTATAGTCGAAAAGAAGGCTCAGTTCCCAGGTGGGACGAAGAAGTTGATAGAATATCTCCGTAATAACCTGAAATATCCAAAGGGGGCTGTAGACGTAGGCGTCGAGGGAACAGTTTTGGTAAGTTTCGTCGTGAGGAAGGATGGTTCCATCGACGATGTGAAGGCGGTGAGAAGCGTTGATCCTCTACTGGACGAGGAGGCGATCAGGGTGGTGAAGAGCATGCCTAAGTGGGTTCCCGCCCAATTGAACGGGAAAGATGTGAGTTCGCAATTCCGCCTTCCAATCGCTTTTAAACTAAACATACCGGCGAACCCAGCGAACGAAGAGGCCAATAAGGATCAAGCCAAGTAAGTGCGTTATTGCTTCCATTGCATGTCCATGCGGTTGGATGTGCGAGGGGGAGCGAAAGACAATGACGAATGCATTGACATCGCAGGGACGGAATTTATAAAAAATAAAAAAGTAATATCATGAAGAAGAATTTATTGCTTTTATTATTTATGGCTAGTTCCATTGCCTTGGGGTTCGCCGCGAACCTCAAGGGGAAAGCAGGTACTATCCAGAGAGAGGCCGTAAAGGTTCAGCCGGAAAAAAAGGTTCGGCCGGTTGTTGAACCGGTCAATCAGGCCGATACCGTCGCACAGACTGAGGAGAGTGACGACGAAATCTATAAAAACGTCGAAACAATGGCGGAGTTCCCTGGTGGAATAGATAAGTTGAGGGAATATCTCCGCTCAAATCTTATATACCCTCAGAAAGCATTAGAATCAGGTATACAAGGTAGGGTTTATGTGACGTTCGTCGTGCGGAAGGATGGCTCCATCGCCGATCCGAAGGTGTCGAGAGGCGTTGATCCCATACTGGATGCGGAGGCCCTCAGGGTCGTGAGGGAGATGCCGGATTGGAAACCTGCGACAGTCAATGGAAAGGATGTTAGCTCATATTTTACGCTTCCTTTAATCTTCTCACTTATGTGACCGTGACAATTCATACATAATGCTTAGTGCCTTGCCCTAAGTAATGGGAAAGATGCCCGCACGTGTTTCTGTTCAGAACACTACCGCCTGCATGCGACTTATGAGCTCGTTGTATTGGGCCTGTATCTTTTCCCTCTGCTTGTCTGACATGGATGCGAGCTTTCTTTTATATTTCCGCATCATACACGGACTTAGTCCTATCTCTTTCGCGAACGCTGTCGCATTGATGAAAGGGAATTTTTCGAAGAAACCGGACAGGTCATAGACATACTCCAATTCATACGATCCGTTGGCGTACCATTTGGGGAATTCCCCCATATTCTCTTTGTAGTATTCCGCCTGTTCTTCCAGGACATCCACAAAATCAGTCTTGGCTTCTTCTTCTGTTAATCCATAGCCGAAGAGACCTTTCGCCTCTTCCGTGTAGACGGAGAACCCCCCGTCCGAGCCTCTTTCGATAATTGCTTTCATAACTACCTCCTTTTTTGTGCATTTTGATAGGGTTCCTCCGTTATTGAACCCTTTTTTTCATTTGAGACCTGCCTGTTTGAGCATCGCATCAAGCGTCCCATTCGGTATCTCTTTTGACTTATGCCTCCCGACAGGGATGAAATAGGGGAAATTTGGATGAACGTATTTCCAATGCTTTTTCCCCTCCTTGATGGTCCATCCGTTAGCCTCTAGTAATTTATAAAATTCTGAATATTTCATATTATCAGGCAAAACAAAGGTAACATTTTTGTTACAATAATTAAAAAACAATGTGAAATAACGCAATATATTTTTATAACTATCTAAAATTCAATCGTCTGCACACTTCTTGGCAAGCACCGCATGTCCGATGCTGCACTGCAGGCATTTGCGCGCGTCGCAGTACTGGGTCTTCAGTTCGATGAGGGCTTGGCTCTGGAAGGCGTTCTCCGCGCATACCCCGAACCTTTTCCACCCTTCCACCGTATGGTTCTTCTCCGCGGGGATCTGCTCCAATATCGCCATCATCCGGTCTTGTGTCTCCTCGTCCTCCTTCTGGATTGCGTAGGCGTAGAGGGCTGGGCTGACCGCATTGATGATGAGGAGGTCCAGCGTGGCGTCCGACATCTTCTTCGTGGTGTAGGGTGATTCCGCGCCGAACTTCATGTGGGTATGCCAGTAAGGGGAAACGCCTGTTTGCAGGGCTTGGCGGATAGTCGATGGGTCCTTCATCTCCAGTATTTTGGAAAATAGATTGTTGGAGTGGTGCACCAATGTGGTGAATTGTGCGATACGCACGTAAGGCGAGTTGTTGGGGCGCATTCTTGCGAATTTCCACAGCGAGGGGTCGATGGGGGTCAGTCCGAACTTATGGCGGAGGAAGTTGTATTCCCGTTGCAGGAGTGCCTCGTAATCGTCTGATGGGGTCTCTTTCAGTAGTCCCGCTTGCCCGAAGAAGAGCGCCTCGACCTGTTCGGGATGATCCTTGTGTTTGGCGAGGCAAGGGATGGGCAAGGATTGCGCCAGTTGGTCGAAGGGTTGTGCGTTGGTGTGCATGCCGAAGCTTTTGGCGAGCAGGCGGTAGAATACCTCCGACCAGTTGTTGCGGTTCTGTTTCAGGAGTGCGAAGATCTCCTCCGTTTTACGGCTCAGGCGTAGATGCAGCATCCTGCAGAGTTGTAGTTGGAGGAACTCATGGGAGATTCGCTCCCAATGCTTTTCGCAGTGGATCCAGTGGTGGGGTCTCTTGAAATCCTCGTATTTGGCGAGTGTTGCCACATCGACGCGTAGTTCCATTTGGGGAATAAGGTCTCCGTTGGTGCGCCGGATGCGCGTGTCGGAGCGTTCCACCACATGCAGGACCACCGAGTCGTAGCGAGGGTCCTCGTCGTGGTGGTGCTTGTACCAGTCGGAGGCGGTGACATGGACCTCCACGTTTCCGGCCCAAATTGTTCCGTCGATTTTCACCTTCACATTGAAGAAATCAGGTCCAGCGTCCCGGTTTAATTCCCCCACATTGATCACAGAGATTGGTTCACCATCCACGGTGAGAAGTTGGCTTCCGTCGTAGAGACGGTACTGCCATGCATACTGCAACAAGTCTTCTTTCATAATTGTTAACGTTAAAATTCAACAGGCGTGGCAAATATCGTAAATAATTTTGTTACTTTGCAATGTTTAAACGTATTTTTATGCCCAAAAGAATTGCTTTTATCATCAATCCTATCTCTGGCACGAGCGACAAGAAGGACTTGCCTGACTTGATTAAACAGACCTTCACGGAGGGATGGGATGTCACAATTGCGGAAACCCAACACGCCGGTCATGGGAAAGAGATGGCAAGCCAATTTGCGGCGGATGGCTATGATGTTGTGGTGGCTTGTGGTGGGGACGGCACGATGAACGAGGTGGCCTCCGCGCTTGTACATACCGACACGGCCTTTGCGATCGTGCCCTACGGTTCGGGCAATGGCTTCGCCAGACATTTAGGCTACTCCATGCGTCCGAAGGAGGCCTTGGAACAGATACTGAACGGAGAGGAGCGCAGTGTCGACAGCGGTTTGGCGAATGGCAAGCGATTCTTCTGCACGTGTGGTACGGGTTTCGACGCCCATGTGAGCCACTCCTTCTCCAAGGAGGGCAAGCGTGGTTTCCTCACCTACCTGAAGGTTATCCTCCGGGAGTATAAAACGTACGAACCGAGGGTTTACCAATTGGAGAGCTCCTCGTTCCCTAGCGTAAAGAAAAAAGCGTTCCTTGTCACCTTCGCCAATGCGGCGCAATGGGGGAACAAGGCATATATCGCTCCGCACGCAAGTGTCTGTGATGGTGTAATGGATATCTGTGTTTTGGGTAAATTCCCTGTCTACTCCGCATTGGGTTTAGCGATGAGGCTCTTCTTGGGATCGTTCGACAAGAGCCGCCACGTGACCGCCCTCAAGGCGAAGGAGGTGACGCTCATACGCGACATGGAGGGAGAGTTCCACATCGACGGAGATCCGCTGATGATGGGCAAGGAGATTAAGGTGGAGATTGATCCGCTCTCCTTGAAAGTTAGGGTAAAACCAATTTAATCATTAAATATAATTTTTATGAAAAAATTTTTGTTATGGTCGCTTTTGTGGCTCGTGGTTTGTTCCCCGTCTTGGGCTCAGGCCAATGCTGAAACTGGCGGCGGATTGAAGGTGAATCTCGGCGTTGGCGCAAGCATAACCGGTGGTTCCGTCAGCATGTATAGCCATGAAAATAAGAAACTCATGAATCCGTGGGATAGAGAGTTTTTTATCGGTTGCACGAATTGGCATTTCGAGTTCATCTCGGACTTCCTTCCTCAAAGTGAGCGTATCTCCTTTGGCACAGGCCTTCGTATCACGGGACAGACCGCTTCGTCCAGATATTGGGAGGATATGTATTGGTTGGTCAAAGAGGGTCCTAACCTGCGTGATTATGTGACGATAGGCTCTATGTCTCAACGGAATTTCTATTTGGGCGTTCCGCTCTATTTCCGCGTCTTCTTCAGCTCTCAAGAGAATAGGGTGCGTCCGTACGTCAAGTTCGACGCCAGCATGGACTTCCTGCTCGGTTATCGGAACTCGATGGATATAACGGACTTGCACATGAGAACGCTTTATGAGGATAAGTTGGAGGAGGAAATGGGTGAGCCGGACCATTTCCACGTCTCTTCTTCGGCGGCTGTTGGTCTCAGAATCAATTGCAACCATTTTTATGTTTGCCCGGAGATTGTCTTGCCTCGCATCGAGATTGGTGGCAGCCCATTCACTTTCTTTGACAAGAGTGAATATATCGGCTCCGTCGGTGTGAAACTCTCTTTCTTGTTCCCTATGGGAAATAATGCGAAGGATGACGCCGCTGAGGTGAAGACATCTTATAGCTCTAATATACAGCAAGAAAATAGTATGCCTGTCGAGGATTTTTAATTTAATTATCATAGAAGATTATGGATATATTAAAAAAGATATTATGGTCAGCTCTCCTCTTTTTGCCTTTCTCATGCTACGAGGAGGAGGAACCGATTGACACCGAATGTGGAAAAGATGTTTTCGACATTGATATGGATGGCCTGAAATTCACGGACGATTATGAGTTCAAACCTGCGGGCTTAGCTGTTTCCGACAGTTTTGTGACATTCTCTTTGTATGGTCGTGTGGAGAGGAGATGGAACCACGATGATTGGAAAGATAAACCTCAATACAGCGATTACCATTCCCATGAGAATGATTATCGGGCGCTCTCCATTTCCTTCCCATTGAAACAAAGGAAGATGGATGATTTCACGGATGTGGTATCGTTGAGCCAAACCTCTATTGACTTCGGGAAGGACAGTGTCCTCGTGACGTTGGAGGTGAACGACGTAAAGGACACCTTGGATGTGACTTCCGGATTGTTGCGGTTCAATTGCGCAGATCTGCTGGGTATCGATGGACATCGGGATTTTGTGGTCCTCGCGGGTACGCTGTCATTCAGTTATTATGACAGCAAGGCGCAGGACTCGACAAATATTGCCGTTAAAAAGGATTTTTACAACAAGAAATCCATGGGTGGCAATTTCGACGTGCGAATCGGTCGTAGTAACTTCGATAAGAAATAATAATCCATTTCGTGAAAAAGGCGTTCCGCATATTGTTGCTGGTCATCGCTGTTATTCTTGCCTTGAATATCGTTGTGGTGGCTTTGCTGAGCAACAAGAGTGTGCAGAAATCGCTGATTTCATACGGAGAAAACTGGCTGAGGGAGAGGACCAACACGGAACTCTCCCTCGGTTATATTGGCTTTGACCTCCTCAACGGCTTCTTCGTGGAGGGGCTCTACGTGGAGGACCAGCAGGGGGACACGCTGCTCTTCGCGGACAAAATCAAGGCGGACGTTAACTTGCGCGCCCTCCTGAATGTCAACAATCTGAAAATCAAAAAGGTGGAGTTGGATGACTTCGTCGCCCACATCCACAAGGAGACGGATTCCTCCGCCTTCAATTTCCAATTCCTGATCGACGCTTTCGCGAGCGATGAGCCTAAGGAGGAGAAACCTCAGGCTGATCCTTTCGCCTTGACAATCAAATCGATCGTCCTGAAAAACGGTCGGGTGACCTATGACGTGCGCTCCGCCGAGGAGACGCCCGATCTCTTCAACGCTTCGCATATCGATTGCTCCAACCTATGCTTGGACGCCTTCTTCGCCTTGTCCCCTAAGGGGGCTATCGAGGTAGAGGTGGAGACGCTCTCCCTCGCCGAAAAGTCCGGACTGAGGGTGGAAAACTTAGCGTTGGAGGCTACGCTGGAGGATAACAAGCTCTCCCTGCCTTCGCTGGCGCTCTCCCTGCCGAAGAGCCAACTTGCCTTGAAGGGGGAAGGATCATTGGATGACCTCGCCTATGACGTCACCCTCTCCTCCGACTCTTTCTCCTTGGCGGACCTGCGGTGCTTCGTGCCGATGTTCGCCTGCATGAAGGATTCCACCGCCTTGTCACTCCACGCCTTCGGGAAGTTCCCTTCCGTGAATGTGGAGAATCTGAAGATTAACTACCCTACCCTCCTCCATCTCTCCGCTCCTGTCGTGAAAATGGAGGATTGCCTATCATGGGACTCCACCGCCTACGTGCTACGCATAGACGAGCTCTCCCTGACGAAACAGGGCATGGATAGGATTATGGCGATGGTCGGCAAGGAGCCTAATCCTACGCTCTCCGAATACCTGCCTATGAAGCTAAAGCTCCAGCTCGATGGTCCGCTGTCGAATGCGAAGCTGAAGGGAGACCTCGCCTCCACGCTGGCTTCCCTCGCCTTGGATGGAACGTTGCGGTATGTGAACCGGGAGAACTACTTAGGGTGCGACCTCTCCACCTCCTTCACGGACGTGGCGCTGGACTCCATCCTCCATTCAAATGATTTCAAACGTTTATCGATGACGGCGGACCTCCAATTAGACTGGAAGATGGAGGCTATGCCTGACGCCCGCCTCGTCGCCCGCCTTCCGGATTTTTCCTATAAGGGCTATGCCTATGACACGTTGAGGCTCAACGCCCATTATTTCAAAACGGACTCGCTCTCCTCCTTCGTGGAGGTCCGCGACCCTAACCTTTTCTGCAACGCGAAGGTGGAGGCGGCTAACCTGTCGGGCGAGGTGCCCCGCTTCGCTGTGGCGACGGTGATCCGTCATTTCTCGCCACAAGCCACCCATCTCGCCGACTCGCTCGGCAACGCTCGGATCGACGTGGCGCTCTCCGCCCGTGTGACGGACCTCAATACGCTTTTAGGCGAGGTGGCCATCGATAGCCTCAACCTGAGCGGTGACTCCGCCCATATCATCTGGAGCAAACCATCCGTCGCCCGTCATGTGGCCCTCGCGGATGGCACGAGACATCTCTTCTTCTCCTCGCCCGCCTTGGACGTTGACCTGAAGGGACGCTATGAGTTCGCGGATATCTACCCTTCGGTATTGGGTGTCGTGCGCTCCTATTGGCCGCACCTCTTCCTGAAGATGGAGGTGCCGGAGGGGGGCAAAGAGAACCGTTTCGCCTTCAATCTGAAGGTGAAGGAGGTGGAGAACCTCATGCGTTTCATCGGGCAGGATATCTCCCTGAAGGAGGGCGCTTCCCTTTCGGGTAAGCTTTCCGCCCCGGACAATTCATTGGACATGAAACTGGAACTGCCCTACTTCCGCAGCGGAACCTCCACACTACGTGACATTAAATTGGCCGTGGATGCGGATGGCAAGAAGATGGGCCTCTATGCTGATTTGGTGGCCGACTCATCCGCCTCCAACGGAGCCGCCATGCTGGATATGCATCTGCGCTCCTCCATCGCGCAGAATAGAATGGACGGTCGGTTGGCACTCACCACCTTGCCGGACACTGCGATGCTGAGGGGTATGCTTCCCTTCGTGATCCATTCCGAGAAGTGGGGTGCCGACGGGTTCAACATGTGCCTCTCCACCCTACAGTCTGAATGGATATTAACGGGGCATCATTTCGGATTATCCCCGGCCATCGTACGACAAATGGGCCAGAAAATAGGTGTGAAGAACGTGGGTGTCTCCCTAGACGGCAACCTCCTCATGGATGTCGCCGGCGTCATCTCCGACGAGCTGAGCGACACGTTGAGCGCCCGCTTCGACCATGTGGATCTGGAGCCGATTCTATCTGCTGTCGCCCGAAAATATATTCCGCTGCACTGCTCCCTGAATGGTGAGGTGCGCGCCTCTGCCTTGACGGGCGAGAAGATGCGTTTCCAGACCAACGGATTGCATCTCGACAGCATCGTCTACGATGGCATACGCATCGGCGACTTGGTGGCGGACATGCGTTGGCACAATGAACGGAAGGGTGTGTTGTCTAGAATAACGCTGAGCGATAGGGGCAAACGTCTGGCGCAGGTGCAGGGCGTGGTGATGCCTGCGGATAATACGATGAAGATGGTGATTTCCATGGACTCCCTCCCGCTGGAGACCTTCCTGCCATTCGCCTCGGACTACGTGACCGATATACGTGGCTTCCTCGGTGCCAGCATCCTGGCGGAGGGTAGCATATCCGACCCTGAGCTCGACGGCTTCCTCTTCCTGAAGGACTCCCATATGCGGGTCAATTACACGGGAGTGGGCTACTCCATCTCGGATAGCATCAAGTTCAAAAAGAACCAACTGCGGATGGACCGCTTCACCGTGAAGGACGACAACGGAAACAAACTGACGATCAGGGGTAACATCTCCCACGAAAGGCTCCAATCGTTCAAATACAACCTCTTGGTGAACATGGACAACTTCCTGCTGCTGAACAACCCGAAGGCTAAGTCGAACACGGTCTATGGCGTCTTCTACGCGAACGCCAAGGACTTGCGCCTGAACTGGACGGACACGCACATGAAGGTGACGGGCGAGTTCAGCAATGGTGACAAGACCTCGCTGAATATAGTCCTGCCGGAGACGGTGACGGAGGTGCAGACCTACGACAACATCGTCTACGTCCAGCCTGCCGGTGCGGAGGATGCGGACTCTGCCGCCGCTGAGAAGGAGCCGCCGCTGAATATCGAGGCGGACATCATGGTGGGGCTGACCGACCAAGCCTCCTTCTTCGTCAACGTGGCGGATGGGGCGATGGTCAACGGAAACGGTAACCTCCATGTCACCTACAACGAGGGAATCGTCTCGATCTATAACCGATATACGGTAAACAATGGTTACGTGAAGGTCAAGCTGAGCGAGATCCCAGCCAAGAAGTTCACGATCCAGCAAGGCGCCTATGTGGAGTTCAACGGAGACCCGATGAAGCTGAAGTTCGACGCCACCGCCTCGTATGACCTGACGGCCGACCTCGCCACGCTCAGCAGCACTTTCACGAGCATGGGTCTGAGCACTACCCGCCAGCCAGTGCGCTGCGGCGTGCATGCCTCCGGGTCGCTCTCGCAGATGAACCTCACCTACGACATCTCCTTGCCGAAGGCGGATAACAACGTGACGCAGAATATGAACAGTATCATCACGACGGACGAGATACGGATCCGCGAGTTCGCCTACTTGATCGGCTTGGGCATGTTCTATGCGCCGGACGAGCAGGCGCAGGGCGATATGCTCACCTCATTGGCCTCCTCGTCCCTCTCCTCCGCCTTGAACAACGCACTCTCCTCCGTCTTGGGCGATAAGGTGACCATCGGTACGGGTTTCAGCTCCTCGCAGGAGGATTTCTCCGACATGGAGATGAACGTATCCGTCTCCACGAAGCTATTCAATGACAGGCTGTTGCTCAGCACCAACTTAGGCTACCAGCGGCAGGCGACGGCCGACGAGGAGAGCGGGTCGTCGTTCTTGGGAGACTTCGATGCGGAATATCTTTTGGGCAAGAAAAAGGTGGTCAGGCTCAAGGCCTTTAACCATACGAACAATGATTTTTACCGTGCCTCCGGCAATACGCAAGGCGTCGGAGTGGTCTTTGTCAAGGAGGCGAAGACCTTCCGTGGACTCTTGCCTTTCGGGAAGGATGTATACGGCAATAACCTGTTGGTTCCCCGTGATACGGTCGTGAAGGAAGAAGAAAGGAGGGTTGAGGATGGTGAATAGTAGGATGATTGGTTGCATTTTCGCGGTGTTGCTGACCCTTTCGGCCTGCCGCTCCACGAAGTATGTCCCGGAGGGAGAATACCTGCTCAGGGACGTGGAGATCGAGTCGATCGACGGGAAGGTCTATCCCGGACAATTCGAGAACCTCCTGCGCCAGAAACCCGCCTCCCGCTTCGGACTGCACATCTACTCCCTCTCCGGTAGGGACTCCACGAAATGGATGAACAGACTCCTGCGGAAGGTCGGTAGCGCACCGGTCATCTACTCGGAAGAGTTGACGCTCAAGACGGAGACCCAAATGCGCAAGGAGTTGAACAACTTAGGCTACCTGAACGCGCAGGTCGGACATTGTTTGGCTAAAAAGGGGAAGAAGGCCTATCTCTCCTATTGTCTGAAAGAAAACACCCAATATACCATCCGCAACTCGGAGAACGCTATCGACTCTTCCGAGCTGAAGAATATCGTGGATTTTAAGATCGTGCACCGCTGGCTGGAGTTCGCCAAGGACGAGCCTTTCGTCGCCGCCAAGCTGGACGAGTCGACCGCAGGCATCATCTCCCACGTCCGCAACCAAGGCTATTATAACATCAGCAAGGACAACCTCTACTTCCTGGTGGACACGACAATAGGCAACCATCAGGTGGATGTCGCCCTGAAATACCGCCCTACGAAAGCCATCGACTCGCTGACGGGCGTGGACCCATCCTTGGTGCGTTACCGTGTCAGGAATGTCATCGTCAACAACTCCTACAGCAGAGGTGTCGATACGATTGACTATAAACGAATTAAGGTGGTTCGTGGCGAGGAGACGTTCATTCGCCCTTCCATCCTCTACTACAACAACTTCATCCGTTCGGGGCGTTATTACAGTGACCTATTGCTGGAGAAGACCCACTCCTCGCTCAATTCGCTGAGCGCGGTGGAGCAGGTGAACATTCGCTTCACCCCTGTGCCGGGCGACAGTGCCCTGCTGGACGCGCACGTCAACCTCTCCCCCGCCAATATCTACTACTTCCAGTTCGGTATCGACGGCACGAACAATGCGGGCGACTTAGGTGTGGCGAGCTACATCTCCTTCTCCAACAAGAACATCTTCAAGGGCTCCGAGACCTTCCGCATCAAGCTGAATGGCGCCTACGAGCATATCAGTAGCCGTGAGGAGGGTGTCCAACTGCTCTCGAACAACTTCTACGAGTATGGTGTGGAGGCCTCCATCTCCTACCCGCGCATCATCTTCGGACTCTTGCCGGAGAAGTACAGGAAGCAGGTGGGTTCCTCGACCAACTTCTCCGCCAGCATCAATTGGCAGAACCGTCCGGAGTATAACCGACGTTTCGTGGGCCTCGACTGGGGATACGGTTGGAAGAGCCACCGCCAACGCATGTCGCACACGTTCGACCTCTACAACATCAACTATGTCATCACAAGGGATATGTCCGACTGGTTCGCGGCCTACCTGGAGCGTGGAAAGAACGCCCTGCTGAAGGAGAGCTACATGGACCAGTTCATCACCCGCTCCTCCTACTCGTTCTCCTATTCGAGCCACCGCAAGGGAAGCACTTCCGGCAACGGCTATACGTTGCGCGGGGGAATCGACATGGCAGGCACACTGCCTTTCGCGGTCTGTGCGCTGGCAGGTGTGGACAAGAAGCCTGTCGAGGGCGCCGACGAGGGGAGCAAGGGCAAGTACATGATTTTCGGCACACCTTTCGCCCAATACGTGAAGACCACCTTCGACGTCTCCAAGGTCTTCCTGACCAAGCGAAACAACCAGGTGGTGCTGCACGCTGATTTCGGATTCGCCTGCCCATACCTCAACTCCGACATCCTACCATACGAGCAACGCTTCTTCGCAGGCGGCGCGAACACCGTCAGGGGATGGAGCACCCGTACCTTAGGCCCAGGCCGTTACCATTCGGACGTCAACTCAGACTTCCTCCAGCGGACGGGCGACGTGAAGCTGGTCTTCAACGTGGAACATAGGCTCAAGCTCTCCTCCTTCCTGGAGTTCGCCTCCTTCCTTGACGCCGGCAATGTCTGGACCGTCATGGCCTACAAGAACCAGCCTAACGGGCAATTCAACATCGCGGATTTCTACAAAGAATTCGGTCTTTCATGGGGTATGGGTATCCGCCCGAACCTCAGCTTCCTCGTCCTACGCTTCGATGCGGGTATGCAGTTGTATAACCCTGAGAACCCTTCGGAAGAGAATGCGGGAAAGAGCAAATGGGTGGTCACGCACCCTAGGTTCAAGGATAATTTCGCCCTACACTTTGCGGTGGGATACCCGTTCTAGGGAATTATGAATTAAGAATTTTGAAACGTCAGTTCGACGTAGTCAATTTATCATTTTTGTTTTTCCCCTCCCTTCATTATCTTTGCAAAGATTCATAGATCTAAATACTTATGTTAAAGAGAAACACACTCCTTTTGATGCTGATGTTGTTGACGATGCTTTGCACCTTCTGCACCCAACAGCAGCCCCCTATCGCTAACTATCTCACTTTCACGGCGGAGGCGGATAGCTCCTCGTTCGGAATCAGAGGCGACAATCCTAATGTTCAATACTCATTGGACAATGGAAAGAGCTGGATGACTCTCGACGCTAACACGGTAGTCACATTGGCAAAGAAAGGGGACGTCGCTCTGCTGAAAGGGAATAATCCCAATGGGTTCCATCGCAAGTTCTTTATGACAGGTGCCATCGCCGCCAGCGGAAGCGTGATGAGCCTGATCGACGGGATAGGGGCATGCCTGGAGATTCCTAGCGACTGTTGTTTCAAAGGTTTGTTCTTGAATTGTTCCAGCCTCACACATGCGCCCGAACTCCCTGCCACTAAGTTGAAGGAGAGATGTTATGACTGCATGTTTTTTCGTTGTGTTAATTTGATACAAGCGCCAGAACTGCCCGCCACGGAACTGGAAAGGAACTGTTATGCGTGTATGTTTTTCCGTTGCGAGAGTCTTACGAAGGCGCCTGAACTGCCCGCTACAGAATTGGCTGACAGGTGCTATTTGGGGATGTTCGATGGTTGCGTCAGCCTCACCCAAGCCCCCGAACTCCCTGCCACTCGATTGGCTGAGGAGTGTTATCTGGCAATGTTTGCCAGATGCAAGAGTCTCACCCAAGCTCCCGCGCTTCCTGCCACAACGTTAGCTAGCGATCCTTTTGAACCTCTCCATCAGAAATTATTCCTCTATAAGAGGAGAGAATATGGTTGTTACACTGAAATGTTCGAGGATTGTACTAGCTTGACCCAAGCCCCTGAACTCCCCGCCACAGCCTTGAAGTCATGGTGCTATACGAGGATGTTCGCAGGGTGTACCAACCTATCTTCCGTCAAGGTGAACTTTACCGATTGGGGGAAACAACATGGAAGATACCGTAATCTCTGGGATACGGATGGTTGGCTCTCCTCCGTTGCCGACTCTGGCACATTCTCTTGCCCCAAGGCTCTTCCTATTGAGTTCGGGGAGAATAGAATACCGCAAGGATGGAAAATAATTAAGAATTTTGAATTTTGAATTTTGAAACGTCAGTTCGACGTAGTCAATTTTTTTTGGGGGGGGGACGTGCAATTCTACACGATGCGCATATCCCTAGCCCCAGCGGGGCGACATCCCCCAGGCAGGGGTGTAAACCCCTGATGACGAACGGGTTCGGGACACGGAGCCCTGAAAGGGCGAAACATATCTAGCCTAGGGCAACACCCTAGGGGAATATGTTGGTCGTAAATTGTAAATTGTAAATCGTAAATCGTTAAATTGTAAATCTCTCGGAGGCTTTGTCGGATGCCTGCATAACCCTACATCTCCTCCTCATCCTCTTCGAATTTATCGGATGATACCCTGATGAGTTTCGAGCCAACGGGACGCTCTAGATAATCCTCGACAACCGGGTCTGCGGAGACGACGGGGAAAATGGTGGAGATGATAAAATTGTTCGGGTCGGAAACGTATTCCTCGTCTTCCTCTCCTCCGTAAAAGGCCCATCCGCTATCCTCTTCGGCATGGGGTTCTTCCCGCACCATATATCCTACCTGACACCCTTCGTCGACGATCATTCTCGACACGCAGGCCTTCTGGGTCAACAGCTCCCTACGCTTTATCATGGCTTCATGGTTCTTCCTCTCTTCGAGGAATGCGGCGACCTCTTCCGCCTTCGGTTCACTATCCGTATCGATTTCTTCGATAGATACGTCAAAAAGATCCTTGTCGTCCGCATTGCGCTTTAACAAAACAGCTAGTCGTAGCAGGTCCGCCTCCGTGGCGCTCAGGGGTATTTCCGCCTGATGGGCCATCTCTTTGCCGTGTGCCCCGTAAAGGTTGAGGGCGACCACACCTCCCTTGTAAACGTTCGCTTTGGCGGCCCCGAGGTTCTCCTTGTCGTCGTAAAAGGCCATGAAGGACGAAAGCCTGTCGTTGACGTGCCAGTCGAATGAGGTTCCATTCTGTCCGTTCATATAGTAGAGCAATCCGTTTCCTTCGAGTTCATTGACCGAAACGTCCGTTAGGTGTTCTTTTATGCTTTCCGCAATGATCCTTTTTATGTTTTCTAATGTTCTATCCATATTCTTCCGTGTAAAATATCATCACCGCAACGCCCCGATCGTCAGCAGACAAACACCGCAGAGGATACCGCAGAGCAGTATTCCCTTCAGCTTCAGGTTCTTCTCCTTCAGCATGATCGCGCCATAGAGGAACGGGACGACCGCCCCCGAACGACGGATGGTGGAGACGATGGAGATGAGCGCATTGTCCGATGAGAGCGCCCAGAAGTATACGTAATCAGCCAAGATCAGGAAGACGGAGATGCCCACGATGCTCCATCGCCACTCGAACGGTGTGGTGTGCTTCCTCCGCGGATACCACAGGGCGAAAAGGATGATGAGCATCAGCAGCGCTTGGTACATTGTGCTGAAAACCTGCACGCCTACACGGTCGAAGGAGCGCATCAGGTGCTTGTCGTACAATCCGCTCGCGGCGCCTAAGAGCGTGGCGAGGATGATGAGCCATATCCACTTGTTGCGTTTCCATGAGATACCCTCCTTAAGCCCCGCCAGCGAGAAGAGGTAGAAGGATACGATGGTGACGATGATGCCGGTCGCCTGCAGGGGAGTCAGCCGCTCCGCGAAGATGATGAAGGCGCCTATAACCGTCCAGACGGGTTGTGTCGCGCGGATGGGCGAGAAGATGGTGATCGGCACGTTTTTCATGCCGAAATAGGCTGATATCCAAGAGCCTAGGACGATGGCCGATTTCAGGAAGATGCAAAGGTGGGCGTGGAGATCCATCTCGGGCACGTAGAACCACGTGCCGGACACCTGCTCGGGCGCCACTTTCGAGGCGAGCAGGAAAAAGGAGAAGAATACTGCCGAGATGAATATGGAGGAGGCCAATACGGGAATCACCGCGTTCTCCTTCAGGGAACGTTTCTTGAAGACATCATAGATGCCTAACAAGATGGCTGATAATAGTGCTAAAAAGACCCACACTGTAGAGAATTATGAATTTTGAATTTTGAAACGTTAGTTCGACGAAGTCAATTATGAAACGTTAGTTCGACGTAGTCAATTATCACAGGGATTAGAGGATGAGTTCGCCTTTGCCTTGACGGACGATGACAGGTTCGTCGCCGGTGCAGTCCACCACGGTGGAGGGATCCAAGGTGCCGAAACCGCCATTGATCACCACGTCCGCTATGTTCTCATACCGTTCGTGGATCAGTTCGGGGTCGGTGAAGTACTCCAGTATCTCGTCGTCATCGTCGCGCACGGAGGTGGAGAGGATCGGGTTGCCCAAGCCCCTGACCAGTTCGCGGATGATGTTATTATCCGGCACCCTGATACCCACGGTCTTCTTGTTGCGGAAGAGTTTCGGCAGGTTGCTGTTCCCGTTCAGGATGAAGGTGAAAGGACCGGGGAGGTTCTTCTTCATCAGTTTGAAGGTGTTATTGTCCACCTTCGCGTATTCGCTGATGTTGCTCAGGTCGTAGCAGATGAAGGAGAGGTTCGCCTTGCGGGGGTCGATGTTCTTGTACCGGCAAATCTTCTCCACGGCTCTGGTGTTGAAGATGTCGCATCCCAAGCCATAGATGGTATCCGTCGGGTAGACGATGAGTCCGCCGTCACGCAGGAACTGCACCACCTTCTCGATTTCACGTTCGTTCGGGTTTTCAGGATAAATTCTAATTAACATCGTATCAGTTCTTTACTTCAATATTCAATTCGCGTCATTAAGCCAAACAACCATACGGGTCGTGGTAAGATATCCGTTGGGGACGGCCCTTTTCGTCCAGTTGCACGAAGGTATATACTCCGGTCAGGATGACGCGCCGGTTCTCCCCGTCGGGGTCTGCGGTGGCGGTCAGCGCCAGCACCATCTTCACAGGTCCGAGGTCCAGCGGTTTCGCCACGACCTCGATGGTCTCACCCAGATAGGCAGGCTTATGGAAACGGATCTTATCCGCTGCCGCTGTGCACATGGTATGGTGTGTCAACTCAACGGAGAGTTCATGCCCCACCTTGTCCATCCAAGCCATCACCTCGCCGCCGAACAGCGTTTTGTTGATGTTCAAGTCGGATTCGTCCACCACGTAGCGGCGCACCCTTTCTCGCTTCATTAAATCCTCGGTTACCATACCTGCTCTTTTTTCGGGCGCAAAATTACAAAAAAATTAAGAATTAAGAGTGAAGAGTGAAAAATTGAGGTGGGGCGAGGGAATTTACTATTTGACGATTTACGATTTGTGGAGTTCGTGTATATTTACGATTTATGATTGGCGCATGAACCCCGGAAGGGGTGATACGATTGGAGATTTACAATTTTGTGATTTACAATTTGTGGGGATACGCACATCCCAACCGACTCATAATTCTTAATTATCCACAACCCAGGGCATTGCCCATGGGCTATATATGTTTCGCCCCTTCAGGGCTCGGGTATGTGCAGTGCGTAGAATTGCACGTCCCCCCAAAAGAAATTGACTACGTCGAACTGACGTTTCAAAATTCAAAATTCAAAATTCTTAATTCTTAATTCTTCACGATCTTCCATCCCTTAGGTATTTTATGGTCGCCATATATCTTCGGAAGGATATCAGGGCAGATGAAGGTGCCGGAAGGGGCGACGTCGGAGACCCAGGAATCGGTGTCCCATTTCATCGAATATTGTTTCCCCCAGTTGATGAAGTTCACTTTGATGGAAGAGATTTTAGCACAACCGAGGAACATCTCCCTATAGCACCATTTTTCCAGTTTGGTGGCGGGCAAATCGGGTGCTTGCGTCAGGTTCGTGCATCCGGCGAACATTTTATCGTAGCATAATTTTTCCAGCGTAGTGGCGGGAAGGTCTGGCGCCTGTGTCAGGCTGGTACAGTCATAGAACATTCCAAGGTAACATTTTGAGGCCAATGTGGTGGCGGGGAGTTCAGGGGCTTGCGTGAGGCTAATGCAACTGTCGAACATGTAGCCGTAGCACAACTCTTCCAGCGTGGTGGCTGGGAGCTGTGGCGCTTTCGTCAGGCTGGTGCATTTGGAGAACATTCTGTCATAACAAGCAGATTCCAATGTGGTGGCGGGAAGTTCGGGTGCTTCCTTCAGGCTGGTACACCCCAAAAACATTCCGACATAACACTCCTCGGCCAATGTGGTAGCGGGAAGTTTAGGTGCCTGTGTCAGGCTGGT
Source organism: Paludibacteraceae bacterium (assembly GCA_017962085.1). Taxonomy (GTDB): domain Bacteria; phylum Bacteroidota; class Bacteroidia; order Bacteroidales; family Paludibacteraceae; genus UBA1181. Next base: position 34,693 of record JAGCWA010000007.1, read on the forward strand.
GCATCCCTTAAACATATTCTCATAACAGGATTCCGCCAAGGTGGTAGCAGGGAGAGCAGGTGCTTCCTTCAGACTGGTACACCCAGCAAACATTCTATAGTAACATTTCCCAGCAAGTTCTGTGGCAGGCAATGCCGGAGCTTTCGTCAGACTGGTGCAATTCAAAAACAGTCCTTCGAAACAAAAGGACAACTTCGGAATCACTTTTGTCTCTCCCTTACCGTCGATAAGGCTCATCACACTGCCGCTGGCGGAGATGGAGCCCGTCATGACGAAGTGAACCCTCCTATAGAAGGTGGAGAATCCTGACACCTGATTATCCCCTCTTAGCAGGGCCTTGTCCCCTTTCTTCGCCAAAGTGATCGTTTCCTTATTTACGAAGTTGATCCATGTCTGCCCATTGTCCAAAGAGTACTGCGCATCAAGTGAATTAGCGGCCATTGTGTCAACCGTTTCGGAAATGAGTTCACCGGCTCTATACGAACTGCTTTTTATAGGACGCTGGGCTGTATAAGATATTCCAAATGTGGAATTATCCGCCTCGGCCGTGAAGGTGAGGTAGCCGCCGGATTGGGTAGATGCGTTGTCTTTCTTAGGCGTAACGGTGGCTTGGGAAGGTTGACTAGGTGTATTCTTTTTTTGATAAATAATTACATTGTTGGCGGCGAAGGCGGTGCAACAAAGGCCTAACAGCAGGAGGATAAGGGGGATGATTCTTTTGAGCATACTATTCAATTGTTGGTGATAACACAAATATATGTTTTTGGGTGGGAAAATGCAAGAGGGAACGGGAGACGGCATGATAATTAAGAATTATGAATTATGAATTATGAAACGGCGGTTCGACATGGTCAATTTACTATTTTACGATTTACGATTTACGACGGTAACAATCCGATGGAACGCACATCCGCCCTAATTCCGCACGCACCCATACCCCGGTAGGGGTTTCCTTTTAATAGGGAAGAAGACATGATGACGGACATGATACCCCATAGGGGTTTCTTTTTAATCGGAACGCACACCTAGATAATTTTGAATTAAGAATTATGAATTAAGAATTGGGGGCGGAAGTACATCCCTACATGATGCGTACAACCTAAGCCCCATAGGGGCGACATCCCCCAGGCAGGGGTGTCAACCCCTGTATGACGGATGGGTGTACGATAGGAACCCCGAAGGGGTGACACGATAATTATGAAACGGCAGTTCGACATGGTCAATTTACTATTTGACTATTTACGATTTGCATGGGAACATCCATATATGCGCATCCCCCGCTAATGTCTAGGCTCTAATGCCTAATGTCTAACGCCTAACATCTATTATCACAATTTTTATTTCATAATTCTCTTGTCTGTTTTTGTATATGAAATTTTTTATTAAATTTGCGTGGATTGAGAGTTCCGTAAGGACACGATCCCCCTTTTAGTTGATTAGGATTAATTATTTATAAACAAATATAGTTTAAAGTTAGCATGGCAAACTTAGATTTAAGCAAGTATGGCATCACTGGATCCACGGTGATCGCCCACAATCCATCCTACGAGGATCTTTTCAAAGAGGAAACAAAAGCCGGATTGAGCGGCTATGAGGTAGGACAAGTGACTGAACTCGGAGCAGTGAATGTGATGACAGGTATCTACACTGGTCGTTCTCCTAAGGATAAATACATCGTGATGGACAAGAACTCCAAGGACACTGTATGGTGGACTTCAGAGGAGTACAAGAACGATAACCACCCAATGAGCGAAGAGGTTTGGGCTAAGGTGAAGGAGATCGCGAAGAAGGAACTTTCCAACAAGCAACTTTATGTGGTGGACGCTTTCTGCGGTGCCAACAAGGCAACCCGCTTGGCTGTTCGTTTCATCGTGGAGGTGGCTTGGCAAGCTCACTTCGTGAAGAACATGTTCATCCAACCTACCGCTGAGGAGTTGGCTAACTTCGAGCCTAACTTCGTCATCTACAACGCTTCTAAGGCTAAGGTGGAGAACTACAAGGAATTGGGCTTGAACTCCGAGACTTGCGTCGCTTTCAACGTTACTTCCCGTGAGCAAGTGATCATCAACACTTGGTACGGCGGTGAGATGAAGAAGGGTATGTTCTCCATGCAGAACTACTACTTGCCATTGAAGGGCATCGCTTCCATGCACTGCTCCGCTAACTGCGACATGCAGGGCAAGAACACCGCTATCTTCTTCGGTCTCTCCGGTACAGGTAAGACTACCTTGTCAACTGACCCTAAGCGTCGCTTGATCGGTGACGACGAGCACGGATGGGACGACGAGGGCGTGTTCAACCTCGAGGGTGGTTGCTACGCTAAGGTGATCGGTTTGAGCAAGGAGCACGAGCCAGACATCTACGGCGCTATCAAACGCAACGCTTTGTTGGAGAACGTTACGGTGGACAAGAACGGTAAGATCGACTTCAACGACAAGTCCGTTACTGAGAACACCCGCGTTTCTTACCCAATCAACCATATCAACAACATCCAACCAGGATCTTCCGCTCCTGCCGCTAAGAACGTTATCTTCTTGTCGGCTGACGCGTTCGGCGTGTTGCCTCCAGTATCCATCTTGACTCCTGAGCAGACTCAATACTACTTCTTGAGCGGTTTCACGGCTAAGTTGGCCGGAACGGAGCGTGGTATCACGGAGCCTACTCCAACCTTCTCCGCTTGCTTCGGACAGGCATTCTTGGAGTTGCACCCAACCAAATACGCTGAGGAGTTGGTGAAGAAGATGCAGAAGTCTGGCGCTAAGGCTTACTTGGTGAACACTGGATGGAACGGAACCGGCAAGCGTATCTCTATCCCTGATACCCGTGGTATCATCGACGCTATCTTGAACGGTGACATCTTGAAGGCTCCTACGAAGAAGATCCCTATGTTCGACTTCGAGGTTCCTACCGCATTGCCAGGCGTGAACCCAGCTATCTTGGATCCTCGCGACACTTACGCTAACGCTTCCGAGTGGGAGACGAAGGCGAAGGATTTGGCTTCACGCTTCCAAAAGAACTTCGTGAAGTACACTGGTAACGCTGCTGGTAAGGCTTTGGTTGCCGCTGGTCCTAAATTGTAATCAATTTTCTCTCAATAGAAGGGCACCTCGTGTGGGGTGCCCTTTTTGTTTTTTCAAGGCAGGGGATTATCGTTAGCTGTAGAGACGCAACATATTGCGTCTCAATCCACGGAGACGCAAGATCTTGCGTCTCTTCTATGTTGTAAACCAAGAAAAAATCGAAAAAAATTTTTATTAAAATTTATAAGTCATTGATAATCAACTTGTAAATTAAATATATTTGTTAAACATGCGCACAACAAAGATCCAACAACTCTTTTTTTTAGAGTTGCATCCCTCCCGAAGCTGGGAAGAAGCCATAAGACAATCTTCAATCAGAGATTTGCCGAAGCAATCACATTCACCTTTTTCAGTCATTATGGGTAAAACGCCACATTCTACAAGAAAGTGAAAGAACATGTCTTCACAAGAGACGCAAGTGGTCGTTTTTTACTGATAAAAGCTGCCTGATGGCTTCTGGCTCCTCTCCGATGTGTTTTTTCGTCTGCACATCTTTTTTTTGCATTTCTTCTAATTCTTCATTTACATTAAATTCCCTGTTTTTAATTTGTCCCTGTCACGTAGAAGGCTCCTGTTTTCATGACGCTTAAAACTCTGCATGACAGCTTTCTCGCTATCCTGACAATGGCATCGCAGGAGTTCATCCTTGCTCTGTGTTTGAGGAAACATGCGCTTAGGGCGTTGTCCCTTCTGATTGCAACCCACGAGCTTTCTATGAAGGCCTTTCTGAGCCTTCGGTTGCACCTGAAGGTTATTTCGCCGGGGGACTCCTTCTCTCCACTATTGTGGCATGTCGGAGAAAGCCCTATGTAAGATGCGAAAACCCTTTCGTTGTTGAACCGAGAGAAGTTCCCAACTTCCGAGACAATGGCTATGGCGGTGATCATTCCCACTCCCGGGACACTGGTCAGTAGCTCAAGTTCACTTCCGTGTTCCGTTTTCATGATCTTGCGAAGTTCCATTGTGACCGAGAGCAGCCGTTGTCTGTGCCATTTGTATTCCTCGAGCATGAGGTCCAGCGTCTTTCTCTTGAGAAGGGTCGTCTCGACGTTCTCCAACCATGTGACAAACGCCTTGCTCCAGTATACGGACGCTTTCTCCAATTCCCTCGGGACAGAGATCCCATTGCGATGGAGGAAATGCTTAATCTGGGACTTCTCCCTCCCTAACTTCTTGACCCTGTCCTCCCTGAGACGATACAGCTCCCGAAGACTTTCCTCTTCCTCTGTCGGCACATACAATGGGGTCAATATCCCTTTCATCAAAGCCTTGGACAGCTTGCTCGAATCGACAGCGTCCGTCTTGTTCACTTTTTCCTTCTGCATGGTCGGAACATCTGCCGCATTGACGATGATATTCTTTATCCCTTGACTCTCCAATGCCCTGTGCGTACTGTAGCCGCTGAATCCGCTTTCGTACACGGAATAGTAATTCCCGCCCGGGTATTTATTCCTTAAATGAGTCACTAACTCATTGATATTCCCACTCGACATCCTGTAGTTCTCTTCGTACCCACCTGTCATGGAAATTGAAACCTGCCAATTCTGTTTGTGTACATCTATTCCGATATAAACATTTTGATTTCTAAAATTAAAATTGTTCCTTTGCATATATGAGGGCGTTTTTATTTGTTCGTTTTACCTTTGACTTTTAAACTTACAAATTTTAACGCTCTTTTTCTGTTTCTTGTCTGTTTTTTTTACAAACATAGGAACTACAATGCAATGCGACACGTCAAAAATGCAATGCATCACAACATTGCATTCCTACCAATACAATAAATCCATTTTTTTACGTTATGGATGTGATAATTGTATTTAAAATCCATCTGTTATGTCTGACAATAAATTCAAAGGAACCTATCGTATACCTTCCGCCCGTGCACAATGGCATGATTATGAGGGTGGCGAATATTTCGTAACAATCTGCACCCCAACCCATGGACATTTTTCGGGGAATTTGTAAATGATAAAATCGCAAATTCCCTATACGGTGCGTACGACCAAGCCCCATAGGGGCGTCATAACACAGGCAGGGGTGCTAACCCCTGTACGACGGATGGATGTGTGATGGAAACCCTGAAAGGGTGAAACGTGAATAGTTATGAGTTAAAAATTAGGAGTTAAGAATTAAAAGTTGATGGGATGTATCCCTCCCTTCCGAAATTTGAAAAACAGAGGACTGTACAAGATGTACAACCCTCTGCCAAATTTACCTCATACAACAATATATTTGTATAACCCTGAGTATCCAAGTTATTATTTGGGGTACCCAGTGAGTAAATTTAAAATTTTGAATAATTTTTTTCATAATTTTAAATTTTTAAAATTAATATTTGGAGTTTCATCAACTCCGTTAATACTCTCTTGGCACCTTGGATTTCCAATAACAGCATCAATTATTTTTTTATTTCAAATAAAAATATAATCTTTGCCAAGATTAGTATGACATCTGGTGCCAGAACCAGGACATAAACGAAGGGGGATTGTAAGTGCGAATTACAGTTCCTCTTTCTTTATTTATTGTAAACTTAGTTGTACCATCATCCTCATCATCATCTTCTTTACCTTCATCTCCATTATCATCTAAATATCTTGTAACAACTTCATTAATAACAACTTACGCCCTGAAATTCAACGGCAAATATAGTTCATCTTGTGAAAAAAAAAGGGTTTTGTTGGAAAATTTTGCGCATTGATATGCAAATAAAAATATGTTAAAAAAACAATATAAAGTTGCAGCAATCTCCAGACAAATAATATACCGCTAATATATCGCATATTCGTATAGTATATAAACAATTGCAATCTACAGAAATGAAATCGAAACATATAGGCAAATTAACATTCTTTAACTTCATATTCTCCAGTCCGAGAAATTTCTGATAGTTTCTCCCATACCAATACTGTTCCAATATTTTAGATTGTTTGCAAAAAATGCATTCGTTAGTATTAATCCAGTTGATTTTCTTATTTTTGCAGCAGCAAATTTGAATTGAATTACATATCAACAAAATACTAATGCGATGTCAGTCTTAAAACAGATATTATTAATCGTTTCTCTGTTTATATTCGTTGGAGGTGCTTATTCTCAAAACTTCAAGAAAATAAAAAAAGCCGGAATTGAATGTCAGAATGATGTTTCAAAGTCAGAAGAAATTATGGCTGATGATAACGAATTTAATAGGGTAAGAATATGTTTTGGGAGTAGTAATGATGGTCATTATAGTATAATTGCGTTTTATCATAGAGGATACTACTATAATGAAATATGGGGTGCTATTAATGGAAGTTATTCTGTGGCTGTATATAGCACAAAAATAGAATCTTCTCATCCAATAGATGCTACGCACTTTAATTATGCAACCTTCCCCAACAAAGAGTTAATCTCTTTTTGTAAAAAGTATGGCATAAAAAAACTATATTTTTATAAATCTCCTTCTAGAGATGGGGAAAGATTAAATACATTCAAATTGAATGAATTATAAAAAGAATTTAAACTTCGTTTTGACAAATTAAAAATTTATGAATAACGATAATGGTTGTGGATGTGGAATCCTATGTATAATTTTAGTAGGCGTTTCCATTATTATTTATAATAATCATACTTCCAAGAGTACTACTCAGACCACTACGCCAACTTATTTTGGATCTTCATCATCTAATGCATTTGATATAATATCCACAGAACACAAAGATATCTATGATATACTCCATGCAGAACCTAGGGAAAAAGTAGTAACGAAAAAAACTACACCAGGTGCCTATAATGAAGGGTATGATGAGGGATATGAGCAAGGGGAATATGACGGAAGGCATGGATATAAGCATGGATATGGTTATGATGATTCCAATCGCTATCACAACTATTATAAAACCAAATACCAAGAAGGCTATTCTGATGGTTATGATGATGGCTATTCGGAAAGCTATTCTGATATCAAGGGAAATGAGCAAGAAGATGAAGATGATTGGTAATTATGCCGAATCATGTGCATTTGATTATATTCATTGGCAATAATAAATACAATACGGTACCGGCACACCGAGACGCAATGCTTTGCGTCTCAATTCACGGAGTCGCAATGCATTGCGTCTCTACCCATTTCCCCCATTTGCAACAATTTTACCACAAAAAAGGAACAAAATTCATATTACATCTTGTGATGATTGCTTAAATTTGCCACGTTGATGGTCGTAAAGACTGTGGTGACTAAAAGAGATTGTATTAAGTAGTAAAGCATATATTAACAACAAGCGCATAGTCCGGAGATGTGTGGTTATCCGCACTGATGGGTTGTCACGCTTTTTGAAAAACACGTAAAAATGAAAAATTTTAGAGCAGATTTGAAGAAATGGGTTTGCGCTTGCTTCGCCCTCATGCCTATGGTGGCTACAGCGCAGACGGTTAACGTGGACCTCAGCAAGGAGTACCAACTCATCAAGGGGTTCGGTGGCATTAACTTCCCGACATGGATCGATGACCTCTCCGCCAGCCAGCGTGAGACGGCTTTCGGTAATGACGAGGGGCAATTGGGCCTCTCCGTCCTGCGTATCCATGTGGACCCTGAGGAGAGCAACTGGAGCAAGGAGGTCGCCACGGCGCAAAACGCTGTGAAGAAGGGCGTCACTGTATTCGCCTCCCCTTGGAGCCCGCCGTCGAGCATGTGTGAGCCTTACCAATCGTCCAAGCGTCTGAAAACGAGTTCGTACGGGGCTTACGTGCAGCACCTGAACAAGTTCATCGATTATATGAAACAGAATGGTGTGGATCTCTACGCCATGTCCATCCAAAACGAGCCGGACTATGGTTCCGACTGGACGTGGTGGCCTTCGAACGACATGGCTACTTTCATGGCGAACTATGCGCAGGACATCAAGTGCAGGGTCATGGCGCCGGAGTCTTTCCAATACACGAAGAGCACGTCCGACCCAATCCTCAACAACTCCAAGGCGCTCGCCAACTTGGATATCCTCGCCACACACCTCTACGGTACGCAGGTGAACCAATTCAGCTACCCGCTCTTCCAACAGAAGGGTGCGGGAAAGGAGCTCTGGATGACGGAGGTCTATTACCCGAACAGTAGCAGCGATGCGGATACTTGGCCGGAGGCGCTGGAGGTGGCGGACCACATGACGAACGCTGTGGTGAGAGGTAATTTCCAAACCTATGTGTGGTGGTACATCCGCCGCTACTACAGTTTGATCAAGGATAACGGCAATGTCACCAAACGTGGCTATTGCTTCGCACAGTACTCTAAGTTCGTCCGCCCGGGCTTCGTCAGGGTGGACGCTACCCAGAACCCGACGAATAACGTGAATATATCCGCCTTCAAGAAGGATAACGATATCGTCCTCGTGCTCGTCAACAAGAACACGAGCTCCAAGACGCTGACCATCTCTATCCCCGGCTCGCAGATCGCCTCTTGGGAGCGGTACGTGACCAGTGGTCAGAAGAACGTGAAGAAGGAGGAGGACGTCAACGGTGGTACTTCTTTCCAAATCACTTTGGAGGCCCAGAGCGCCACGACCCTTGTGGGCGGCGGGAAGAAGGGCACGCCGAAGGTGAGCTTCACTTCGCCTACCGCCAGCGATGACCTGGAGGCGCCCGCTACCGTCACCCTCTCCGTCGACGCGACAGACGAGGACGGCTCCATCCGCTCCGTGGCTTTCTACAATGGCGACACGAAGCTGGGCGAATCTACTTCCGCTCCTTACACCTACACGATTGAGGGACTGAAGGAGGGTACCTACACTCTCTCCGCCGTTGCCACAGACAACGAGGGGAACGAAGGGAAATCAACCGTCACGGTGACCGTGCATGTGCCACAAACGCCTTACAAGGGCACGCCTAGCGTTCTGCCTGGCAAGATTGAGGTGGAGGAGTATGACCTCGGCGGCAGCGGTATCGCCTACAGCGATGCGGAGGAAGAGAACAAAGGGAAGGCGAACTTCCGCACGAATGAAGGCGTGGACGTGGAAAAATGCGGTGATGGCATGGCTATCGGTTACACCAACGAAGGAGAGTGGCTCGAATATACGGTGGATGTGAAGAAGACAGACACCTACAAATGGAGCGCACGTGTCGCCTCCGGTAGTGACGGCTCCTCCTTCCACCTGATGATCGACGGCAAGGAAATCACCTCAACCATTAAAGTACCTAACGGAGGCGATTGGGACACCTATACCGTCATAGAGGGCAAGACCTCGCAGATAGAGGAGGGCACGCACGTCCTCAAGCTTGTCATCGACGGTAACTATGCTAACGTGGACTGGCTCCAATTCGAGGCGGAGAGCGGTTTCGAATCGGGCTTGGCTAATACCGGGAACCTGCAATCCATCCAAGGCACATTCTCCATCATAGACATGAACGGAAAGGTTTTAGGGAATATCGATATCAACCCGGGCGACGACGTATCTTTCTTGCTCCAAGCGAAAGGATTCCGCACGGGTATCTACCTCCTTTCCAACGAGGATACTTCCCTGAAGATAGAGGTGAAATAAGTGTGTATTATTATGCTATGAAAATTATGGGGGCGCCAATGATTTGACGCCCCCATAGATTTTCCCACTATTAAGATGGGTCCAACTCAACGGTAGAATGGTATGATGGTATTGAATTATTCTTTCCGTAGTCTCTCCGCCGCCTCCACAAGGTTCTTGAGGCTTGCGGTCGTCTCCGTTTCGCCACGCGTCTTGAGTCCACAGTCTGGGTTCACCCATACGTTCTCCTTGTCGACCTTGGCGATGATCTTGTGCAAGGCATCGACGATCTCCTCCACCGACGGAACGCGCGGAGAGTGGATGTCGTAAACGCCCGGACCCACCTGCGTGCGGAAGTTCGACTCCTTGATAGCATCCAACAATTTGAGGTCGGAACGGCTCGCCTCGAAGGTGATCACATCCGCATCCATTGCGTCGATGTCCTTGATGATGTCACCGAACTCGCTGTAGCACATGTGCGTGTGGATCTGCGTCTCCGGCTTCACCTTGGCGTGCACTAGGCGGAAGGCAGGAATCGCCCAATCCAGGTATTCGCTGTGCCAATCGCTCTTCCGCAACGGAAGCTTCTCACGAAGGGCAGCCTCGTCGATTTGGATGATCTTGATACCGTTCTTCTCGAGGTCAAGCACCTCGTCACGGATGGCGAGACCGATCTGTTGCGCCTGCTCCTTCAGGGAGACATCCTCGCGTGGGAACGACCAGTTCAGGATGGTAACAGGACCCGTGAGCATTCCCTTGACCGGCTTGTTGGTCTTGCTCTGCGCGAAAACAGACCATTCCACCGTGATGGGTGCGCTACGATGAACGTCACCCCACACTACCGGTGGCTTAACGCAACGTGTGCCGTAGCTCTGCACCCATGCGTTCTGGGTGAAGATGAAGCCGTCCAGGTTATTACCGAAGTACTCCACCATGTCGTTGCGTTCAAACTCGCCGTGCACCAAGACATCCAGTCCGAGACGCTCCTGCAGTGCGATGCACTCGGCAATCTTCTTGCGGTTGAACTCCTTGTATTGCTCGGCCGAGATAGAACCCTTCTTGAAGGCGGCTCTATTGGCGCGCACGTCCGCCGTCTGCGGGAAGGAACCGATGGTCGTAGTAGGGTACGGCGGCAGTTTGAAGACATCCTTCTGGATCTTCTTGCGCTCGCCTCGCTCCGGCAGACGGGTGAAGTCGGCTTCGGACAACTTGCTAAGTGCTTGTTGAACACTGCTGTTCTTCTGGACGCGCTCCTCTCCGAAAAGAGCTTTGTTCTGTTTGCGTTTTCCTTCGTCCTGGCTCGCGAGGTCGCTGAGCTCGACGATCTTCTCCTCCGCGAAGGCAAGGTGCTTTTTGATGCTCTCCGACAGTATATTCTCGGAATCCACTGTGTACGGAACATGCAGCAATGAGCAGGAGGTGCCTATCACGATGTTCTGTGGGTCAACATATTCCCCAATCTTTCCTAATATTGCGTTCTTCTTCTCGTATTCGCTTCGCCAGATGTTCTTTCCGTTCACCACACCCGCGAATAGAATCGTGTTCTTTGGGAAGCCTGATTTCAGGAGGTCAAGCGTCTTCTTCCCTTCGATGAAGTCCAGGCCGATACCATCGAAGCCTAGGGAAGTCAGTTCGGCGTACACGTCGCGCACGTCCCCGAAATAGGTCTGCAACGAAACCTTCAACCCAGCCGCATGGATCTTACCCACGAGGGTCACGTAGATCTTTTTGAAAAGGCTCTTCTCCTTCTCGCTCATGTCGAAGACGAGCGCAGGCTCCGCGATGGAGATCCATTCCGCACCCGCCTTGCGGAGCTGCTCGGCGAGTTGCGCATAGGCGTTAAGGGCGCCCTCCACGAAATCCTCCGCCTTCAAGCCTGCGCTGTAGTTCGATAGGCGCAGGAAGGTGTAGATTCCGATGAGGCTCGGAACCGTCTGTATGCCGGCCGCCTTCGCTTCGTTGTACTCGAAGAGAGGCTTAGGGTTGCTGGCGAGTTGGATCTTCGTTTGTCCGTCAATCGAAGGCACGATGCAGTGGTAGTTGGTGTTGAACCACTTCTTCATAGGAAGCGCCTTCACGTCGCCCTTCGCACCCTGATATCCGTGCGCCACAGCGAAATAGGTCTCCAGATCGCTGAGGTTCAGTTGTTTGTACCTGTCAGGAATGACGCTGAGCAAAAATGCGGTGTCAAGCAGATTGTCATAAAAAGAGAAGTCGTTCGAAGGGATGAACGAGATGCCAGCCTCCCGTTGCTTCTCCCAGCCATATAAGCGTATTGCTGCGGCTGTCTTCTTTAGCTCTTCCTCAGAGATCTCTCCCTTGAAGAACTTTTCGCTCGCGAATTTGAGTTCGCGGTTCTTCCCGATGCGTGGGAATCCAATTACTGATGTTTTTTTCAATGTCATATGTTCTTTCTTTTAGTTTTATTTTGTTTTTTGCAAAGTTCTGTCTTTTTTTGCAATCGGGAAAATACTAATTTTTGTACGTTGGCGATAGGTTTTTCCTATGATAAGAAAATAGATTTATGACTTTACAACAGTTGAAATATGTTGTCGCGGTGGCTGACACGCGCAACATAACGGAGGCCGCCAAGCGGGTCTTCATCTCTCAGCCAAGTTTGACGGCATCCATACAAGAACTTGAGAATGAGATGAATATCGTCATCTTTAATCGTTCCAACAAAGGTGTGACCATCACCAATGAGGGGGATGAGTTCCTGTCGTACGCAAGGCAGGTGTTGGAGCAGGCTTCCCTGCTGGAGGATCGGTACAAGGGGGGAGCGGGAGGAAACACCATCTTTTCGGTCAGCTGCCAGCACTACTCGTTTGCCGTGAATGCCTTTGTGGATGTTATCCGTGAGTTTGGCGGGGATAGCTATGATTTCACGTTGCGCGAGACGCAGACCAACGAAATCATCGATGATGTGGCGAAGATGAAGAGCGAGGTGGGGGTGCTCTATCTCTGCGGAAAGAACGAGAAGGTGTTGAGGAAGTTGCTGAAAAAGAGCAACCTGGTCTTCGAACCGTTGTTCAGCACACCGCTCCATGTCTTCCTGTCGGTTAGGAATCCTCTTGCGCAGAAGGAGCGCATCTCGTTGTCGGACCTGAGTCCGTACCCCTACCTCACGTATGAGCAGGGCGATTTCAACTCGTTCTACTACGCTGAGGAGCCGCTGACCGCCATCGACTTCGATTGCCCGCGCAACATCAAAGTGCGTGACCGTGCGACCCTCTTCAACCTGCTGATCGGTCTGAACGGGTACACCATCTGTTCGGGTGTCATTAGTACTGAGTTGAACGGCCAGAACATCATCGCCAGACCCCTTGCGGTCAGTGACCAAATGACGGTCGGTGTTGTCACACGTAAAGGCGTTCCGCTTTCCCGCTATGGCACGGCCTATATCTCCGCCATCAGGAGGTATTGCATGTAAATTCTATCGGAACAAGCGGAGGGATGTATTTCCTTTTTCGTTTAATTCTCGTGTCATGAGGATAATTTTTCACGTGAAAACATGAATTATTCAAAAAAAAATATTATTTTGGTAAAACTTATGGTGTGATGTCGAAAAAAACGATTCTCATTTGTTTTTCAGAGAGGTTGTGGTGTGGATATTCAAAAAACAACAAATAATACAATAGAGGGCTTATGATCAAGAAATTAACATTGATGGTTGCGCTACTATGCGCCCATGCTTTTGCATTCGCAGTCAATTATCTCACTTTCACTGCGGAGGAGGACAATTCCTCGTTTTACCCTGAGTTGAAGGCTTACTTCGAAGAAAACACTGGTTTCGCGGATAACCCGCCGAGCATCCAATACTCATTGGACGATGGGCAGACATGGACCGAGTTCCAATTCCCGAAAGACGAACCGGTCGTTCTAGCGAAGAAAGGAGACAAGGCAATGTTGAGGGGGCAGAACGACAGAGGGATATCTCCCCAGTATGGGCATTATGTGCAGTTTGTCATGACAGGGGCCATTGCCGCCAGCGGAAGCGTGAATACCCTAGTCGACACAACAAAGGAACTCGAAATAGCACCTACTTTCAACTATTTATTTAAGGATTGCACCAGCTTGACGAAGGCGCCCGATCTGCCATCCACGATAGTGGATTTTGAATGTTACAAGCAAATGTTCAGCGGTTGTACCAACTTGACGCAAGCGCCTGAACTCCCTGCCACGGAATTGTCGGTGGGTTGCTACTACGGGATGTTCAATGGATGCGCCAGCCTGACGAAGGCGCCTAAGATATTACCGGCCAAGATAGGAGAAATGAGTTGCTACGATAATATGTTTGAGGGGTGTACTAGCTTGACAAAAGCCCCTGAGCTGTTCGCTGCCGCCTTACCTGGATATGACCATAACGCCTATATGAACATATTCAGTGGTTGCACCAATCTTTCCGAAATAACGGTGCACTTCACCGAATGGCCGGATACTTATAGTTGGGTCGCTGACGTCGCCCCTACCGGCACCTTCATCTGCCCGAAAGAATTGCCTTTGGAGTATGGCGCAAACAGAATTCCCAAGGGTTGGGCCGTGAAACACCTTGAGGAAACGTCGAACGGGAACTACCTCACTTTCACTGCATGGGAGGACTACTCTTCGTTCGGTATCGTAAACAAAGACAACAATGTGGACGTCCAATATTCTTTGGATAACGGAGAGACTTGGCAAGCCCTCTCGGAAGGCGAAACAATCAGTCTACCGTATAAGGGTGATATGGCTATCCTGAGAGGAGACAACCCGGATGGATTTTCCCGTGGAAAAGATAATTATACCTATTTCACTATGAAGGGGCGCATCGTCGCCAGCGGAAGTGTGATGAGTCTGATCGACAACAAAGGTGACAGTAAGGTTATTCCATGCGATTGGTGTTTTTATAATCTATTTACAGAATGTTCTAGCCTTATCAAGGCACCCCGATTACCTGCCACTAAATTGACTGAGTGGTGTTACCTTGGCATGTTCAGTTATTGCGAGAATCTGGACAAAGCGCCGGAACTGCCCGCCACGGAGCTGTCGAAGGGTTGCTACTACACAATGTTTTACGGTTGCAAGAGACTTTCGAAGGTACCGGAACTGCCCGCCACGGATTTGGCTGTCGGTTGCTATGGAGCAATGTTCGGTTACACCGCTCTGGCGAAGGCGCCCGCATTGCCCGCCACGGAACTGCCCATCTATTGCTACGTGCTGATGTTCAAAGGATGCACCAACCTGACGCAAGCGCCTGAACTCCCCGCCACGGAGTTGTCGGATGGTTGCTACTACGGGATGTTCAAAGGATGCGCCAGCTTGACACAGGCGCCGGAACTGCCCGCCAAGGATATTTCGGTCGACTCCTGTTACGTCGATATGTTCTTTGGTTGCAAAAAGCTTTCACAGCTCAAGGTGAACTTCACGACTTGGACGCCAGAGACGAAAACTTGGGTTGAGGGTGTCGCCTCGAATGGTACCTTCATTTGCCCTCGGGCTTTGGCTGAGGAATACGGGGAAGACAGGATTCCTATGGGTTGGAAAGTGCAATACATTGACGGCGAGGAACATGTCGTTGGTGCTACAGATGTCGCTGCGGAGAAATGCTCCGTCTGGACGGAGGACCACTTCCTCTTCGTGCGAGGCGCCGAGGGCCGCATCGAGGTCTATGACCTCAATGGTAAACTACTGCGTAGCGCACAGAGCAAGGAGAATGAGACGGTCCGCTTCGTCTTGCCTGGCAAGGGAACGTACGTTGTTAGGACTGAGGCGAAGAACGTGAAAATTTTGAATTAAGAAACGTTAGTTCGACGTAGTCAATTAGGGCGGGACGTGCGTATCCTTGCATGTTGCGTATATCCCAGCCCTGAAGGGGCGAAACATATATAGCCTGGGGCAACGCCCTAGGGTAATTAAGAAACGTCAGTTCAACGAAGTCAATTGGGGTGTGCGGTTTGCATGCCCCTTTTTTAATTATGAATTTTGAAACGTCAGTTCGACGTAGTCAATTAAGAATTAAGAGTTAAGGGAAGTGCGTCTCTTTTCACGCTGCGCATACCCAGCCCCAGCGGGGCGACATCCCCCAGACAGGGGTGTAAACCCCTGATGACAAACGGGTTTGGGACGTGTAGCCCTGAAGGGGCGATACATATATAGCCTAGGGCAACGCCTTAGGGAATGCACCATGAGGTCTCCCACCGCACCGATGCGAGGCAAATTATACCTTAACACCACCACAAAGGCAAGAAATTTAATTGAAAAATATCTCAGGACTTACGCAAGGAAGGGCGTTCCGCTCTCCCGTTATGGTACGGCCTACATCTCCGCGATTCGGCGGTACTGCATGTAGAGTGTTATTATGTGTTAAAAATATACATTTTACACCTGAAATGTAGTTGTGGTTTGAGCGGAAATAGTAACTTTGCAAACACAGATTTCTACGAGGCTCACGGAGAGTTATTACAATATACCTTCCTCCTTGCCTCCGTGGGAGAAAAAACAAAATGCCCTCACGGAGATAAAGAGACCACGGAGAATTATTGCATTGCCCTCCCCACCGTGTACTGTATGCTTTCACTTAGATAGAACAGAGAGGGAGGGATTATTCGCTTTACGTTTCTGAAATTGTAAACAGTAAATCGTAAAATATAAATATTGTGCCCCAACAATATCTATAAAATGGGAAAATATATGTATTTTTTATACCTTTGCGTAACCATAGGGCGACGGTCGATTCGTTGAGGCCTATGTTATAAAGAGATAGATTCTTAAACATTCATTAAATAATAATCTTATGAAGAAAAAAATTCTCCTTTTATTCCTGACAATCGGGTCAGTTGTGTTACTTCCTCTCACTTCATGTGGCGATGATGATGACGAAAACGACAATAACAACAACAAACCAGTTCCTACCGACACGACGGATGTCACTCCGGCTATCATCACGGACGATACCACGACGGTAGAGAACGATACCACTACCGTAAAAGAAGAGGAAAAGGTGGTACAATATACCCTCGACGACGTACAAGGTATTTGGCACGTGAAGAAGGCGAGTGGGCAAGAAGAGTATATCCATATCGATGGTGTCAACACGCACATAATACGTTACAACACATCCTATATGGGTGAGGACAATTGGCTTTCCCTGAAATTGACCGGCACCAATGTCACCAATAATTTGCTGGGCTTTTCCGCCTCGTTCCTAACAAACACTTATGGCTACACGTTGAAAAAAGTCTCCGACACGGAGATGCTGGCTCAGCCTAAGTCTGAATACTTCGAGAACGATGATTTCTCCATTGACGATGTCATACTCACGAAGGAGAGCGAGCTCCCTGCCCGTTTCACTGACCCATCGTATTTGTTCCAGTTCTCAATGGACTACACCAACTATTAAAACCATTTGTTGATTATAATACAACAATGATAAGGAAGACGTCCGTGTGAGGAATTCACACGGGCGTTTTTGCTACCATGCCAGCCTATACCGCTCCTCCTCGATGCTCCACAACGTGGAATCCATTGTGCCCCGCAGTACCCGCAGCGCATCGTCGTAGGCATAATTGATCCGTTTCTTATCCTTCGGACGTAGCTTGATCACCTCCTTGGGGGTGTCGTGCGCCTTCACGACGGGGAGGACCCCGATATGGTCGGACCGCCAATAGGTGTAGGTGGGCACGGCATAGACATTCTTGATGAAAGTGCTATCCCTCCGTTTCACGACATCCACCTGTAGGATGGCTCCGATGTCCTTGGGTATGCTGTCATGGAAGACTTGGCTGGAGAGGAAGTTACCCAAGGAGTAGGCCACCAAACTCTTGGGTGCGGTACTATCCGCCGGAAGGATCTCCATGCGCTGGAGAATATGCGGGTGAGCCATCAGGATGAGGTCGCATCCCGCCCGGTGGAGCGAATCGGCCATCCTACGCTGGTAACGGTTCGGTTGTTTCTGGTACTCCGTGCCGCAATGCAGGTACGCCACGGTGAAGTCCGCCCCCGCTCGCCGTAACCGACGGATCGTCTCGCACATGCCACTCACCTTCGCCGAGTCATACTTGCAGAACTCATTGACCATGAAACGTTTATCCTTAGGCACGAAGACCCCATTCAGGCTATAGGTGTAGCTGCAGAAACCCACCTTGATACCGTTGCGCTCGACGATGCAGAGCCTTTCCCTCTCCGCGGAGTCGCGCGCTGTGCCATGGTGGAGGATATGCAGGGAATCCAGCAGGTTCAGGGTAGCCGCGACCCCCTCAGGGTACGAATCCATCGTGTGGTTATTGGCGGTCGCTAAGAGGTCGAACCCAGCATCCGCCAAGGTGGCGGCGAAGCAGTCCGGCGCATTGAAATAGGGGAACGAAGCATACCCGTAGACATCCGCCTTACGTCCCTTCTCCTTGCCGGCGAAGACGGTTTCCAGATTGCCGATCAGGAGGTCGTTTTCGTCCAGGTAAGATTGTATTTGCTGGAAGACAGGACTGAAATCGAAGGTGTCGGTGTCGTTGCGGTAGGCCTTCTTCATTTGGTAATCATGCATCATCAGGTCACCCACCGCACCGATGCGGAGGATATGAAGCGGTTCATCCTCAGACAATTGCATGGTATCGGGCGCGATGGAGTTGACGCAAAGAGAGTCCGCCTGCCCGCCGACCTTTCCCTGGAAGGGATTGTCTTGCCCGCAAGATGTCAGTAGGATAACATACAGGAATAGCCACCCTAAGGGTTTTCGGAAACCATTGCTACATACCATGATCAGTCAAAATATACCTTAAACACGCCACGAAGGTAAGAAATTAAGAATTAATAGTTAATATTTAAAAATTAAAAATTCAACAAACCGCGGTTTCAAACAACTGAAGAAAGGTGAGAGGCGTTAAATCGTAAATCGTCAAATAGTAAATTAAAGGAATATGATCTAATGCGAAAATGGAACCCCCTCGTATGATGAATCTAAAAATAATTAAAAAATAGGGTATAATACGAATTAATCATTAAATTTGGCATTTAATTGGTACAATAAATAGGATTGAGAGAATGGATATTAAATACAATAATATGCATAAAAAATTTTCCATACGATTAATAATCAGTCTATTATCATTTCTTCCGTTCATACAAAGCGTATCTGCGGACACCCTATCCGTGCAGTCGGACATACATACGGTGACGATCTACAAACAGGGTGCGTTGGTCAACCGGAAGGCCCACGTGAAGGTGCCGGCGGGCGTGACGGTAGTCAAGATTCCGATGTTGAGTCCGATGTTCGATCCGAAGACCATGCAGGTGGGGATTTCCAACACAGACATCAAACTGGGCAAGGTGGATAGCCAGATTGAGATGCCGAACCAAAAGGAGATTTCGCAAACCAGCGATTCGTTGGGTAAGCTCTCCAAGATGTACGAAGACTCCATCAACCTGATACAATACTTCAACAGCGTGTTGGACCACGAGCGTTCCATCCTTCTGTCAAACGACAATATCGGAGGGAAAAATGGATTCAATGACGCACAATTGAGCGGTGTGGCCGCCTACCTGCGCAAGGACCTCGATGAAATCGTGGACCTACAGATGAATTACACACAGAAACAGAAACGGTACGAACTGGAGGCGCAGACCATTGGTCAGCAAATCAAGTTACTGGACGAACGGGCGATGTCGCCGAGAGGTGTGGCCTACGTCTCTTTGGTGACAGAGGCTCCCGCCGAAACGGAGATCGAGCTCAGCTACGTGGTGAAGGAGGCGAAGTGGACCCCTTTCTACGAACTGAAGATCATGGAGGACAAGCCTATGATGGAGGTGACCAAAAAGGTGAACGTACACCAGAACTCCAAGGAAGACTGGGACGATGTGAAGCTGACCGTCACCAAGACCAACCCGTCCGAAAGCAACTCGAAACCCGAGCTCAAGCGCTATACAGTGCCCAACACCACGAGGCATCAAGCCAACCGATCCGTCACGGGAAAGAACATGATAAAGGTGATGGGTAACGTGCGAGACTCCAGAGAAAGTATCTCAGGTGTGATGGTGAAAACAAAGGATAACCAAACCGTCCAAACGGACGAGTCTGGTTTTTACCAAATCCTTGTACCTGAGAACACCGAATTGACGTTCACCCACGCCAGCCACAAGGCTGTAACCCTAACCGCTGGAACAGGGAATATGCAGGTGCTGAATGTCACGATGAGGGAAAACAACATGAACATCTATGGCCGCGGAGTCAAGGTGAAGGGAAGGGTGAAAGACAGAGAGGGCCCGCTTCCCGGGGCTGACGTTACGGTTATAAACAGTGACAAGTTTGAAATCACCGATAATGACGGTTTCTTTGAGATAGAGGCAATGATCGGAGATGTCTTGGAAATAGAATTTATGGGCTATCACTCTAAAAGGGTTCAAATCGACAACATGAACTACTCAAGGACTATTGAAATCAAGTTGGAGGAAGAGATAAGTGAACTTAAGGAGATTAACGTTACGGCGGATTATGGGAAAAAATCCCGCAAAGATCGCACCGGATCCGCCAGCGCATCGGTGGAGGAAGCCCTTGCCAGCAAAGTGAGTGGGGTGAAAGTCTCTTCATCAAGTGGTCAATCAGGCGCTTCATCCTCCATCCGAGTCAGAGGCTTAAGTAGTTTAACAGGGGCTTCCGAACCGCTCTATATTGTGGATGGCATGCCTATTGGAGATAATAGAACGTTGGCATCCATCGATCCGAATGATATCGTTTCGATGGAGGTCTTGAAGGACGCGTCGTCTTCCCATATCTACGGTTCACGTGCGGCGAACGGGGTCGTTATGATCACCACAAAGAACAAGTCACATGGCTCGGGGCTATACCTCTCCACCTTCTCCCAGTTGGAGGATTACACGGCGGAGGCGACAACCCTGAACTCCATTCCTTCCGACGGTTCGGAGCACGAGGCGATGATTGGTTTGGAGTCCATCCCGGCCAAATACACCTACTACACTGCCCCTAAGATCTCCCCGAACGTCTATATGCTAGCGGAAGTGCCTGACTGGAAGAAATATCAACTGCAGGAAGGCAAGCTGAGACTCTTCCACAACAACACATACATCGGCGAATCCTACTGGAAACCAGTAGGGATCGAAGATACCCTGCACTTCTCCGTCGGCATCGAAAAGAACATTGGCGTTGAACGTACGTTGAAGGCGACCAACAAGAGCAAGAGCCTGCTGAGAACCTCCAATAAGGTCTTGCGAGAGTGGGAAATCATCGTGAAGAACAACAAGGATTTCACGGTGGACGTCACCGTCGAGGACCAAATCCCTGTCTCCACCAACTCCGACATCAAGGTGAACCTCATAGAGTCCTCCCAAGCGAAGGTGAACGAAGAGACGGGCAGGCTCACCTGGGTAGTGAAACTCGCCCCAGGGGAGAAAAAGATCATCAACCTCCAATACGAGGTCTCTGTAAAGGATAATTACCAGTATGTCATTTCGAACAATAATGATTTATAAGATAATGAAACACACAATGATACATACAATGAAACGCATGAAGGCTTATAGTTTCCTTTTGATGGGATGTCTCTCATTCCATGCCCTTGACGGAATGGCCGCCACAGAAGTGCGGTCGCAGATCAAGGATGTGATGGTATATACTACAGGCGCCATGGTGAAACGCACCGCCAAGGTGAACGCCAAGAGCGGCACGACGGAGGTGAAGATCCCGCTGCTGACTCCCCTGCTGGACCAAAACTCCATACAGGTGGGTGTGAAGGGGGGTAGCGTGACGCTCGCCTCCATCAAGTACGACGTGGAAATACCTGACCGCAAGCAGATCGGCAAAGAGGTGGAGACCCTGACAAAACGCTCCGCCGCACTGCGGGACTCCATCGACATACTGATGGGCAAGAGCGGCGTGCTCGACAAGGAACGTGAACTGATCCTCAAGAGCAATAACATCGGCGGAGACAACGGTTTCACGGCCCCTACCCTACAAGGCATCACCTCGTATGTGCGCAAAGACCTCAACGAGATCATCAACATGCAGTATAATTACCAACAGAGGATCAGGAAGTGCCAGGACGAGCTGGTAGTGAACGAACAGAAGGTCAACCTATTCTACGAGAAACAAATGGAGCCGATGAGTGTCGTGTTGGTCACCTTGGATGCTCCTTATGGTACGAACTGTGAGCTGGAGATTAGCTATTTCGTGGAGAATGCGGCTTGGATGCCTTTCTACGAGGCCCGTATCGATAGGAACGATACGAAGCTGCACCTGGTCCAGAAGGCATACGTCAGCCAAGGCAGCAAGGAGACATGGCCGAACGTGAACCTCATCTTGTCGCAAAACGACCCGAGCGTGAGCAATGAGAAGCCCGAATTGGGACGCTATAATGTTCCTTCCTGCCAGTACGTTGGGCGAAAAATCCACACGCTCTCAGACAACAACCCTTACGTGAAGGTGATGGGTGTGGTGCGTGATAGGAAAGGTCCGCTGAAGGATGCCTTGGTGACCTGCGGCGAGGACCACAAGACGCAGACCGACGCCAACGGTTACTATGAATTGCTGGTGCCGAAAAATAGTACCGTGAAATATGACTACACAGGTTATGGGACTACCCAAAGCACTGTTAAGGGAAAGAATGCGGTCATCAAGAATGTCAATATGGAGACAAACTCCTCCAAGGTGCTGGAGAACCAACTGGACAAAAAATACATGAACTATATCAGCCAGAACAGATCGTCTAATGCCCTTGTTGCCATCGAACCCATAGTCAAGAGCGGCATCGAATCGGACATCCCGCTTATGATCATCCGTAACGTCACGGACAGTGTGCCAGGAAAGAACACGATCCCTGATGATGGCGCGGACCATGAGATAATGGTGAAGGATATCCTTGTCGACGCGGAATACAACTACTTCGCCGTCCCGAAACTCTCAAAGGATGTCTACATGGTAGCCTCCATCCCGAACTGGAAGAAACTGGATTTGCTCGACGGAAACGTGAAGATATACCTCAACAACGTCTACATGGGCGAAAGCTTCATCAACGCCAGACAGGTGGAGGACACGTTGAACCTCTCCATCGGAAAGGACAGGGAGTTGGCGGTGGACCGCAAGGACCTGAAAACATACTCCTCCAAGGGCCTGATGAAAACATCCGACAAAGTGGAGCGTGAATGGCTAATCACGGTGAAGAACAACAAATCGAAGCCGGTGAAGATCACGGTGGAGGACCAATTCCCTATCTCTACGTCGGACGACGTCAAGGTCGTACTAATAGACAACGGTGGCGCCGAAGTGGACGAGAAGGAGGGAAAGCTCACCTGGAAGCTGAACCTGAAACCGAATGAGAAGAAGGAACTGAAGTTCTCCTACTCCGTCAAATCCAAGGGCGGCAGAAGATTTTCAGTGGATTAATCTGAAACGAACCATATAAGTGATGAAGGCATTGCTGAAATATTGGATGGGGACTCTACTCGGACTCCTCCTCTCCGCCAACCTCTTCGCCCAACAGGGTGCAACCGGGGCGAAGGGAGAGGCGACCGTACCCGCCGCACAAGACACGGTCTACTCGCAGTTGCAGGTGGACCGCAGGGCAATCTACCCGGGCGGCACATCCGCATGGGAGGCCTTTTTCGCCAAGAACCACAGGTATCCTGCGGTGGCCAAAGCCTCTGGCCTACAAACCACCGTCGTCGTCCGCTTCGTCATCCAAAAGGACGGTAGCGTCACCGACCCTGAAATCATCTGCAGCTCTCACCCGCTCTTCACGGAGGAGGTGCTCCGCCTCCTGAAAATAATGCCGAAATGGAAGCCTGCGCTGAAACGGGGCAAGCCGTGCGCCTCCTACTATAAACTGCCCTTCATTTTCCAACTCAAGGAGACACCTGTGGACCGGGGGATGAAAATTTTGAATTATGAATTTTGAATTTTGAAACGTCAGTTCGACGTAGTCAATTGTAAATCATAAAATCGTAAATCCCAATGTAAATATATCGTGGACCTATACACTCTACTTGTTGCGTCTTTTATCAAACTGATTATCAGTATTTTGTAAAATAAGTGCACCTATTTTCCATGTGTTGTGAGCCAATTTTCTTACCCTTAACAAATTCATCCACTCCACCCTGAAAAAGGCAGGAACATATTTAATAAAATTTGAAATTATTCTCATAGGCTAAACTTTCTACCGTCTCTATTTTTGCGATGATTGTCGAACCAAAAGATTCAGAGCACTATGAACCACATTCGTAA
>JAGCWA010000001.1 GCA_017962085.1 Paludibacteraceae bacterium
GAGATCCTTCTCCGACACAATATCTATGCCGTCAGTGAACGGATTCGGGTATATACTTATGTCATCAGAACTGTTTTCTTCCACGGCTGATCCTTCTGAGAAGTAGGCCTTGACTGTCACCACATCCTTGACGGATGGGACTATATATCCTCCGTCTTCGGTTGCCTCCAAGCGATCTCCACGGTCGGTCAACACACTATCCACCCTATAGCCTTTTTCCGGAACTATCTGCACCTCACAATCATTTCCGAACCATGTAAGTGTATCTGGAACAATCACCTTGCCTTTGCCATAAGATTCTCCCTTCACTCTGAACGTCTCCCGATAAATTGCAAGAAAACAGGATTTCACTCCCCCATCGTTCTCCCGGCTCGATACGATCTGGTTCTTCTCCCATGGATTCCAGTTTAAGGCTGAACCATTTACATTATAATCAAAATCTCCTTCTCCAGACACAAATAGGCACCCCAATAATGGACTGGTTTTTATTACTGGCTGTAGTATCGGCATAATATAGGTATAGCAAAAATCTGTTTCTCCCGTATATTTTACAAACTCTTCCGCATTAGAAACATTTTTGTATTGAATGTCCTTCGCCTTGTCAGAAAACGACATCACATGATCTTTGCCAAACAACATATTTAATTCGACATGATTAAAATCCTCATCATAATCAAAATAAAACTCCTCCTTCTGATCTATTTGGTGCATATACTGCGAATTAATACCCTTATATGGTTCTTCTATCGCAGTGAAAGACAAATCTGAATTGACTTTGTAACACCTTAATGTGTCATAATTTCTTAAATCATTCCAATAAAACAACGCCTCAAGCGTACCATCCTTTCCTTGGCGGATGATCTGAGGCACGCTGTCCCATCCCACTTTTTTGTATGCAAGCAGTTTTATCGTATCATCAGCTATGCTGAGTTTTTCGATTACCGCATCTAGATTATGAAGACCCAAGCCAGATATACCCATCTCATAGCAGGAAGAATAGACATAGACAGGATTACTTTGATCCGGATTTATCTGGATGGAATCACTCTGGAATGGATAGGCAAGGTACATCGTGTCTCCGAATATATACATCCGCGTTTCGGGTTCATTGAATCCGAACGCATGATATAGATATTCTATACGTTCTCCTCCGATAGCATATTCCCACACTGGCTCTAAATCAGCTGTAAGTTTAGCAAAGTACCATTTGTCTACACCACATTGCCAATCCTCTCCCTCAAAATTGTTATAGATTTCTCCTATATGATAAATGCCATCACTCTGACCTTCAGCACATATAAAATCACTTAGCCTTTTATGGTAAGGAATTTGAATGGATTTTATAAAGTGACCATCATAAGTATCTACTGAAATTAAGAACTGATCCTGATTTTGTAATGTTTTACCTGTGTCCAAAACAGCAACAATGTGATTCTCATAATAAAGAGTATCCACATGGATACTATCAGATTTTTCCACATGAACATATACATACATTCTATCTTCATTTGGGTCAAAAAACATTTCGTCACATACTATATTCAATTCCAGACGTTCATCATCTTTCGTATTTACATTAACTTCCTTATACCACAACACTTCATAGTCAGACGAAAATTTAATAATAGCATTTGCATATATATTCGGATTGTTTTTCACATTTCCATCGGGAATCTCCAGTCTATATCCAAAACGAACAGAAGAGTAAATATTACCTTCTTTGTCATATGTGTATTGTCTCATCAAGGGTGTCCAAGTATCATTGCACTTGAACTGCAGCAATTTTTCCAATGCCAACCCTCTATCACCCTCCGTAATAAGCACCGTACTAAGCGTGTCATTCGCTAACAAATAGGAGATTTGAAAGGCTGGCAATGCAATTAGCATTGCCAACCTAATTAATATTGCGTTTATCCTCATTTTACCACAAACGTTGAAGAACATACCTGATTATCTATCATCACTTTCAACACATACGTATTGGGTGCGAGCTGGTTACCAAGTCTCAAATCCTGATCCGCAGCATGTTGCATGCTCGGTCCATAATGCAATCCTGTAGGAGTACCGCTCAGACTGAGAACTTCCATATATACCACCGATGGTTTCTCCACATGGACATTTGCCAATGTGACATACTGAGTGATGAGATATTGGAGGCATGTAGCCACCATTTCTTGCACAAACATCAAGGTTTTGTTCATAAAAAACATCTTAAATATAATTATTATTAAACGTACATGGATATATTTCCTTTCCACATCATTCGTTTCCCGCCACGATGGGATAAGATGTCGCTGCGCCGATGCCCTTGGTCGCATTCGGACACTTCGGTTGCAAAAGTAAATGTTTTTTACGAAACATCAAGCATTGCAAATGATTTTTCAAAAACATTTTTAACAGTCTTGCGGAACAGCCGTGAAAGAGCGCAGACGTCTGGGAGGGCAACCTATTGCCAATCCTATATTCGTTCAACTTAGCGAATGAAAGAGTTGTCATTAATGTATTTTTACTTCTTAATATCTTTTTCCACATAACTGTCCCATTTGAGTCGCATTTATATAACGTATAATAGTCGTGATATTACATATATCCGTCTTCATCTGTTATTATTTCCATAGGGCCTTTCTCCGGTTGTTTTGCCCAATCCAACTCTAAAGCACAATCACCAGTAGAAAGCACTTCGGAATTAGTTGTTTTTTTTGTTAAGTTTCAAACAAATCGACCATTTTTGTGATAAGTTTACATATGTTATTTACGTAAAAACGACATACGAAACAAAAAAGACTAAAAGTTTTTTTTCAACAAGTTTTTCAAACAATTTGTAAGTCAATCCGTCATTCCGTTCGATAAAAATAGCAAAATGATAGTTTAAGCATCGATTTTTATACAAAGTGTCATCCAAAACTATCATTTTTAATTGTTTACAAAAGAAAAATATTCATTTTGTTAGCAAAAAAAGTTGTTAAGATATACTTCGATTAGGGAAAATTGTTACCTTTGCGACGAATTTCCGAAAAGGAAAGGGAACGAATAAATTAAAATACAAACATATAACTAATTGGTTTAGAATATGAAAATGCACAATTTTAATGCTGGTCCATCCATCCTTCCACGCGAAGTGATCGAGGACACCGCAAAAGCAGTTTTGGATTTCGAGGGACACGGTCTTTCCATTCTTGAAATCAGTCACCGCGCAAAATACTTCCAACCGGTAGTAGACGAGGCGGAGGCATTGTTCAAGGAGTTGTTAAACATTCCTGACGGATACAAAGTACTTTTCCTCGGTGGCGGTGCCAGCCTGGAATTCTGCATGGTTCCATACAACTTCCTCCACAAGAAGGCAGGTTATGTGAACACTGGCGTATGGGCAAAGAAGGCCATGAAAGAGGCTAAGCGCTTCGGTGAGGTCGTAGAGGTAGCATCCAGCGCGGACACTACTTACAACTACTTGCCAAAGGGTTACAGCGTACCAGCTGACTTGGATTACTTGCACATCACCACCAACAACACGATCTACGGAACGGAGTTGCACGCAGATCCGAACGTACCAGTACGTTTGATCGCCGATATGTCTTCCGACATCTTCTCCCGTCCAATCGACGTGGCTAAGTACGATTGCATCTACGGTGGCGCACAAAAGAACTTGGCTCCTGCCGGTGTCACTTTCGTCATCGTGAAAGAGAGCGCATTGACCAAGGAAGAGGGTTCCATCCCTACGATGTTGGACTACCGCACACACATAGCCAACGGTTCCATGTTCAACACTCCTCCGGTATTGCCGGTTTACACCGCATTGTTGAACCTCAGATGGATCAAGAAGCAAGGTGGTGTGAAGGAGATGCAACGTCGCGCCGAGGAGCGTGCCAACCTGCTCTACAGCAAGATTGACAACAGCAAGATCTTCAAGCCAACGATCGCCGACAAGAACGACCGTTCCTACATGAACATCTGCTTCGTGTTGAAGGACGAGTTGCTCGACAGGAAAGAGGAGATCGAGAAGGACTTCATGGCATTCGCTACGGAGAGAGGCATGGTAGGTATCAAGGGTCACCGTTCAGTGGGCGGTTTCCGCGCTTCTTGCTACAACGCACTGCCGCTTGAGAGCGTGAAGGCTTTGGTTGACTGCATCGACGAGTACGAGGCAAAATTCAAATAATCAGAAATAATAATCCATGATAGTAGAGACGTAGCGTGCTGCGTCTCTATATCATTAAAAAGATACAGATATGAAGGTATTAGTAGCCACAGAAAAACCGTTCGCTAAAGTAGCCATCGACGGTATAAAGAAAGAGTTGGACGCTGCCGGATTCGACATGGTCCTTTTAGAGAAATACACCGAGAAGAAGCAGTTGTTGGACGCAGCGGCTGACGCTGAGGCAATCATCATCCGTAGCGATGTGATCGACGCTGAGGTGTTCGACGCAGCGAAGAAGTTGAAGATCGTCGTTCGCGCAGGTGCAGGATACGACAACGTAGACTTGGCAGCAGCCACCGCACACAACGTATGCGTGATGAACACTCCAGGCCAGAACGCCAACGCGGTAGCTGAGTTGGTATTCGGTTTGTTGGTATTCGCCGCACGTAACTTCTACAACGGAAAGTCCGGTTCTGAGTTGATGGGCAAGAAGCTCGGTTTGTTGGCATTCGGAAACGTAGGCCGCAACGTGGCTCGCATCGCGAAGGGCTTCGGCATGGACGTATACGCTTACGACGCGTTCTGCCCAGCATCAGCCATCGAATCAGCTGGTGTGAAGGCGGTAGCCAACCAGAACGAGTTGTTCAAGACTTGCGACATCGTTTCTTTGCACATCCCTGCAACACCTGAGACGAAGAACAGCATCAACTACGATATGGTAGGCCAGATGAAGAAGGGCGCCGTGTTGATCAACACAGCCCGCAAGGAGGTTATCGACGAGGCTGGTTTGCTCAAGTTGATGGCTGAGCGCGAGGATCTGAAGTACATCACGGACATCATGCCAGCAGCCAACGACGAGTTCGCTAAGTTCGAGGGCCGTTACTTCTCAACGCCTAAGAAGATGGGTGCGCAGACCACTGAGGCCAACACCAACGCCGGTATCGCAGCCGCTAAGCAAATCGTAGACTTCATCAAGAACGGTAACGAGAAGTTCAGAGTGAACAAATAACAAACGCATAAAGATCAACGGAGAAGGCGACGAGTCGATGGCTTGTCGCCTTTCTTATTTGTAGAACGGAAGGATATTCTCCCCTTACAGGGACAAAAAAACCACCGGAGGAAAGGAATCACTCCGATGGCTTTGGGCATGGCTAAGAATCGCAATCAACCATACCTAACGCTCATAGACAAATGATGTCGTGAGCAAGTTTACAAATAAAAGGTGTTTTTTTATATATCTTCCAAATCATTTCCCATCCGCAACGGCCAACCAACAACCAAAGCTATACAATCACATCATTCACTTAACCCGTAAGCGAAAACAGGGAAAGATATTTGTCAATAATTTCACACACATAATTAACGCAAAGAACAAAGGGATTCTTCCCAAAAGCAACCTGGTAACATGACAAATCACAATTGTCGAATCACCTTTACATTGCAAATATAGTCTTTCCGCAATAAAAAACCATATTTCATACAAAAAAATTCAAAAAATTTTTCAAATATTTTTTCAACCCAAAATTTACGATGAAAAACAAAGCGAGGAAGTGAGACAAAAGCCACCGAAGCGTATCACTTCGGTGGCAATTAGCATGGTTGGGAATCGCAAAACAACCATACAATAAAACATTAGGAATCAATACGTTCCTAACAATATATTACGAATAAAAGGATTGTTCAGTTCCCTCAAGCCAGACGCATCGCGACAATGCGCCATCTGACATACATCAAAAAATTTCAAGTCGAGAAACATCATGGAGCAAAGTTTCCGAAAAAAAGACACTAATTTCCCATCCGTCATTTCTAACAGATTGTTCCACAGTCGATTGAAAACTTCGATTCACTTTGTTTCATAAGAAATATAACAAACTCTTCTGCAATCATTCTTATGAATTAAATATAAGAAATATTTTAAAATAAATCAAATCAAACAGATGATTTTTTTAAATACGACCCAGACAAAATCAATTAATTACCAAATATCAATAGAAATAGATATATATCTATTATAAAAGCCACCGAAGGAGGAGTTCCAACGATGGCTTATTTTGGGCGGTTGGGAATCGCAATACAACCGCCCGAAGGAGCACTTCGGCCGAGATTAAGCCAGAAGTGATTTAACTTTTTCGGAGATTGCCCTACCCTCCGCCTTGCCGGCGAGTTTTTTAGAGGCGACACCCATCACCTTACCCATTTCCTTAGCGGACGTGGCGCCCACCTCGGCGATAATCGCCTTCACGGCGGCGGTAAGTTCCTCGTCGCTCATCTGCTTCGGCAGGTATGCCTCGATGACAGCCGCCTCAGCCAATTCGTTCTCGGCCAATTCAGGGCGGTTCTGTTCCGTAAAGATAGCAGCGGACTCCTTTCTTTGTTTCACCATTTTTTGGAGGATCTTCAGGGCCGCATCATCGCTCAATTCACCATCGGAGTTCTTAGCCGTTTTAGCCTCGATGAACTCCTTCTTGACGCCGCGGAGCGCCTCCAGTTTCACTTTGTCGCGAGCGAGCATCGCCTTTTTGATGTCCTCGCTGATTTGATCAAATAAAGCCATAGACGTATATATTTTTATTAACCATTCAATTCATTCTGCCATAGGCGGGGGTAGACATATCCTCCTCCGTCATATCACCGAAATCCGCGAACGATCCGACACTGGCATGAGCCGGGGTGAAATCCTCCTCGTCATCCCAATTGGTTTTCACATGGGTTCTAATCACAGGGCGCAGACCAGTGGCGACGATCGTGATGCTCAAGTCGTCGCCCAAGCTATCATCCACCATCACGCCAAGGATAAGGTTGGTCTTGCTGTCGACGCCCTCCTTTTTCCGCAGGTAGTCGCGTATCTCGTTCAGCTCGTTGGCGTACAAGGATTTCTTCCTGGATGTCATGACGTTGAGCAGCATATCCTTCGCGCCCGACAATTTAGGCTGCAGCAGCAAAGGGGAGTTCAGCGCCTTGGAGAGCGCCTCCTCGATGCGGTTCTCGCCAGAGGCCTTGCCGTAAGCCATCACCACATCCCCACCATTGCGCAGGGCAGTGCGCACATCCGCCAAATCGATCGTCATACGTCCGCTCTTGACCACGATGTCCACCATAGCCTTCGCAGCATCCGCCATGAGGTCGTCCGCCTTATCGAAGGCATCCTCGATGGAGAGTTCGCTGTACAGGTCGAAGATACGCTGGGTATCCACCACCACGACGGCATCCGTGTTCCTCCGCATCTCCTCCAAGCCCTTCAGCGCAAGCTCCATCTTATGCTCCCCCTCGATTTCAGGAGGCAAACAGACGAAACCGACAGAGAGGATGTCCATGCTCTTGGCGACATGAGCCACGAAAGGACCCGCACCCGTGCCGGTTCCCTTTCCCAAGCCCGCGGTGATGAAAGCCATTTGGGGGTTATCGCCGAAGAGTTCACGTATCGCATCCAACTGGCTCTCCGCGATCTTAAGGCCCGTTTCAGGGTCTCCTCCCGCACCCAAGCCATCGCCCAGCTGTAGTTTGTCAGGGATGGTCAAGTCACGCAGCGCCTTGCGGTCGGTATTACAGATGGCGAAGGAGACATCCCTCAGCCCCGTGTCGTAGACATGCTGCGCCACATTGCCGCCGCACCCGCCTACGCCGACCACCTTCACGACGGAGGATTGCACCTCGATCACCGGTTGAATAGATATGCCATCAGCCAAACCCATGGTTCAATCAATCCACATTATCGTATAAGAAACCATTCTTCTTTTTAGAAAGCGCGTTCTCCTCGTCCAAGTCCATCACAGAGATTTGGCCAGACCTTCTCTGCGCGTCGTATTGAGGGTTAGACCTTTGGTACGAAGGCATGTCGAAGTCGGAGTCGTCCATATCCAAGGAGACATGAGTCATCTGCCCCATCTGCTTACCGTCAGCATGTTCGTTTCTACCGCCATACTGGTTTTCAGACTTGTAATAGAAACCGTAAGGATCCTGTTGCGGAGCCTGCTGTTGACTCGGCTGGGACTGCTGATAAGGCTGTGAATTCCTTTGAGGCTGCGTCTGGGATATGGTGAAGACGATATTGTTCTGTTGTTGCTGTGGCTGGTTCATGTTACGTTGCATATTCGAGCCAGCCCCCATGCCACCGTCCAACGACACATGCTGAGGAGTGGACATAGGACGTTGCGCCTGGTTAGCGCCCCTCTGCTTGGAGAAGTCGAAACCAGTAGCCACGATGGTGACGCCCAAGTTGTCGCCCAAGGTATCATCCTGCATGACACCCCAGATGATCTTCGTGCTACCGTCGATTTGCTTAGACAAGTAATCACGGATGATAGTCACCTCGTTGGTAGTGATTCTGCACTCCTTGCTATGGGTGATGTTCAGCAAAATATTCTTCGCGCCGGAGAGGTTGGTGCTAACCAGCAATGGAGAGTCCAAAGCCTGTTGGATAGCGGCGATGGCACGATCTTGTCCGTTCGCCTTGGCCGCACCCATGATAGCGTCTCCACTGTCCGTCATGACCGTTCTGACATCCGCCATATCTATGTTCATACGTCCCGAAAGGGTGATGATCTCCGCGATGCCCTTAGCGGCGGTCGCCAGGATCTCGTCGCCTTTGGAATAGGCGTCTTCCAGGAACATATCACCGTACATGTCCAGTATCTTCTGCGAATTGATGATGAGGATCGCGTCGACGTTCTTCTTCATCTCCTCGACGCCAGCCAAAGCCTGGTTCACCTTCTCGTCGCCCTCGAAGAGTGCGGGGATGGTGACGATAGCCACCGTGAGGATACCCTTCTCCTTAGCAGTTTTGGCGATGAGGGGAGCGGCGCCCGTACCCGTACCGCCACCCATGCCGGCAGTGATGAAGACCATCTCGGTATGGTCGTCCAAGATAGCGTTGATCTGTTCGATAGACTTCTGCGCCTCTTGGTAGCCCACTTCAGGGATGCAACCAGCGCCCAAGCCCTTTTCGCCCAATTGGATCTTCGTAGGAACAGGCGATTTGCGCAAATCCTGCTTATCCGTGTTGCAGACAACAAAATTCACGTTCTTCACGCCCATGTTGTACATATAGTTGACAGCGTTTCCACCGCAACCACCCACACCAATCACCTTGATGATCGGTTGTTCTTGCTCCTCAATCTCTTCGTTGAGTTCGTCTTCTGTAAATTGGTTCTCGTTCATATATTTAATGTTTTTATTTCCTTACAATTAACAAGCGGTGTGCGGTGGCATCACTCCTCGAAGAACTCGTCCACCTTGCCTTCCACCTTCCCTTTCAGTTTACCCCAGAGGGAAGGGAAGATACGGCCGGTATTAGCGTCCTTCTTGCTCTTCTTAGGCCTCGTGTCCGAAGACTCGCGTATCGTGACGCAACCACTCTCAGCGGCCATCATGATGCCCATCACGGAAGCGTATGACACATCCGCGAACTCCTCCGACTCCGTATGGTTCGAGAGCACACGGATATCGCCGAAACGGGTCGGGATGCCAGTCTCCTTCTCGATCTTCTCGATCAGGTTGCATTGCTTAGCGCCGCCACCCACCACGACGATGGAATCCAGGCAAGAGCTATAGCCGGACTTGGTCATCGCAGCAGTGATGCGCGCGAGGAAGTCCGTCAAGCGGGACTCGATGATACCCGCCAGATAGTCCGTCTGCACTTCGCGCACGACGCCCTCACCCACGACAACGTCCAGTATGAGCGGCTCCGTGACCATAGACTGCAAGGCCAAGCCATACTTGCTGGTCTTCAATTTCTCCGCACACCTCCAAGGCAATTTCAGGGAGGCGATATCCTGCGTGATCAGGTCGCTACCGAAGTTGAAGACATGCAAGTAGCGGAGTTTATTCTCGTGATAGATGGAGAGCGAAATGGTCTGTGCACCGAAATCGAGGAGCATACAGCCCAACTCCTTCTGTCCAGGAGAGAGCACCGCATCCGACAGATGGCGGGACGACAAGACGAAGTGAGGAGTAACCCTGATGTTGGAGGCGGCATCCGGGCTTGAGCTGGAATTGATACGCTCGAAGCATTTTATCAAATTATCCTCCACGGAATTATCTCCATGGATATTCAGGAAACGCGCGCGCAGGTTATCGCACACGCAGCCCACAGGGTCATCCACCACCATGCCATCCACGACATACTCCAGCGGAACGACCTCCAGGATCCTATGCGAAGCGTCAACCCTCATGCGTTTATTCTCCTCCTCCATCGAATAGATGGTCTCTTCGGAGACCGGCTCGGAGCTCAACAAACGGCTCAGTTCATTCACCTCGCCATGGATGGTCCTGCCATGGACACCCACATACACGTTCGAAATATCATACGAAATGCGCAAAGAGGGATCATCCGCCGACGAGTTCAACAAACTATTCAACAGGTTCCTCAGCTTTATGATCAATTGTTTGATATGAAGCGCCGCATTATCAATATTAATAACGACACCATTCACGATACTACCCTCAGAAGGGACAGAAATCGCCCGAAGGATATCCAATTTACCCTCCTTGTTCTTGTGGCCAATCACGCCACGGATATTGCGGCTTCCCAAATCCACCGCAACCACCACATCCGAATACTTAATCTCGTCCATATTGCTCCTCCTATTTTTTTGTACAAACGACCTGGCCTTCATACTTCAGCGTGATCTGTTTGTATTTATTCCAACCTATTTTATTAAAACCCTCCACGTATAAAGCGTAGAGCTTGTCCAACTTTTCCTTGTAATTTTCCAACGTGCCCATAAGAATCAGTTGGTCGCCCACGCGAGGCACCAGCGTCACCTCCCCGTTCTTCGCCACATCGATCTGCTCGATCTGCGCATTCCAGAAAGAATGGTCACGGAGAAACAAGGCAAATTCGCCCAAATCGCCCAACGCCAACTCCTTAGTGACGTAACCCGTAGCAATCGGCACGTAAGCGGTGAAGACTGAAGAGAGCGGCATTATCTTGCGCTCGCTATCGACATAGAAATCACCATACATTCCCTTCACCCGCAGGATCGGCTCACGCTGCGTTACCACAATCCGCAACTCCCCGTTAGGCGTCTTGAAACACTCGGCGGTCTTGATACGGGACTTTCCCCTCAGGTAATTCTCCATATAATCCGTATCGATATGGTCCAAGCGCTTACCGTCAGGGCAGACCGACTTGTCCTTCAAGAGTTCCTTCACATCATCCTGGGTCACAAAATTCAGTTGGTCAGCATCACTGATGGTCACACGAATCATAGGCCATTTACAAATCATCTCGTCCTGATTACAGCGAGCCATCTTATAGGCGAACATCTTCGCGAACGACAAATAGCCGATCACCAAGACAACCAACGATATTTTCACCCAACGTTTATGTAACATCACCCAACGCTTAACTCTTAATTCTTAACTCTTAACTCCCTCATCTTCTTCTCCACCTCCGGAATCAGCAGGTCAAGGTCACCCGCCCCCACCATCAGCAGCACGTCGAAATCCTTGTGCGACAAGCAATCGACCAATCCCTGCTTCGAAGAGAGACATTTATCCTTGATGGTCACCTTATCCAGCAACATCTGGGAGTTGACCCCCTCGATCGGTTTTTCCCTAGCCGGATAGATGTCCAACAGCACCAGTTCATCCAGCAAGGAGAGGCTACGGGCGAAGTCATCCGCCAAGTCACGCGTACGAGTGTACAAGTGAGGCTGGAAGACGCCGCAGATACGCTTGCCAGGGTACAGGGCACGCACCGACTCGATGCTCGATTTCAGCTCCTGCGGATGGTGCGCGTAATCGTCCAAGAAGGCGAAGTCCTTCGTCTTGATGTGGAAGTCGAAACGACGCTTCACACCCGCGAAGCTCTTCATCGCCGCACGGATCTCCTG
The DNA here is from genome assembly GCA_017962085.1 of Paludibacteraceae bacterium. Classification (GTDB taxonomy): domain Bacteria; phylum Bacteroidota; class Bacteroidia; order Bacteroidales; family Paludibacteraceae; genus UBA1181. Next base: position 11,971 of record JAGCWA010000001.1, read on the forward strand.
CTCGGTCACACCGTTCAGGTAGGCCATCGCCATGGCGGCCACGCCGTTCTCTATGTTGACATAGACCGGCACCCCCAATTGGATGTCACGGATGACACACTCCGGCGTCACGAAGTCGAAAATGATCTCTCCTCCACCGATACGGATGTTCGCCGCATGGAAATCACCCTCCTCAACAGAATAGGAATATAGTCTAACATCCTTGTTCAGCTTAGGCTCGATAGGCAAGTCCTTCTTCATCAGCAGGACACCGCCCGGGAGGATCAGGGAGACAAAGTCCTCGAAACCTTTCCGGTAGTTCTCGACCGTCCCGTAGATATCCAGATGGTCCGCATCCACAGCCGTCACGACAGCCATGTAAGGGGAGAGGGTAAGGAACGAGTGGTCGAACTCATCCGCCTCCACCACCACCAAGTCACTCTTGTCAGAGAGGAGCAGGTTGCGGGAGAAGTTCTTCGATATACCGCCCAAGAAGGCGTTGCACTCCACGTGAGAGTTATGCAAAAGATGCGAAATCATCGTGGAGGTCGTGGTCTTGCCATGGGTACCTGAAACGCAGATGGCACGTTGCATGCGCGTCACCTCGCCTAAGATCTGAGAGCGTTTCATCACCTCGAACCCATTGTCGCGGAACCAAGAGAATTCAGACATGGAGGCAGGTACCGCAGGCGTATAGACAACCAGCGTCTTCTCCGCATTACGGAAAGACTCAGGGATCAAATCGACGCCATCCTCATAGTGGACATCAATGCCCTCCTGCTCCAGTTCACTTGTCAGAGTGGAACGAGTACGGTCATAGCCAGCCACCTCAAAGCCTTTCGCCTTGAAATACCTCGCCAAGGCGCTCATGCCGATGCCTCCGATACCCAGGAAATAAACACTCTTCTTTTTCATTTCTCTATCAATTTTAATATCTCGTCCGCGATTCGATCCGCAGAATCCAGCTGCGCCATCTTCTTCGCGTTCTCACCCAATTCATTCAGTAAAGCCTCGTCCTCGATCATACGAATCGCCTCGTCCAACAAAAGACTGTTCGCATCCTTATCCGCCACCATGACCGCCGCATTTCTCGTGGCGAGCGCCTGGGCGTTCTTGGTCTGGTGATCCTCCGCCACATTCGGGGAAGGCACCAAGATGGAAGGCTTGCCCAAGAGGCAAAGTTCCGAAATGGAACTTGCGCCCGCACGGGAGACCACCAAGTCCGCGATGGAGTAAGCGTAATCCATCCTCTTCACAAAGTCAGTCACCACAATATCATCCGTCTTGAAAGGCTCGTAAGCCTTCAAGGCTCCCTCGTAGTAAAGTTTGCCCGTCTGCCAGAGCACCTGGATGCCAGCCTCCTTCAGCTTCGAGAGTCCTGCGATGACGCTCTGGTTGATCGTCCTCGCGCCGAGGCTACCACCGATGATCAGCAGGGTCTTCTTCGCCGGACTGAAGTGGAAGAAGTCATACGCCTCCTGCGCCTTAGGGGTCACCTCCAGGAAGTCCTGACGGACCGGGTTGCCCGTAAGGATGATCTTATCCTGCGGGAAGAAACGCTCCATGCCCTCATAGGCCACACAAATCTTCGCCGCCTTCTTCGCCAGCAGTTTGTTCGTCACGCCAGCGTAGGAGTTCTGCTCCTGCAAGACGGTAGGGATACCCGACCGATGCGCCATGTAGAGCGTAGGACCGCTGGCATAGCCGCCCACACCCACAGCGATATCCGGTGCGAAATCACGCACCACCTTCTTGGCCATCCGCAAGCTCTTGAACAAGCGGAAGAGCACCTTGAAATTCTTCAAAAGGCTACCGCGATTGAACCCACTCACGGGCAGTCCCACAATCTCGTAGCCTGCATTAGGGACCTTCTCCATTTCCATGCGTCCCTCCGCCCCGACAAATAAGAACTTAGCGTCGGGGCGTTTCTTCTTAAGTGCGTTGGCGATGGAAATGGCCGGGAAGATATGTCCTCCCGTACCACCGCCGCTTATAATAAATTTTTGATTTGCCATAACCCAATATCTTTTATTAGACACTTAATTCCGCAACTACGCCCGGGTCCGCAGTCTTCGCCTGCTTCTCGTCGGCCTGAGCCTTCTTGGAGGAAGAGGACTTGCTCTCCGCACCCTTCGTTTGCTTCTCCTCCGTCACCGTACGGCTCAGGGCCAATATGATGCCGAAGTAGCAACTGGTGGTCAGGATGGAGGTACCACCACGGCTAATGATCGGAAGCGGCTGACCCGTCACTGGAATCAGACCCAAGACGACGGACATATGGATGAACGCCTGCAGCACAATCATCGCCGACAGACCTATCACCGCGAACGAATTGCTGTAGCTCTCGCTCTTATTCATGATCACACACGCACGATAGAAAAGCGCCAAATAGAGTATGACGAGCAGTATGCTCATCACTCCACACTCCTCGACAATGATGGCGAAGATGAAGTCGGAGAAACTCTGAGGGATAAAGTCCCGCTCGATACTATTACCGATGCCTCGACCAAACCATTTGCCATTGGCGATGGCGATGTGGGAATGACCCGTCTGCACCTTGTCGTCGCTGGTCACGTCGAACTTAGCGTTCATGCGCTCCTCCGGCGACAAATCGGCTCCCGAGTGACGTTTGAAACGGTTGATCCACGTACCCACACGGTGCGTCACGAAAGAGACACACGTGCGTTCGGAGGTCTGCTCGACACCCTCCACCTTCAATCCGGACTTCTCCGGTGCGATCCAACTCTCCGCAAAGGTGAGGAGCACCACAAACAGAAGGGCGCCTAAGATGACACCAGCCGTCGGCAACATCTTCTTGAGGGAGATACCCCCCACGAAGAAAAGCAGCGCCGCCACAGTAGCCAGCAAAATAAACGTGGAGAGGTTCTCCAACATAATCAACACCGCAGGGAGGATCAATATCGCCAAGTAATACCTCAGACCATCGTCCACACTCTTCTTCCGATGGAAGTAGCCCATCAGCGAGGAGAGCAGCAGCACCACCGAAATCTTCGCGAACTCGGAAGGCTGGAGGTTGACGCCTACGCCCGGCACATGGATCCAACGGGAAGCTCCGTTCGCAGAGGTTCCGAAGGCCAATGCGCACACCAGCATGAGGATGCTCACCACATAGCCCACAGCACCGCCCCAGAAGAAAATCTTCTTCGGCTGCACCAGATGGATCATATAGGCGAGGGCGAATCCACCACCCAGGAAAACCATATGCGACAAAATAGGTTTAAAGGCAGTACCATGGAAACGACGGTCATAGACCAGCATGCTCGAGGCACTGAACATCTCCAACGTAGAGACGACAATCAGCACCAAGAACACGATCCATATAATCGCGTCACCCTTGAAATGTTTTGCCAAAAATTCCTTCATGCCAACCTATTTAGCCGAGTTACTGTTTTATCCTACAATCATAATTTCTTCACGCAATCCTTGAACTGCTCGCCACGGTCCTCGTAGCAAGTGAACAAGTCGAAGCTTGCGCAACAAGGAGAGAGCAGCACCGTGTCACCAGGCTTAGCGAAGGCGAAGCACTTGTCCACAGCCTCCTTCATCGAGCGTGCGTCGTCCGTCTGCGCCACCTTTCCATCGAAGAAATCATGCAGTTTCTTATTGTCCACACCCAAGTAGACGATCGCGCGCACCTTTTCCTTCACGAGGTTCTCTATCTCCGAATAATCGTTACCCTTGTCCGTTCCGCCGAGGATCAGCACCACCGGCGTATCCATGCTCTGCAAAGCATACCAGCAGGAGTTCACGTTCGTCGCCTTGGAGTCGTTGATGAAGCGAACGCCCCTCACGGAAGCGACCGGCTCCAACCTGTGCTCCACGCTGCGGAACGACTTCAACGCCTCACGGAGCGTCTCGTCGCTGATATCCGACAAGATAGCGGTGATACCAGCCGCCATGGAGTTGTACATGTTGTGTTGCCCACGCAGGGAGAGGTCGGAAACGGCCATCTCGAAGGAGCGCTTCGGCGTGTGGATCTTCAACAGCTCATCCTCGATGTAAGCAGCCAAGCCAGCCGCCTTGTTCAGGGAGAACGGACAGGCCGTCGCCCCGATTGTACGCACCTCCAACTCCTTCTTAATGACAGGGTCATCGTTCCAATAGATGAAGTAGTCGGACGGTTTCATGTTCTGCACGATCCTGAACTTGGAGTTGATGTAGTTCTGGAACTTATATTCGTAACGGTCCAAGTGGTCAGGCGTGATGTTCAGCAGGATGGCCACATCCGCCTTAAACTCATACATGCCGTCCAGCTGGAAGCTGCTCAACTCAATCACATAGTAATCATGATTCTCCAGCGCCACCTGACGCGCCAAGCTGAAGCCGACGTTACCCGCCAAGCCCACGTTCAAGCCAGCGTTCTTCAGGATATGGTGAATCAACATCGTTGTAGTGGTCTTTCCGTTGCTACCCGTGATGCAAATCATCTTAGCGTTCGAATAGCGGGAAGCGAACTCGATCTCAGAGATGATAGGCGTGTTCTGCGCCCTCAACGCCTTGATGATCGGAGCCTTCTCGGGAATGCCAGGGCTCTTGACGATCTCATCCGCCGCCAATATGCGCGCCTCGGTATGGTTCCCCTCCTCCCACTCGATGCCGAAGGAAGAGAGTTCCTCTTTGTAATTAGGCTTGATCCCCGACTTATCGGAGACGAACACCTCAAAACCTTTTTGTTTCGCGAGGATAGCGGCTCCCACGCCACTCTCGCCTGCTCCCAACACTACAATTTTTTTCATAATGTATTATAAATACTTAATTATCTCATTTTCAGTGTAACAATAGTGAACATCGCCAGCAACAACGCCACGATCCAGAAACGAGCCACAATCTTAGGCTCAGGGATATTCATCTTCTGGTAATGGTGGTGCAACGGCGCCATCTTGAAGATCCTTCGTCCCTCCCCGTATTTCTTCTTCGTATACTTGAAGTAGGAAGTCTGGATGATGACGGAGAGGCTCTCCATGAAGAAGATACCGCACAATACCGGCAAAAGCAACTCCTTGCGGATGATGATGGAGCTCACAGCGATGACACCACCGATCATCAAGCTACCCGTGTCGCCCATGAATACCTGCGCCGGGTAGGCGTTGTACCACAAGAAACCGATCAGCGCGCCCACGAAGGCGCAAAGGAAGATCACCAACTCCTCCGAATAAGGGATATACATGATGTTCAGGTAGCTGGCGAACTCAGCGTGGCAGGAGAGATAAGCCAGGATACCCAATGCGGCCCCCACGATGGCCGAGACGCCCGTCGAGAGTCCGTCCAGGCCATCCGTCAGATTCGCGCCGTTCGAGACCGCCGTCACGATGAAGATGACAACGAGCACGAAGAATATCCAGCCTAATGTCTGCGCATAATCGCCCGCCCAACCGAACAAATCCGCATAGTCGAAGTTGGGGTTCTTGACGAACGGGATGGTCGTCTTGGTCGATTTCTCCGGCACCTTGGCATATTCGACCACCTCCGTGGTAGCGGAGACCGTCGTGGTATTCTCATAGATGACCACGTTATCGTTCATGTATAAGGTCAAACCCACAATCAAGCCGAGACCAACCTGTCCCAAGATCTTGAATCTACCGTGCAAGCCCTCCTTATCCTTCTTGAAGACCTTGATATAATCGTCGAGGAAACCCATGGCACCGAGCCATAAGGTCGTCACGATCATCAATAAGATATAGACATTGTCCAACTTGCCGAAGAGAAGCACCGGCAATAGGATGGAGATGATGATGATGATACCACCCATCGTAGGCGTACCCTTTTTAGCCATTTGTCCCGCAAGGTCCAAATCACGGATTGTCTCACCTATCTGTTTCTTCTGCAAGAAACGGATGATCCTTTTGCCAATGAGCGTAGCGATCAGCAACGCAAAGATGAACGCAAAAGCGGAACGGAAAGAGACGTACTTGAACATTCCCGCACCCGGCACGCTCATTTGTGACAAATAGTTGAACAAATAATAAAACATAATCGTATACTGTAAAAATTAATACCCAATTAACCCATCACCTCACGGACCACCTCATGGTCATCGAAGTGATGCTTCACGCCCTTGATATCCTGGTAATTCTCATGGCCCTTGCCCGCCACCAGGATGACGTCGCCCGACTGTGCCAACGCGCAAGCCGTCTTGATGGCCTGATAACGGTCTTCGATCGCGATCACCTTCTTTTTAGCGACAGGGTCCAAGCCCGCCAACATATCGTTGATGATATCCTGAGGCTCCTCATTCCTCGGATTGTCCGAGGTGATGATCACCTGCTCGCTTCCCCTCACCGCTTCCTGCGCCATGATCGGACGTTTTCCCTTGTCACGGTTTCCGCCACAGCCAACCACCGTGATCAGCTTGCCCTCGCCGCAACGCACATCGTTGATGGTGTTGATGACATTGGTAAGTGCGTCAGGCGTATGCGCATAATCGACGATGATCTTATAGCCCGAAGGAGCCGATATGCATTCGAAACGGCCGGAGACAGGGTGCATGGCGCTCAAGTGCACCAAGGCATCCTCCTCAGAGATGCCCAAGGCAACCGCCGCCCCGAAGACAGCCGTCAAGTTAGAGGCATTGAACTTGCCGACGAAGGAGACGAAGAGATCCTTGCCATTCATATTCAAGGACATACCCTCGAAGGAATCCTCCACGATCTTTGTCTTGAAGTCCGCTATCGTCCGCACGGAATAGGTGAGTTTCCTCGCCTTCGTGTTCTGGAGCATCACCGGACCGTTCTTGTCGTCCAGGTTCGTCAAAGCGAAAGCCTCGTCCGAGAGGTCATCGAAGAAACGTTTCTTCGCCTTGAGGTAATTCTCCATCGTGAGGTGATAGTCCAAATGGTCGCGCGTCAGGTTCGTGAAGATACCGCCGTCGAAATCCAAGCCCGCTATACGTCTTTGGTCCACGGAATGCGAACTCACCTCCATGAAAGCATATTCGCAGCCAGCCGCCACCATGCGGGCCAGCAGACCGTTCAGTTCCAGTTGGTCAGGGGTCGTATGGGTAGCAGGCACCGCCTCGTCGTCCACATAGTTGCAGACGGTGGAGAGCAAACCAGCCTTATGCCCCGCCCTGCGGAAGAGATGGTAGAGCAGCGTGGCGATGGTGGTCTTACCGTTCGTACCCGTGGCGCCCACCAGCTTCAGGGAAGCGGAAGGATAGTCGAACCAAGCCGAAGCCATACGGCCCAGCGCCTCGTTGGAATCCGCCACACGGACATAGACGACACCCGGTGCGAAGGACTCCGGCATCTTCTCGCAAACGATCGCCACAGCCCCCTTTTCGATGGCCGCGCCGATAAACGTATGTCCATCCACCTGCGTACCGCAAGTAGCCACGAACAAAGAACCCTTCTCCACCTTACGGGAATCGAACTGGAGGGAAGAGACCTCAATGTCCGCATTCCCAACTGTCTCCAGCACGTCAACCGTAGCTAATATGTCGACCAATCCATTCATACGCTATATCTATTTATCTTAAAACCAATTTTATCGTCTCACCTTTATTGATGAAGCGGCCCTCCTCCAGGGATTGGCTCTTCACCACGCCCGTGCCTTCGGCATAGACCTTCAAGCCTCTGTTCTCCAGCAAGAAGATAGCATCCTTCAGACCCATGTCGGTCACATCCGGCACACGATCCTTCGCATAGCCCGCTATCACCTTATTCTCACGCACGCCCTTATCCGTCACGTGCGTACGGACCCACTCGCCAGCGACTTTGCTCTTGTGGTAATCCACATCCAGCTCCTCCATCACCATCTCCAACGACTTACGGTCGCCCGCCTTCGTGACAGGAGAGAGCAATCTCGTCGTATCCCCCCTCATCGTCGGGGCAGTCTGCATCAGCGGACTTTGCGCGTAGATATGCTCCGCGATGTCCTTGAAGGTAGCGCCCGAGAGGCTACCCGCACCTGTCGCACCCTTTTTCGGATACCAAGCCACCACAATCATGCTGTACTTGGGAGCGTCCGCAGGAAAGAAGCCACAGAAGGTCAGCTGTTGACGCTTAACCGATGAGTGATAGACTTGGTTGGCCGTACCCGTTTTACCAGCGATCTTGAAGTACTTGGACTTCGCCGCAGTGGCGGTACCATGCTCCACCACATCCACCATCATCTGCTTCACCTTACCGAGGTTACCCTCGCTGCATATCTTAGACTTCAGCACCTCCGAGCCGTAAGACTTCACCACCTTACCATTCTGCATCTCCGCCTTGAGGAGGTGAGGACGCATCATCTTTCCTCCGTTCGCCAGAGCGTTGTAGAAGGTCAGTATCTGGATAGGCGGCATATCCGTCTCATATCCATGGGCGATCCACGGCAAGGAAGTCTTGTACCATCCGTTAGGGCCCTTGTCCGAAGGATGCTTGATGTGCGGAGGCTTAGCGCCTGGGATTTCCAAGCCGAGCGGCATGGAGAGACCCAAATCGTACAATGCCTCGATATACTCCTCCGGGTTGCTCTTGAAAGCATTGTCAATCACCTTCGCCACCGCAATATTCGAAGACTGTTGAATCGCCTTGTTGAACGAAATCGTCCCGTTCGCGTGGGAGTCGTGCATCGTCCTGCCGTAGAAAGGCCACGAGCCATTGCCCGTCTCGATGATTGTGGAAGTATCCACCTTACCCTTCTCCAAAGCGACAACCGCGCTCGCGATCTTAAACGTGGAGCCCGGTTCACACTTGAAATGACCGTTCGTGACGTAGTTCTCACCCTCCGCATACGAGCCGTTCGACAATCTCTTCAGGTTCGACATCGCCTTGATTTCGCCTGTCGCCACCTCCATGACGGCCGCACAGCCATACTCAGCTTCCGACATCGCCAGCCTATGGCGGAGGTCACTATCCACAATGTCCTGTATGTTCACGTCGATGGTCGTCACAATGTCCAAACCATTCTGCGCATCCACATCGTTGATCTCACGGTATGCGCCCGCCACCTTCACGCGGGAAGCCAAGCCCGGATGCCCCTTTAGCAACGAATCGCAGTACTTCTCGATACCGCTCTTGCCACCCTTGTCCAACTCGGCGTAGAGTCCGCCGATCGTTCGGGAAGCCATATCGCCATACGGCAATTTACGGTTCACACGCTTGTTGAAACCGTAACATTTCACCTTATTCAATAGAGGGAAGGTCTTCACCCGTTTCATCTCCACGTAGGAGAGGTTACGCTTCCCCACGCAATACCAACGGCTGCCCTTCTTGAATCCCGTCATCAGGTGTTGCTTCATCTGCGCCGGAGACTTATCCGTGTAGACGGTGGAGAGATAGTAGGAAAGACTATCCACATGCGCCAGGAACGAGTCCCGTTGCAGAGCATCCGCCTGAAAATCCATGTGCAGGACATAGACAGGGATGGAGCTCGCCATCAGTTGACCGTCGCACGCCAAGATATTACCGCGCACCGGCAGCACCATCAGGCTATCCGCCGCGATCTTCCTCGAACGCTTCTTCCACTCGTCGCCGTCCCTCACCATCGTATTGTAGAGGCTCACGCAGAAAGGCACCAAGAAAGAAACCATCATGCAGAAGACGATGATGGTCCTCCACTTGATTTTCTTCTTCATTTCCTTCGTCATCGCCATGGTCAAAGTCATTTAGAAATTTTGAATGGCGGCTCAACGGATGGCAAGAGGGACGAATCACGTTCCGCCACCATGCGTTTGATCTGCGACTGCTTCCCCAATCCCTGTAGTTCAGCGGAACGGGACAAATATTCCAAACGGACATCCTCCAACTGTTTCTGAAGCAGGTCAATCTGTTTCACCTGATTCTCGCAGCTGAAGCGTAAGCCGATGTGGCAGAAGAGGAAAACGACACACATGACAATCACGAACGCCTGACGTCTAATGAAATCCTTCTTGAAGATCCTACCCGTCATGACATCCGCGAAGGAATCACCCGCCATGGAGGCGAAGCCCTTCAGATTGTCCAACTGCCGTTTGAATATCATAACACAACAACTAAATACTATCTTAACAACTCCGCGACGCGCAGTTTCGCGCTACGGGACCTCGGGTTCGCCTCAATCTCGGCATCGTCCGGCACGATCGGTTTGTTGTTCACCAGCCGGAAAGGAGAGAGCCTATTACCGAAGAAATCCTGTTCCACATTGCCTTCCATATTGCCCGCCCGCATGAAGTTCTTCACGAGGCGGTCCTCCAAGGAGTGGTAGGTCAGCACCACCAGTCTACCGCCCGGATTCAGTGAGGAGACCGTCTGCGCCAAGAAGCGCTTCAAGGCGTCCATCTCACCATTCACCTCGATGCGGATCGCTTGGAAGAGCTTCGCCATATCCTTTTTCTGGCGGTCCCTACCCACGAACGGGTCAGCCACCTCCAGCAGGTCAGCCACCTTCTCGAAACGTTTCGTCGCCCTCGTCCTCACGATGGCAGCGGCCAAGCGTTTGGCGGAGGAGAGTTCACCATAAAGGCGGAATATATCAGAAAGGCGCTCCTCCTCGTAATTGTTCAGCACATCAGCCGCGGAGAGGCGAGCCTGTTGGTTCATGCGCATATCCAGGTCACCGTCGAAACGGAAGGAAAAACCACGCGAAGCATCGTCGAAATGGTGGAAGGAGACACCCAAGTCGGCCAATATACCGTCCACCTTCTCAGCACCGTAGAACTTGAGGAAGTTCGAGAGGTGCTTGAAATTACCCCTCACGAAAGTGAAGCGGGGGTCATCGAAAGCGTTTTGGGCAGCATCCAGATCCTGATCAAAAGAAAGGAGGCGGCCCTTCGGAGAGAGCCGGTTAAGAATCTCTCGGGAATGTCCGCCACCGCCGAAGGTCACATCCACGTAGGTCCCGTCGGGACGGATGGACAGCCCCTCCATGCAGGGGAGCAACAACGCCGGTGTGTGATAAACGATCTCCTTTTCCATCAGATTGACACGTTACCCATTTTAGACTGCAAAGCATCGGAGAAGTCGGCGTCTCCATAGAGGTCGGCCTCGAAGTTCGCCTTGTTCCAGATCTCGAAGTAGTTACCCACGCCGACGAAAAGCACGTCGGTTGAAGCTTGTATAGCATCAATATGCTTCTTCTGCAAGAGGATACGTCCGCTTGCGTCCAGCTCGACCATCTCCACGCCGGCGGTGAACTGGCGGTAGAGGCGGAGGTCATCCTTGTTCCACATATTGATGTGGGAGACGAACTCCTCGTTGAGCTTGTTCCACTCCGAGGAAGGATAAAGCTTCACGCACTTCGTCACCGTATCCAGCCTCAGGTACAAAGCGCCATCCCCCTCTTTTTCAAGGGCACGACGGTAGGCCGCCGGGACGAACACGCGTCCTTTGACGTCCAATTTCGCTTCTATGTTGCCTAAAAATTGCTGCATACGACAATCCAATGATTCACAATTACAAAGATAAAACATTTTCCTTTCCCCCACAATGCCCCACTTCACTTTTTTTACACTCTCTTTCCACTATTTTTCAACAATTTACAAACAACACTGAAACCCCACAAAAAAGGGCGTTTTACGAAGGAAATCACTATATTTGCACTAGAAATTCAACAAATTAGATATCATGGAGACTAAAAATTCATCAAAGGATAAGATAAATATTGACGAGATATTGGATAAAAAAATACCAAAAATCAAAAAAAGAATTCCCAAATTTCTCATCAATTGGCTGAAAAAGACCATCCATGAGGATGAAATCAACTATATTTTCAGGACTTACGGACATTTATGGGGGCATGATTTCGCGGAGACGGTGCTGCGCGACCACTTCCACATCCGTTTCAACATCATCGGAGAGGAGAACATTCCGCAGGATTCGAAGGTGATCTTCGCCTCCAACCACCCGTTGGGCGGCGCGGACGGCATCGCGCTGATCCAGGTGCTCACCAACCACTACAAGCAGCTGCAGGTGCCGGTGAACGACTTCCTCATGTACGTCGACAACCTGAAGGAGTTCTTTATCCCGATCAGTAAAATAGGGGGTCAGGCTAGGAATACGGGCGAACTCATCAACGAAGCGTGCGAATCGGACGCCGCCATCCTCTTCTTTCCAGCCGGACAATGTTCGAGGAGACAAAAAGACGGAAAAATAAAAGATAACGAATGGAAAAAAACTTTCATTAAAAAGGCTGTACAATATCATCGAAATATTATACCTTTGTATTTCGAGGGGGAAAACTCAAAGTTCTTTTACAACTTAGCCTACTATCGCTCCAAGTTGGGGATTAAAGCCAACATCGAGATGTTGTTCCTCTCCGACGAGCTATTCAAACAGAAAGACAAAACTTTCACTGTTAAGATAGGAGAGCCCATCCCCTACGAGACTTTCACGAAGGAGAAAACCGAGTCAGAATGGGCAGAATGGGTAAAGCAGAAGGCTTACAGTTTATAAGGAAGGAAAGTTACCCAAACGACAAAAAAACACATTAAATGGAAGACATCATCGACCCAATTAACCCCGACCTGTTAGTCGAGGAGTTGACAAAAGATAAGTTGTTGCGCAAGACAAACAAGTGCAACAACGAAATATATGTGGTCACACAACACAATGCTCCCAACGTCATGAGAGAGATTGGTCGTTTGCGCGAGATCTCGTTCCGCACCGCCGGTGGTGGCGTGGGATTATCCTGCGACATCGATGAATACGATACCATGGAGCACCCTTACCACCAACTCATTGTGTGGAATCCGGAAGAGAGGGAAATCATCGGAGGATATAGGTACTTGCATGGCTCCGAGGCTTCGTTCTTCGAGGACGGCAGCCCTAAGCTCACCTCTTCCCACCTCTTCGCCTACTCAGAGAAGTTCATCAAGGAGTTCCTTCCTTACACCATAGAGCTCGGACGCTCCTTCGTCCGTCCGGAATACCAATCATCCCGCATGGGCGCCAAAAGCCTCTATGCCTTGGACAACCTTTGGGACGGATTGGGCGCATTGATGGTATCCATCCCTCAATCCAAGTATTTCTTCGGGAAAGCGACCATCTACCCTTCCTTCAAGGAGGATGCGAGGTCCTTCATCATGTACTTCATGCACAAGTACTTCCCGGACAACGACAAACTGGTCTTCCCTAAGATTCCAGTGAAATTCGACGACAACATCAAGGAGATGGAGAAAATCTTCTGCGGAGGAAACTACAAGGAGGACTATAGTATCCTGAAGAAACAGATCAAGCTTCTGGGACACAACATTCCACCGCTCATCAACGCCTACATGGCGCTCTCCCCTACCATGCGCACCTTCGGCTCCTGCATCAACGACGAGTTCAATGATGTGCTGGAGACGGGCCTCATGATCACCATCGAGGAGATCTTCGAGGAGAAACGCGTCCGCCACGTGCAAACGTACTTGGAGGAGAAGATCAACGAGGATAATATGGGGGTCGGATACGGAAAGATTTGCTAAAGAAGATTGCCTAAGCGGGCCATCCGCCATAGGCACCACACCTCTGATAAACAATAGAAAGCACTTGTGAGAAATCGCAAGTGCTTTTTTTTTGACTTCGTCAATGCGCCACCCAAATTAAGAATTCTGTTAAACAGATCGTAATGTGGTTTGACACTCCATGTTTCCTTTTGCCCCCACAGGGCGAACTTGAATATCCGTTCGTTTCCCCAAGGTGAACGTGAATGGTCTTAGTAACAAAGTTATTAGTAATAGAGTTGTTAGTAATAACCCTATCTATAAGTGCACCAAATGGTTATGTCTTCAGCACCAGTTCCGCCACTGTCATGGAACAACAGCCGATAAGCTCTTTCGGGTCTATCTTAATCTGCAACCCGCGCACCCCGGCACTCACATAGATGAATTCATAATCGGGAGCGGTGGAATGGATGTAGGTAGGATAGTTTTTCTTCATGCCTAATGGGGAACAGCCTCCGCGGATATAGCCCGTCAGTCCTAAGATCTCCTTCATCGGCACCAAGGCACAGCTCTTATTACCGGAGACCTTCGCCGCCAGCTTCAGATCCACCTCATCAGCCCCCGGCACCACGCACACGAAGATGCCATTACGGTCGCCACGAAGCACCAATGTCTTAAAAACCAATTCGATGGGTTCATTCAACTGCGCCGCCACATGGATGGCGCTCAGGTCAGACTCGTCCACCACGTAAGGGACCAATTCATACTTGATCTTCTTGCTGTCAAGCAGTCTCGCCGCATTCGTTTTCTGTATTTTTTCCGCCATTTTCCTGCTGTTTTGTATAATTACGGAAGACATCCTCCATCGATTTCTCCTGAAGCTTCAACGTCAACAAAGAGGTGTTTTGCTCCACCGCGTAACGGAACACCCGTTCCCGCACATCCGCGGCGCACTGCAGAAGATACGTGTTAGCGCCCGACTCCGTCACGGAAAGCACATCCGCCATTTTCCGCAAAGCCTCAACGGATTGAGGTGCGGAGAATTCAGCCAAGATGGCGAAGTGGTTATCATCCTGCACCGACACGACGGCACGCTCCTTGTCATCCACCGCGATCCTTCCCTTGTTGATGATGATCACACGGTCGCAGATAGCGGAGACCTCCTGCATGATATGGGTGGAGAGCATTACGGTTTTCTCCCGTCCCACCTCCTTGATCAGGGAACGCACCTCATCGATTTGGTTAGGGTCCAAGCCCGTCGTAGGCTCGTCGAGGATCAGCACCTCAGGGTCCGGAATCAGCGCCTGGGCCAACCCCACACGTTGACGATAGCCCTTGGAGAGCATACCTATTTTCTTCTTGTATTCACGGGTCAGGCCGGTGCGCTCGATCATCTCATCGACACGGGCATTCGCCCCCTTCCCCAATTTATAGAGCCCCGCCACAAACTGCAGGTACTCACGCACGTACATGTCAGGGTAGATAGGGTTATGTTCCGGCAGGTAACCAATCTTACGGTGAGCCTCCAGCGTATGCTTCGCCACATCCACACCACACACATCGACATGACCGCTATCCGCGCTCAAGTAACCCGTGATGATCTTCATGGTTGTGGACTTGCCGGCACCATTATTGCCGAGGAAACCTACAATCTCCCCGCTCTTGATGGAGAAGCTGATGTCATTCAGCACCAACTGCTTCCCATAGCTCTTGTATAGATGTTCTACCGTTATCGACATGATGATTCACTATTTATTTTCTACCGAAATCCGCGGGTATTTCTCCCCAGTCCCTCGTCTCCCACTTGCGGATAGGATTCGTGTAATTGTTCTCACGCAACCATTTCTCGGCGCGGACAATCAAATCGAAGATCCGCTCGTTCTTCTCCGTCTTCTCCAGCTTCGTCTTGCACTTCTTCTGCTTCACCCACGATATCGCATTGGCGCTATCCGAGTAGATAGGCAGCGAAAGGCTTTTCTGTTTCATCAAGGCCAGACCATGCACAATGGCAAGGAACTCGCCTATATTATTCGTGCCCTGCTCCAACGGTCCCATGTGGAAGACCTCCTCCCTAGAGCGGAGGTATACGCCGCGGTACTCCATCTTGCCAGGGTTCCCGCTACACGCCGCATCCACGGCAAGCGATTCGAGGTCGGGTCCGCCCGTCTCCAAGTTACGGTAGTCGGGGAGCATGTGCTTCACGTCGGCCCGATGTGAGACATAATCCTCATGTCCGTTCTGGAAGGCCTCCAGAGCCTCCTCCTCCGTCTCGAACGATTTATATTTCGCCTTCGGGAAATTCTTTATCTGCGCCTCACAATCTAACCAGGAACGGAAGACACCGATCTCCCTTCCCTCCCACACGACATAGAATTTCCGCTTTTGGGCCATTATTTCTCACCGCTAAATTTATCGAACGTCATACCGTCCAGCAACTGCACATAGGCTGGGATCGCGTCCCTGATTTCCTTCAGCACGATATATTCATCCGCAGTGTGGGAACGGGAGGATTCGCCCGGGCCCAACTTAATGCTTGGGAAGTGAAGGAACGCCTGGTCGGACAAGGTCGGGGAACCGAAGGTGGTCATGCCCATCTCCACGCCCCTACGTACAATCGGAAGGGTCGGAGAAACGCCTGACGACGTCAGACGATAAGAGCGGGCCTTGATTTCAGACTCCAGACGGCTCTCCAATATTTCGAAGACGTTCTGGTTGGAATAGCACTCATTGGTGCGGACATCGATCACGAACGAACACTCGTCCGGGATCACATTGTGTTGCGTACCCGCATGCACCATGGTCACCGTCATCTTCACGGGGCCCAGGAACTCCGACACCTTAGGCAGGCGTTCGTTGCGGATCCACTCAATATCACGAATAGCCTTATAGATAGCGTTGACGCCCTCCTCACGGGCCGCATGTCCTGATTTGCCACGCGCCACACAATCCACCACCATCAAACCCTTCTCGGCGATGGCGATGTTCATGCCTGTAGGCTCACCCACAATGGCGAAGTCCAAGTGCGGCAATTCGGTCAGCAACAGCTCCATACCGTTACTGCCGGAGACCTCCTCCTCGGCCGAGGCGGCGAAGATCAGGTTATAGGGTTGTTTCTTCTCCGTAAGGATAAAGAAGGAGAAGAGCAACGACACCAAGGAAGCCCCCGCATCGTTACTGCCCAATCCATAAAGCATACCACGCTCCACAGCCGGCGCATGAGGGTCTTTCGTCCACCCGGAAGTCGGACGGACCGTATCAATGTGGGAATTGAGCATTACGGTAGGCTTCGTCTCGTCGAATCCTGCCCCCATAATCCACAGGTTATTCTCCTTGCGACGGACCATATAGCCCTTCGCCTCTATGTACTTTTGTAAATAATCAGCGCGCTTTACCTCTTCCCTACTATAGGAGGGAATCGTAATCAAGGTCTGCAATAAATCTATCGCGCTGTCTTGTGCCTCCTGATAATCCATCTTTTTCACTAAAAATTACGCGAATATACAAAAAAAGTAGCTTAATGAACCATTTGGAAATACTTGTCCAACACCGCCAAGGAGATCAGTTTCTCCCGCGTCTGATCCATAAACTGCGACACGTATTCATGCGCATGGGCAATGATTGCCTTCGCCTCCTCGGGATGGTCGTTGTAATAGCGGGTACGCTCCTCCACGTCAGAGAAGTCTGGCTTCACCTCAACATAGTGGTAGTTAGGGATTAACTTACCCTCCATGAACCACGTCTCGCATGTAGGGCGAGGCATCACGGCCAACGAATTGGAGGACATCACCCATTTCAGGTTGCTCGCCACGTCATTCCCCTCAATCGCCATGATGAACTTATAGTCCAGGTGCTCACGGATCGTCAACTTCTCCTTGCGCCACTCCATCGGGGAGTCTGTCCGACGCCCCACATCCCCCACATCAAAGAGCGGATTGTCGTAATAGGCCTGCATGAAGGCCCTCCTCGGCTCCTTCCCCTTCACCTTGCCACGGAAGAGCACCTTATAGGTTTTCTTTTCAAACGGAATATCATCCTCCACGAAAATGAAATGGCGGATTTTGTCCAGCTTGAGCAGGACGGAGTTGTCGTTGTCATCACATAGCGGTCTGCTCTTCACCACCGAAGGCTGAGCCGGCACCGTCACGATGTCGCCCGGCAGGAAGGCCCACCTCTTCTCCGGAGAGAAGTAGCGGGTGAACTCATAGGTGTCATGGTCATAGACCGTCCCGCCCCAAGCCTTTTTCCACGCTTGCCGAAGCGTGCCACAGGAATCCGGCAACTTCACGGAAGTGGACAACTTGCAATAATAATCCACACGCTCCTGAATGTAGTCACGGTCAGGCCGTTCCTCCAGTTCGGACAACAGTTCGGACAATCTGTTCCGATAGATGAACCGAGGAATAAGCAAACGGCAATATGCCCTGAAATAATAGCCTAACTTGAAATTCTTACCGCTATGGAATATATAGTATAATTTTCTATTCATCTTCAACCTCTTCCTCCATGATTAATGACGTCCCTAATCTTCTGATTGAACTCCTCACGCCCCAACAGATCCTCCAGGGTGACATGCATCCGATAGCGCCAGTAATTATCAGGGTTGGAAGGATCATTGATTCGCTCATCCTTCACATTGGCGTTGCGCACCGAACCATCGATGGACATCCAATCCTGCAACGGTAGAATCACCCACACCGCCGGGGAGGCCATATGTTTCTCCACGATCAGCTGACAGATCCATGGCTCACACGTCTTAGGGGCGTCGCCATACTGCTTCAACTCGTTATTGAAGTAACGTTGCGTCACCGAGGCATCCTCCTCCCACCATTGGCGCATCGTGCTCATGTCATGGGTGGAAGTGGTGCAGACAGACATGCGTGGAATCCTTTCGAGCGAACCGAACTCCACGTACATCTCCTTCGGCATGCGCTGGATCTCTAAGCTCAGTATCTCCAAATCGCTCATGACGGAAGGGACACAACCCGGCACCATACCCAAGTCCTCGCCGCAAACCATCATATCCGTGCTACGAATCAACGAGCCTAACTTCTTGACCGCCCCTTCCCGCCAGAACTCCTCATGACGATGGTAGTAGAAGTATTCGTAGATATTCTTCAGCGCCTGCTTCAGTCCATCGTCGGCGGCACGGTAGGCCAGACTCTTCTCGATCGAGATGCGGGGATGATAGAACCCCTTCCGATGGCAGTCCTCGACAAAATAGACTTGACACACAAGGTAGAGCAAGCCGGTCTTGATCCGCTCCATCTCCTTAAAGCCGTGCGACTCGAACCAAGAGACGATCTTCGCCTGGGTAGCGACCTGCGGTTTCAACGCATAGGAGTCATCGCCCGTCTGGCGGAGGTAATCCTTCTTCACAGCCTCCTTCTGGTCGCCAAAGAGTTCGTCCAACATCCACTCGTTGATATGAGGCTTGCACAACTCCTCTTCCGGCAAGGAAATGCCGAACCTGCGGATCTCCTCCACCGAGAGCGGAAGAGCCGGATCGAACTGACCCAAGAGCCCCATCTGAGCATCTGAAGGCACCCTGAAGATACGGAAGAAGCCTAATATATGGTCGATACGATAAGCGTCGAAGTAGCGGGACATGCACTGGAAGCGGTTGCGCCACCAAGCATAATTATCCTTCGCCATCTCTTCCCAGTTATAGATCGGGAAGCCCCAGATCTGTCCCGTCTGGGAGAAATAATCAGGAGGTGCGCCCGCACTGCCTGTACGGTCGAACAAAGCGGGATGTTCCCACACGTCCGCACTGCAAGCATTCACACCGATAGGGATATCCCCCTTGATCGCCACGCCAAGGCCATGGGCATATTCCACCGCCTCACGCAGCTGTTTATACAAATGATATTGCACGAAGAAATGTAGCGCAACACTTTTATAATCAGACGATTTCGAAGAGCACAATTGCTCTATCCTACTCTTTTTCCACACACTGTCCTCACCCCATTGGGTAAAGTCAGAGGTATGATACTTGTCGCGGAGAAAACAAAAGACCGCATAGGTCTCCAGCCAGAAGCGGTTCTTCGCATAGAAGTCGGCATACTCCTTCGTACCGAATGTCTCACCCGCATGATTCTTGTACAACTCTTTGATGTAGCCCCATTTCTGGGAGATGACCGCCTCATAATCAACGAAACGTTCCTTCTCCAGCTTAGTCTTTTGGGCAATATATCTCTTCCGATCCTTCAACTCCCCTACCCGTTCGATGTTCAGGTACATCGGGTGCAATGCGAAAACGGATATGGCGCTGTAAGGGTAAGAGTCGCGCCACGTCCCATGCACGGAGGTATCGTTGACAGGCAAGGTCTGGATGATGCGTTGGCCCGTTTTGGCCACCCAATCCGCCAACGGTTTCAGGTCCAGGAACTCCCCGCAGCCGAAGCTGTTACCGGAGCGCAACGAGAAGACCGGCACCGCCGTGCCCGCCCCCTTGAACACAGGGAGATTGAATTGAGGCTCCTTGTCGTTGACCACAATCAAGTCGGTGGAGAGGGCAAATTCAATATTCAGGAGACGGTTCCATCCGCTCTCCCATGATATGACCTGCTCATTCGCAGGGTCATAGATGACATATTTATATTCAAGTGGAAAATTCAGCTTATTAGCGTCGAGGGTCAACGAGAAATTAGGGTAAGCGGACCCGTTCATGACCTTCGCATTGCTCTCCGTCCATTTCCCAAGGGAAACGTCACTGCCGGAGATGGCCAGCCGCTGGTTGAAGTTCACACAGTCGGTCGCCGTGTTAAAGATAATAGGCACATTGCACTTCCCCCGCATCTTCCGGGTCTCCTTTTGTCTCTTCACCGCCTTGGAGAAGACGGACGAGAGGATCATGCGGGAGAATTTTGGGCGAGGGCCGTAATAATCGTATACGAGGACGTTCTGAAACTTCTTGTCGTAGCCTCCGAAATGGTGGGAAAGGGAATCTTCTTGGGAAATGATTTGTCCATCTTTCTTCACCAAGAAATGGTAGTCGAATTCAAAGGAAGAGGTATAGATGACGGTTGTCCAGCCATACCCATGGAAAGACATCGGCAGGGGCGCACCGTCCCCGTCGCGCAACTCCTCGATATTGCCCGAGACGAACAACTCCTCCCCGTAGGAAGAGCGGTATGACAAGAAGAGCGTTACCTTCATACTTCCTTTTCACCTTTTCTAAAATAATAGATCAGACCATACTCCTTGCACTTCTCCAGTTTCGTGGCAGGTTGCTGGTCCGCGAAAGTCGCCTCCACCTCATCCCAGATCTGCAGGATCAGTTCATCGGCGTATTTATTGAGTTGGACGATGTTCTCGCTCGTCCGCACCGTATTATTCTGCAACACCTTCTGGTTGCCATACCCATCCGCGAAGATGTCATAATGCACCCGCACCTTGGCGATGGCGGGGTTGTAGATAGGCGTTCCACCCATGCTGAGCCGGCGTTGCTCCCCCTCTATGATCTTCTTGCCCCACTCATACAGACTATCGTCCGACGAGAGGTCCGGGGTGACATTGCTATCAGGCTTCAGCCCGTAGAACTCCTTGTATTCGGCACGTATCTCATGACGTTGCACGCACATGTTCAACACCTTGATGAAGTGGGAGACATACATGCGGGCATTCTTCGCAGACTCCTGGAACTCGACGCTCGTGGTGAACTGCTTCTCGGAGCATTGTTTATTCTCATTGATGGCACGCTGGTACCTCACGAGGAAAGCCTTCGCATCCTCGAACAACTTGTAGGAATAGGCGAGGTCATATAGATTAGCCATTTCGCCCTTGCTCACAGCCTGTTGGATGGAGCGCAACCTTGCCTGGTTCGTGTTTGGTAATCTTCTATACGGCATGACAGTAACGATTAGTCTTCCCTATACATTAAATCATAAGCCAACTGATACAATACCTCTTTCCGTTCCTTCTCAACACCCACCTTATCCAACGCCTCAATGGCACGGTCGTAGTATTCACGAATGGTCTGTTCCGCCAACGTTTTGATGCCGAGGCGCTCGTACAGACGAGTCACTGCGGAGACTTTTGCGTCACGGTCGGTGGTCTCCGCCAACAACCAGCGGTCCAGTTCCTTCTTCTCCTCCGCGTTCGCCTTAGCGTATGCGTTGATGAGGAGGAAGGTCTTCTTATTGCAACAGATATCGCCTCCGATCTTCTTACCGAACTTCTTCACGTCGCCCCAGACATCCAAGAGGTCATCCTTCAACTGGAAGGCAAGTCCGATACCGATACCATACTCGTACAACGCCTTGGCATCCTCCGCCTTGGCGCCTCCGCAGATGGCACCGATCTGTAGGCTGGCGGCCAAAAGAACAGCCGTCTTCAAGCGGATCATCTCCATGTATTCGTCGACAGTGACATCGTTCCTCGACTCGAAATCCATATCGTATTGTTGTCCCTCGCAAACCTCCACCGCCGTCTGGGAGAAGATGGCGGAGATGGCAGGGAACACATTCGGTTCACATTTAGCCAACAATTGGTAGGCCTTGATCAGCATAGCGTCGCCGGACAGGATGGCCGTGTTATCGTTCCATTTCACATGAACGGTCGGCTGTCCGCGCCTCATGTCCGCCTTGTCCATGATATCGTCATGCAAAAGCGTGAAGTTATGGAAGACCTCCAACGCAAGCGCAGGGTTCAGCGCCTTCGCATAATCATCGGAGAACATCCCGCACGCCAACAAAGCGCACGTAGGGCGGATACGTTTGCCACCCAATGACAGAACATAGGCGATTGGGTCATACAGTCCGTGCGGATTGATATCCCAATTCAGCTCCTTCAACGATTTCTTAACCAAATTCTGCGCCGAGACGAAACTCAACGCACCTTCCTCATTGCTTTTTTCCATACCACGTCTGGTTCTATTATAACTTCTGTAATTATCATATTCGATCTCCACATCCGGCTCGACGAAAGTCTCACGCTTGTCCAGCACGAAACGGATGTGCTTGATGGTCAATCCCCGCTCTATCCACTGCTGCTCGTAGAAGGTCTTGATGGACAATATCTTATCGTCCGAGAAGTCCGAATGGTATAGATCATCATTCTGGAACTCCACCTTGTAGTGGTTCGCCTTCACCATCTCGCAGGTGTATTGGTAGAGGAAGTTGCTGTCCGTCTTCAGATGGATCAGCCCACCATCCACCACAAACTTCTGGTACAAGTCCATGAAGCGGGTCGAGGTAAGGCGTTTGCGCACCTTCTTCATCTGCGGGTCCGGGAAGGTGAGCCAAATCTCAGCGACCTCATCAGGGGCGAAGAAAGCATCGATGATCTCGATGTTCGTGCGGATGAACGCCACATTCTTCATCTCCTTCCGGAAAGACTCCTTCGCGCCCGCCCACATGCGGGCACCCTTGATGTCCACCCCTATGAAATTCTTTTCGGGGAATAGCTCCGCCAATGCCACGGTATACTCTCCGCGTCCGCATCCCAGCTCCAGCACGATAGGGTTCCCGTTGCCGAAGAACTCGCTCCACTTCCCTTTCAGGGGGAAAGCATCACCCGTCTCCTTCAGGGCTGAGAAGGTGTATTGGAACACATGGGGGAATGACTCCATTTCCCCGAATTTCGCTAACTTATTCTTTCCCATCCTTCAACACCCTCACTCCTATTTCCGTAATACCTGGCAACACATCCATGCGCATTCCCTGTATCAGGTCGAAATGGTACCTGCCCGCCTGGGGGAACTTCGTGTCCAAACGGAAGGCTACAGGCACATGATACATGGAGCCGGAAGACTTTCCGATCCACTTTCCGTAATTATCCGCCAACACACAATTCAGGGTGTCGGAGAACTCCGTCGAATCCGGCATCACCGTATGGACGAAGAGCCAGAAGTTCTGGAACGGATAGTCGTTATTGTTGCGGATATCCACCAACACATTATACGTACCGGCCGTGTCAACCATATCGAAGTCGAACGACACCATGTCGCCCTTGCACCAACCCTCGTCAGGAATCATCCTCGACGCTTGGTAGAGTGCATCGTCTTTACATCCGGACAGAGAGGCCATAAGAGCCATTAGTCCGAACAGACATGCAATAATCCTATTACCCCTCATCGCCCTACTCATTTACATTGTTAGACGATTGGTTGTTTTCTCCCTCGTTGCCACCACCGTTGCCACCATTCTGTCTCCGCTGGTTATTTCCTCTGCGGCGGTTATTGCGGTTGCGGTTCGGATTACCATTCTGGTTGGAAGGTTGGCCATTGTTCCTGCCTTCGTTGTCGCCTGCCCCTCCCTCTTCGTTACGGGCCGGAGCCGCCTCACCGTCCAACGGAGAAGGCTGTTGCTTCTGCTGTTGCGGACGTCTATTGTTGC
The DNA here is from genome assembly GCA_017962085.1 of Paludibacteraceae bacterium. Lineage (GTDB taxonomy): Bacteria > Bacteroidota > Bacteroidia > Bacteroidales > Paludibacteraceae > UBA1181. Next base: position 35,632 of record JAGCWA010000001.1, read on the forward strand.
GGTCACGGTTCTGGCGCTTATCACCACGCTGGGAACCATTGTTCCTCGCATTGTTTTGGCCTCCGTTGTCCGCCTTCGCCTCGGCATTGCCGGCAGCCTCCTGTGGTGCCTCGTTGCCCCCTTCATTAGCTGGGGAAGCGGATGCGCCTTCCGCATTGTCGGCAACGGCCTGAGCAGCGGCGGAACCATTGCCCTTGTTCTTCTTTTTCTTCTTCTTTTTCTTATCGAAACGGGTCAAGCTATCCTGACCGACCACATTCTCGTAATCGATTGGCTTTCCGTCTTCCGTCTCCTCCAGCAAGGAATCCACCTTGATGCCCTGCTTGTTCAGCGCCATGATCTCCTTCACACGCTCGATCGGGATGGAGACCACATTGGAGGCCATGTTCGGAGCGGACGAATATTGCATGATACGTCCGAACACATCCGTCTTGAAGTGGTAGAAGGTGGCATCCTTCGTCTCCAACGGAATGTTGCGAGGCGGAATATCCTTCTGCGCCTCCACGTAAGCGTCCACCTCGTAGTTAAGGCAACACTTCAGCTTTGCGCACTGGCCCGCCAGTTTCTGCGGGTTCAGGGAGATCTCCTGGTAACGCGCCGAACTCGTGGCCACGGAACTGAACTTGGTCAGCCATGAGGAGCAGCACAATGGCCTACCGCATGGACCGATACCACCGATCCTGCCGGCCTCCTGTCTGGCACCAATCTGTTTCATCTCGATGCGCACATGGAAGGAATCCGCCAACACCTTGATAAGTTCACGGAAATCCACACGCTCATCAGCGATATAGTAAAAGATGGCCTTGTTACCATCCCCTTGGTACTCCACATCACCGATCTTCATGTTCAACTTCAGGTTCTCCGCGATCTTCCGGGCACGCAACATCGTGTCGTGCTCCCTCGCCTTCGCCTCCTCGAACTTCTCCAGGTCGTTCGGGCGAGCCTTCCTGTAGATACGTTTGATCTCCGTGCGGGTCTGGTCCACATGATACTTCTTCATTTGGGCCAGCACCAACTGTCCCGTCATGGAGACCGTTCCGATGTCGTGGCCCGGGGTAGCCTCAACCGCCACCACGTCGCCTTTCTCCAGCGCAAGGCCGTTCGTATTACGGAAATACCCCTTTCTCGTGTTCTTGAAGGTGACCTCCACCAGGTCCGTGGCATTCACCGACTCCGGTATGTCACACAACCAATCGTATGTGTCTAACTTCTGATCTGTTTTTTTGCTGCAACCCTTTCTGTTCAGTTGACAGCCGTTAAATACGCTCATAAAAATAAAATTTTCTACATTTTCACCCGTCTCAGCAGAACCGCCACCTTCATGGCAAGGTCAAAAAAGACGATTTTAGCCTGCACATTCTGTCCGATGTGTTGCTGAGCCAGGTCCAGTTCGGATAGGAATTGCGCTATATTCAACTCGTTCACGTACGGGGCGAACTTCTGGGCGAAAGCCGCCTCCTCGGTCGTCATATAGCTGATATCCTTATTATGAATATTATAAATAAAATTTTCGCGCACCATGTTTTGCACGTATGCGAGGAACGAGAGCTGCCGTTTACGCCCCAACGCATTGGCCGACTCCATCCACGTCTTCATCTTCCGCGCGTCACCCATATAGGAGATACGCATCAGGGAGACGAACAAGTCGAAGTACTCCTTCGCGTCGTCAGCGGTTTCGACAATCCTTTCCGCCGCCACTAGATTGCCCTTCGCCACATGCGCCACGTCCTCGAGCGCAGTGCCTGATAGCCCAAACCGACGGGAGAGGGCTTCCCTCATGTCCGTTTCATCCAACGGCGGGACGAAGATCCGCTGCGTACGGGAGATGATGGTGGAGAGCAGCGTCTCCGGGCTTTCGCTCACCAAGATGAAGTAGGATCTCTCCGGCGGCTCCTCCAGTATCTTCAACAGTTTGTTGGCGCACACCTCGTTCATCTTCTCCGGAAGCCAGATGATCATGACCTTGCAATCCGCCTCATACGGCTTCGTATTGAACTTACGTATGATCGCCTCGCTCTCGCTGGCATAGATGATGGACTGCTTATTATCCGACTTCAAGTCCTCGTTCCATTGGTCGTAACTGAAATACGGAGAGTGCAGCAAGCGGTTGCGCCACTGCGGCAAGAAATTCTCGCACGTTGTCGTGTCAGCGGATTTCTCCTTGTAGATAGGGAATACGAAATGCTGGTCCGGGTGCACCAGTTTGGCGGACATGCGGCACGAATTGCAGCAACCGCACGGCTCATCCCCTTTCCGATCCTCACAACAAAGATATTGGGCCAAGGCCAAGGCAAGCCCCAACTTTCCAGTGCCTTCCGGTCCGCAAAGCAACACCGCATGAGGCAAACGGCCCTCCGTCACCTCCCTAATCAGCCTTTGCTTGATGGCACTTTGCCCATAAACATCCTTAAACAACATGCTACAAATAAACGATTTTGCGAAATCGTTTCAAAATTAGTAATTTGTTTCTAGTGCGGCAACTTATTCATCGAAAAAGTGAGAATGGCGACCGAAAATAATTCAGAGGGCACCATTCTCACACCCCGGAAGTGTTCACAAAGGCACTATTTCCGCAGGGATTCGCACATACTCCCCAAAGGCAATCAAACACATGAAACGCAATGCATTGTTGTCAATATTGCGTAATATCATCACAAAATTACGTTAAATTCTTTGGAACTTACCAAAAAACAATTACCTTTGCGGTGATAAAACGTTTCAAATGATGAGAGACACCGACTACATACGTTTCGACTGGGCGATCAAGCGGCTGTTGCGCGACAAGGCCAACTTCGGCATCCTCGAGGGTCTCTTCACCGTGCTGTTAGGCAGGAAGGTGGAGATTGTGGAGGTGTTGGAGAGCGAGAGCAACCAGCAGACACTCGACGACAAGTTCAACCGGGTGGACATGATGGTCA
>JAGCWA010000008.1 GCA_017962085.1 Paludibacteraceae bacterium
CCCTGCGCCGAACTGCCATGACCTACCGCATTGCCACGCACAGTGATGTTGTGGGCAACGGTAGCGTTAGTGATGAAGGAGGCGTGATTAACCGAAACGATGGGTGCCTGTCCATCTCGCGTTTTATTTCCGAACACCAAAGAGTTCTCCAGCGTAGAACTATTCAAAAGGATCACGTTCCTTTCAGCAGTCTCATTGTTTTCGAACCTACATGCCGAAACAACAGAATTATTCATAGCCTCAAAAACACCTATGATAGCCGAGCAACCAGACACCAAAGAATTAGAGAAGACCGACGCTTCGAGATAGATAGAGCTGGAGTATCGGGTATTCCTGTTATTCAGGATCGCACAACTATCCACCACCCCACCATTGACATGAAGGATTCGAATGGCATTGCCAACGAACTTACAGTTTTTGAAGTGAGTCTTTTCCGCATAGACGCTCTGATCGCCCTCCACCACGTCAGAGAAGATACAGTTGCGGAAAGTAGTGTTCTTCTTCGTCTTTGCGACGACACCACCGACATTCTTCCCATATCCGTTCCGAATGGTGAATCCGTCCACCACGATGGCCAACGAATCAGCGAAATCATAGGTTTGGATGACACACTTCCTCTTAGATTCACCGTCGATTATGGTGACATTCCGCACCAAGTCCCGCTCTTCCAAAGAGGATTCCGTGCCGGTGAATCCGCCATAGAGGCTCACGCCAGCAGAGAGTGTGATGGCATATGGCCTCGTCGTATCTCCATAGTAAGAACCCTTAGCCACCCATATCTGAGGTTTCTTCCTCATTGCAGAGGCAAGTGTTATCGCCTGACTGATATCGCCCAAAGCGTCTTCCCAACTCGATCCGGAGCCCTCGGCGCCAGCCTTCACATAAACGACAGGACCGGTAAAAGCCCTTCCCGAGAACGAAGACTCGATCGCACCCATATCCACCGCTGACATCTGTTTTCTCACATTGCCATTCAAGTCAACTGAATCAGCGACATCAGTACCCGCATTAAGGCAAAGAGAGGTTTTGGACAATGAGTAATCACCATTGGATGGGTTCACAAAAGCGGCGCCCCATCTGTTTCCGTCGATGTTGCCTTCTCCATCCGCGCCACCTTCAATCATCGAGTACGTGATGTTATTTGTTTCGTTCAATTTAAGATGGCTCTCGAATTTCCCAGTGAACTTCGTACCGACAATGATAGAGTTCGTCACAGTTGAACCTGTGATATCAGCCGCATACAATGCCGACGTCTCGTTATCCGCAAAGGTTGTATTTACCATCGAGGAATGGAACAACACAAGAGGGGAATTGACATACTCCCGGTTCATATTCCCACAAATCAACGAATTGGAAAGAGTAGAGTTGTTGCGGATATTAACAATACAATAATCCCTATCCACCACATTGTTGAACACCTCACAACGATTCATCGACGAGGAACCGATCAAATATATTATCTCAAAATAAAAGCCTTCATTATCGAAGATTTTGGAATCCTCAATCTTCGAACTCGTTTCAATATGGATGACACTATTCGCCGTACTTGTATTCTTAGAGAACGTACAACCCGTGATCTCACTGTTATTAGAAGCACGCACACCAGCATTTTGTCCATAGTTGTTCTTCACAACACATTTGACCAACTTAGAATTATTCAAAAACACCGGAGGATTAACATCCCAGTCGATATTCTTATTCGAGTCTATGACAGAATTAGAGATTGTGGAAAACTCCCCAAACAGTGCCGAGCCCGATTTTACCGCATTGTCCTTCACAACACAGCTGTCCATCTCCGATTGCAGCAGATAGATTGTCCAAGGGACTTCATTTGAACTATTGTTGCAGATTATACAATTCTTAATCTTAGCATTTTTCGCATAGATCGCCAATCCGACGGTATCCGCACCATTATTCTTTAAAATACAATTGCTTATCGTGGTATTCTTTTTCAGGAACACACCACCGCCGTTAGCCGCCATACCATTCTGGATCGTGAATCCATCCACCACAACCGCAGACGTATCAGCAAAGTCATCCACCTGACTGATTACGCGGATTATATGATCACCATCCAACACAGTAGGATTCTTTGCCGTGTCCCTAACGGAAAGCGAAGTCTCCGTTCCAGCAAAACCACCATACAGACTAACATTCGGTTTCAGGGAAACCACCGCCGTCGAATCGCCTTTATATACACCTTTGGCGACCCATACGTCAGCACCTGTTTCCGCAGCCAGATCCACAGCCTGCTGAACATTTCCGAATGCATTACTCCAAGAACTACCGTCCCCATTAGCTCCTGATTTCACATAAATTACACTTTTAGCCAATGACGAGAACGTGACAAAAAATAGCGCCAAAATCATCAAAAGCGATTTCGGCTTGATAATAACAGAACTCATGGTATTAAATAAAAATTATCTCCACCCTTTTTGCAGCAAAAACTATGCCGCAAAATACACAAAACAATAAATATAGATTTAAAAAAATAAAAAATTACATAAAATTTGTAAAAATCACTTCGGACATAAAAATGACAGAAGTAAACTTAATAATTGATTAATAATGAATTAAAAAATATATTATAAAGAAAAAAATATACAACATGTTTCAAAAAACCACCACCAGTCCAATATAACAACAAATACACAAAACCACTTCACAAGAACGCTTGGGAAGTGGTTTTGCTCTCTTTTATCAAAATAAGTGAACTTCTCTTACTTCACAATCACCTTAGTGCCATTGACGATATAGACACCCTTCGGCAACGTGGCCACCATCGTGACACCCGCACCATACCGCGCATTCTTCACCACTAATCTGGAAAGAATATCGTAGACGTCAAGTGCGCCCGCCTTCGTAGCCTTAACATATAAGCCACTCTGGTATGCATACACAACAACCTTATCGTTTGCGACATCCGCAACTGGCGTGAGTTCACCAGGGTTATCCTCACCGCCAGGATTATCGCCTCCGCCTGGGTTGTCACCACCGCCTGGGTTACCGCCTTCTATGAGTTGACTCCAAGTGGCATTCTTACCAAACGTACCAGCATAGCCATCCTGATCCAGCACATTGTTGACATTCACCTCAATCTTGAAGAAGCCAGAAGCATTGGTCTTAGAAGCGATATTCACCATATAGGTGTAGTCGTCAAGTTGCGTCACCGTGATGGTGGAGTCGCTCAAATTGTCGCCACCCTGGCAGAAGAGTTCTATGTCTTTATAATCGAACGTCTCCTTCTGTATCTTGCGGTTGAACTTAACCACCACACTCTGCACTGGGGTCAACACCGCATTGGCAGACGTAGGCACATCCGAGATCTCCGTCACCACCAAGACATTCTTCTTCACGCTATAATAAATATCATAGTCGTTCTCGCCCATCGTCGTCATATAGTCCAAGAAATGCAGATGGTTCACATAAATCGGTTCTTGCCCGTCAGGGAGCGTGACGAATGTTGTCCACACATTGTCCAACGGAATTTCCACGCTATCCTTCACCCTCACAACCTTCTGTATCTCGTAGCAATTATCGCCCGGATCATTCACTCGGGCATAGTTCCAACCCGCATCAGAAGGGGTGGCGGTAAGTCTGACAACCGTGTCTGTCGGCTTCACCTTCTCCTTGTCAAGGGTAACCCACTGAACGACATGGACAGGATCTTTGCCTCCATTGGAATAGTAAATCGTGTCAGGCGTGTCTTCCTCATCCTTCTTACCGTTCACAAGGAAGTCTACAACACCGTCCTCCTTCGCACCATATGCGTCGACCGTCTTGATCAACTCATGGATCGCAATTCCCTTCACTAAGCTCAGATCAGGGTTGCCATAGCTGTTCGCATGAACCACACTCGCCTCATACTTCGTGAAGTGGCCAAGCAAGGAGCTTGTCATCCACCACACACCGGTCTTAGCCGTGTGGGCCTCGATATCACCGAAGTCAATATTCTCGGAACCGAGATCGCAATCCTTGCCATTCAGGCTGGAACCGATAATGGCGAAGTCGATCAGCAAGCCCTTCTCATTATCCACGATCTCTGGCTGAGCGGTCTCAAGCTTAACCTTTTTGGCATCGCCATAACCCTGGTTGTCGATTCTCACGCCCAAAGCAGCCGGCACGCTTGGCTCGACACGATCAAGCGTCAAGGCATCGTCACCAAGGATATTACGTTGCATGAAGTAATCGATCTGCAAGTCTGGACAAGGGTTGACGGTCAACGTCACCGGATAGAGTTGAGCCGTCACCGTATCGCCGGAAGATGGATCGACGTAGATAATATGTCCACCGAACGAATAGTTCACCGGAGCGGTAGGAGCCGCCCCCTTCTCCGGAATGAATCTGAACAACGCAGTTCCCTCCGACTTCGGAGCAATCTCGCCCGTACCATCGATGGCGGAAACGCCCGTCAACTTCTCCGTATTGATTTGGAACAAATCATTCGAGAGATTACCCTTTTCGTCACGGACCTCAAGCACGACCTTGAATCCCTCCATCGCACCAGACTCATTGCCGTTGTTAACCGTAAGCGTACCGTCGAATGCCTCCCTCGCCATAGTCAAGGTTTGGGCGATATGGAGCTTAACAGTTGCGCAGACATTTTTCTGCACAGGCTTATTGACTTGCTCGTTAATGGAAACCATCATACCACGGACACTTCCCAAACCTCTCAATTTCAAGTATGTATAGAAATTGACAATACTATCCATATAGGTTTGGATCACACTCTTATCCACGATGTTAGGATATTCTTCATTAGGAGAATAGACACCGTTTTCGTTCGCCAACAACGTCTCGTTCCAACGCAGCGCCATTCCGACCAAATCAGTCGTGGAGACACCTGTTGTCGGCAAATTCTTAATAGCTTCGATATCAATAGCCTCGCCATAAGAATAGTTTTCGATGGTATAATCAAAATAATCCAAGATACCATCTTGAGAAAGCAAGCGTTCTGAGCCAGCGAGTTCTTTCATGAGATTTCCCCTATACTGCAGGAATCCTGTAAACTCTACGGCATCATGTGCGGCCAACGTACGGGCATCAGACATTTGATAAATACCGTTCGGCATATTATACTTTGCCTTTGCGATCATAGCATCCTTTGACTTCTCCGATCTATTCTGAGCGCTCAAGCTATCTCCATCAGGATAAAGTACATCCACAATCCTGCCATCCTCAATCACAACTGTATCGCCTTCCGTAGTAACAGTTTTACGAGTGTCCGGATCCTCCTCATCCCAACCCCAGAAACGGTCTATCAAATATCGTCCGCAATTCTCCGCAAATCTACCATGCTCGCAAGATTTAAGCTGACAACTCATATCCAGGCAATCCCAAGGAACTGAACTAATAATAGGGATATCAGCCTCTTCCAACGCCTTGTCAAAGATATTCTTTCCCTCTTCATAAACAAGATCCATAGGAGCATAAGGATCAAAATTCTCAAAATCATTGTAGAAGTCATCCAAGAGTTTGCCCGACTTATATATCATCTGCATCTCACTAACGTCATTTAAGACACCACCATGGACCTCAAATTTAGAGAAATCTGTCACAGCTTCCCCAAATGTCTTAGTTTCCGAAGCGTCAACAAAGCCTTCGATGCTACCCATAACATCTTCAGGCATCTCTGCATCTAAATCCGCAATCCATCCATATGGATGTCTGTCTGCAACTTTGTCTTTTTGCTCGCAGCTTTGCTTCTTCCGCTGTTTTTCTTGGTCTCTCTTTATAGCATCATCAATATTGTCAATGCTGAAATCGAGAAGTGGACCCACAATAGGGATATATCCGAGGATATCTCCAACACACTTCCAAGGATCGACCTTAGAGAGACACGTGTTACAAGGAATATCCAAATTAACAGAATATTGGTGGTTCTCAACCTTTCCGAACTGATGCTCGTCCTTATGCGATCCGCCACCATAAGGAGGCACATCAACTCCTCCCCAACCGCCTTGGCCACCACCATGGGTTACAGGTTTCAAGGATGGACAAGGGAAAGTGGTCTCACTAACAGTAGACAACAGCCTCAGCACACCACAAACGTAGGAATACTCGGCATGAACGCTCGGACACTCGGATGTTCCGAACGACTCGTTCTCCAGAAGTAACCCATTGCCACCGCTGATGTCATAGCTTGAAGCGAACTCATTCTCTGTACGGACAATCGTGACTGGCACAAATTCCGTATGGTTCGCCGGCAACGAATCAATATAGTCATATGGCACATAGAATCTGTAATATGGAACCTTAGGCATTGCGAACTTCACATAACGAGCCGCAATCAAACCATGGTTGGTGATTTGAAGGCGGACGGTCTTCGGCACACCCACCTCAAAACGGCTCTTATCAGGCACACCGTTCGGGAACGTCAACGTCACTACCGGAGCAGGCACGTTGGTCTCGTACTCGAGGTCCAAACTGATGTCATACCTGTCTTCAATCTCAACACGCTCCACATTCCAAGTGTATGTAATCGCCTGGTATGCCAAGAAGATGAATCGGCTCGACTTTTGTCCCGCCTGGATCTCTATCGTCTCCTGATATTCAGAGTGCTTGTCCGCTTTTACGCTCAACAAGTAAGTTCCCTCAGGAATACTGTCGAATCTCACGACACCTGCGGTATCCGTATAGCCTGACGCAACCTCTGCATTGTTGTACTGGTTGCGGACCACCACCTTGGCGTCTCTCAAATGTCTCTTCTCGGCCGTGTTATAGTAGTATTCATCCACGACATCCACCTCCAAGCTACCCTTTGATTCCGAAGAGTACTCAACCCTGAACGGAAGGCTGGTAGACTTACCGTTAGCGCAGTTGACACCGATCGTTCCTGTGAACGGCACATTGATAGGCGCCCCATCGAAATAGGCGATCCTCAAAGAGACTCTTGCGGTGTCACCAGATTTGATGCTTGGCAACGTTGTGTTCGGAACGCTGAATCCGCCGAAGTCTGGCAAGGACAACGTAACCGCTCCCGTCTCGCCGAATCCCGCATTCGTCAACTCGATGTTGATGTACTTAGGCTTCTGTTTCGACACATATTCGTTGATGTTCGAAGGGAAGGCCTTAATCTGTCCGTAAGGCTGCTCGCAATAGAAATAGGTTGAGAAGTCACTTGTCGTCTTCTCATCGCAAGAGACGCGGAACACACTCGGGAGATACAACCTACCCTCAGTCAACTTCGTTCCGGTAGCCCTGAATGGAATACGTGCGGTTTCATAGCCGTGAAGGAGTGCCAAGGTATCGAACTCGACAACCAAGCCTTCGGCCAGCTCACGGGACTCAACCACAAGGTTATGAAGCGGAATGTTGCTTCTGTTGGTCATTGTGATCGAACCCTCGATCGTGTCACCCAATTGGATTGTCCACTTCACCGTACCGCCCGTGTAAGACATGCCTGGGATATCGAACTTCGCAAGGGCATCACCATTCGTCTTCGAGCCGACATATACATTCACCGAATAAGTACCGAACTCCGTCTTAGAAGTGGCGAACCTAACCGCAGCCCTTCCTGTCGAATCCGTCACGTCAGTTGTCGAATGGGAGACGCCCGTATTGGAGTTAGCCTCTATCGTAAGCGTTTTGCCCGCCATAGGTGTGCCATAGGCATCCGTCAGGATACCGACGACATCCACAGTGTCACCTGCTTGGTAAACATCCTGCCCAACAGTGGCGGCGTATACATAGTAGTTAGACAACGTACCTGCAAGATAGAGCGTGATTTCATACTTGCCAGAGTTGCCCGACCTGATGGTGATCTCCGCATCGCTGGTCTGTTTCTTCACATCGGTTGGAGTATAATAGATTCTCAGGCCTCCACCATTCAGTTTGTCCCAACCCCTCTCGAAACTTGCAGAGAAATCGGCAGCATCCTTTCCGGAGATCGTGTACGTGATGGAGTCCGTCAGCTCAAAGCCCCTCACATAACGGGTCAAGGAAGAGGTCTCGTTCAACTTCGAGCCGAACACGCAGTTCACGTTACCGCTCATCGTAAGGCTCACAGGAATATCTATTCTAAAGCTATCGATTTCAGAGCTTATGGTGTCGCATGCGATGACAGCCTTCACCATGTACTTGTACGTAGTATGGTTGTCCAGACCTGTCAATTGCTTGCCGTGGCCCTTCACGAAAGAGGCCATCGGATTAGCCGGCACCTTCTGGGAAGCCTTCCATACGTACAAGTCATATCTATCCACTTCGACAGGGAGAGCCAACAGCTTCCAATCGATGGACATGGTATTATTCTGCTCATTCACAAGATAAGCCACCTGAGGTTGGGTGATCGCAACCACCTTCTTAGAGAAATCCGGGTATACGAAATATTTGTAATTGAACGGATTACCTGCCACACCAGCCTTGTTATAAGGAGTGACCTTCAGTATCAAGGTATCGATGTCGCTTCCAGACGTGCGGAGCTGCATGGCCGGAATTGTCGTGCCACTGCCTGAAATGTTCTCGAATCCAGAGACATTGCCCGCATAGATAATCTCCCAATCGATCTTAGAGATGGTAGAATCGAATGTAGCCTCCTGAGAGTATCTGTTGTAGCAAACCGGTTGGCTGTAGTCACGCATCTGAACATATTCGCCGTCAAACTCAACCGCACCGAGGTCGATGGCCTTGCCGTAGATTCTCGCCCCGCCATTGAGATCCGTTTCAGCCTTCATCAAGCTATCAAGACCCTTATCGATACAAGCGGAGGTAGCATGCAGACGATAGTCGCCGCCCGCCGAGTTGATGAAGCATACATAATTCTTGGATGGGTCAGAACCACTGTTGGAAGTGGCCAACCTGATGTTGTTCTCACCCGTCAGTTCTCCGTCAGAAGCGCAGTACTTCACCCGCACATAGTCTGAGACAACCACCTGAGGGCGAATCTCATCCAAAACCTTGTTGCCATAGATGATGGAGTTAGCGACCGTCGCATAGTGGTTGGAAGATGTGCTCGAGTAACCGATCGCGCTATTGCTCCTCGTCGTGTTGTGAGCGATTGTAGAGTTGGTGATGGAGGAAGTGTAATCCGCAGAGATCAGATTCTGTCCACTATTACGCACCACATTTCCATACACCAAAGAGTTTTCTAACGTAGAGATAGACAAACGGATTATATTTCTGGTTGATTCATTGTTCATGATCTTACAACATGAGACAACTGAATTACTAGACACACAAATTAGATTTCTTTCTACCGAGTAATCAGAAACCTGAGAGTGAGACATTCTCGTATCACTGATATCGATATAATTGTTGCGGGAGGTCCTATCGCCCATGAACACACAACTATCTATGACTCCGTAAATAATCCTTATTTCCCGAATTATATTATCAACAAACTTACAGTTCTTGAATGTGGTCTTCTCCGCATAGACACCATCATTACCCGCTCTCGCATTTCTAAAGATACAATTATTAAATGTCGTGTTCTTTTTAGTCATTGCGTTCACACCATCGTTGCCGCTCAAGTATCCGTTCTGGATGGTGAATCCGTCCACCACGATTGCCAACGAGTCAGCGAAATCGTAGTTTTGGATGATACATCTTCTCTTGTATTTACCATCAATTATCGTAACATTCTTTGCCGCATCCCGCTCTTCCAGAGAGGACTCCGTTCCGTCAAATCCTCCATAGACGCTTACTCCCGCAGCGAGTGAGATGGCAGACACCAATGAAGTATCTCCGCAATAGGTACCCTTAGCCACCCAAACCTGGCGTTTCTGTCCCGCAGTGGAAGCGAGGGTTATTGCCTGGTTGATTTCACCAAGGGCGTCATCCCAGTTCACGCCAGAGCCATTAGATCCCGCCTTCACATAGATGATGTTGCCGACAGGAGCCCTTTCCGTGAATGCAGACTCTATCGCACCCATATCCACCGCATCGCTCTGCTTCCTCGCATTCCCGAACAAATCGAGCGAGTCGGCGACATCCGTTCCCGCATTGATACAAAGGGAAGTCGCTGAAAGCGAATAGTCACCCTTGACCGCATCCGTGAACGATGCGCTCGCCTTGGTTCCGTCAATATTGCCTTCGCCATCGGCGCCACCCTCTATCATTGAATACTTAACCGTAGAGCCATAACCCAATGCGATATTCATCGAATTAGCTGGACGTTTGTTACCGACCACAATTGAGTTTAGTATCTGGCTGTTGGAATTACAATAGATAGTTGTTTCACCGCAAGCATTGTCAACCACAGTACAATTGATCAGCTGTGAGCCATAAGCACTAATCAGCTGATTATTGCGGGAATTACATCCGGTTATCAGAGAGTTGGAGACAATCGAATTCCCCTGAAGGCTCATGATATGAGTATTCGCCTCATTACCCTCAATCAGACATCTTTCAATATTTGATTTTGAATCTGCGCTGATGATACAACCGCCATTATACCTGACATCATGATTGATAACCTTACAGTCGGACATTGTAGATTGAGACATACTCACTATATGTCCATAAGAAGATTGGTTCCCGTCGAATATCGAACGGGTGATCTCCGCCGATTTTTCAGCATATAAAGCTGAATTGGAATAGGAGACGTTATTTTTCACCACACAATTATCGGCCGTACCGCCTGACATATACAATGTCGCCCTCGGAATTGCAGAAGGAAAACTCATGTCTCCATTGTCACAAATCACCACATTGACCAGGTTAGCGTTCCGAGAGTAGACGTAACCTTTATCCCCAGCATAGCAATTCTTCACAATACAATTACTCATCGTAGTGTTCTGTGCCAAACAAGCGCCAGCACCATCCGTCGCATATCCGTTCTGGATGGTGAATCCGTCCACCACGACCGCCATGGAATCCACGAATCCATAATTTTGGGAGATCACACGTCTTTTGCCCATACCGTCCAGGATGGTCGGATTCTTTGCTGTGTCACGAGCCGCCAAGGAGGTCTCATTGCCCGCAAAACCTCCGTACAAACTGATACCGCTTGCCAGGTTCACCACCATGTTCAGCGTCGTGTCGCCATAGTATGTGCCGGCGGCCACCCAAATCTGGTGTTTCTTGCCATCTGCCGATGCGGCAACGATCGCCTTTTGAACATTACCAAACGCAGACTGCCAACTTGAACCATTACCCGTAGCGCCTTCCTTCACATAGACGATGTCGCCACACGTGAATGACGGAGCCTTCGTATGAGAGGATTCGATCGCACCCATATCCACTGCGCCGCCCTGTTTCCTTGGGTTTCTGAAGACATCAAGCGTATCGGCGACATCCGTTCCCGCATTGATGCAATAGGAATTAGCGGACAAGGAATAGTCACCGTTTTCAACATCCGTGAATGCGGCATACTCCAACGAGCCATCAAAGTTTCCATCCACGAAAGTTTCCTCCAGCATATTGTTTGTGATATTATTCGTACCATACGTGCGTAGAAATTCGCCATATATAGAACCCATCTGATTGCCGACGATAATCGAATTCATCAAGGTGGCATTGTTCAAGCTCACGACACATCCGTCCTGCGTGCTGTTGCGGACCACGGTACAATTAGACATGGAAGTGTTTCCGTACAAAACAACAATTATACCATTAGATGATTCGCTGGCATTATCGCAAATCAAACTATTCGAAATCGATGAGGAATTAGACAAATCCACCATTTCGTGGGATGCCCTGTTCCCCTTTATCAAGCACCTGTTGACCTTACCATTACCATCAATCAAAGACGACGTAGTCGAGTTGTCAAGGATCTGGCAATCCTCCAACAAAGCTGTTTTGTCTGACATATAGACAAGGTCCCTACGCTCATTCTTGTTCCCCTCGAACAAACAGTTTCGCATCTTCGCGTTCATTCCCAATTCCACCGAAGAACCACAACCTGTCGTATTAATAAATTTACAGCCGCTGACATTCGCTGAGTAGAAATAAGAGCCCTTAGTACTAGCGTCAGAACTGGTTCGATTACCTTCAAGCACACAGTTGCTTATTGAGGAGCCCCAATCACCATAAATTGCACAGACATTATCGCACGTATTGTTCTTCACCGCACAACTATCCATCACACCTTCGTAAAGGTAGATAGTGTATCGCATATTACTCTCACATGTGTTGTCAACAATCTGGGAGTTCTTAATGATCGATCTATACGCATATATCGCCGAACCTTGTTTGGATGCCTTGTTGCCTCTGATGATACAGTTGTTGATCGTGGCGTTTTCGTTGATGTAAAGACCAGCACCTTTCTGTGCATATCCGTTCCGGATGGTGAATCCGTCCACCACAACCGCCATGGAATCCACGAACCTATAATTCTGGGCGATCACACCTCTTTTGCCTTGTCCGTCCAGGATAGTCGGATTCTTCACAGTATCACGGGCCGCCAAGGAGGTCTCGTTACCTGCGAAACCTCCATACAAACTGATTCCGCTTGCAAGATTCACCACCGAGCTCAGCGTCGTGTCGCCATAGTATGTGCCGGTAGCAACCCAAATCTGATGTCTCTTGCCGTCTACCGATGCCGCAAACATCGCCGATTGGATATCACCGAACGGGGACTGCCAACTTGAGCCGTCACCCTTTGCGCCAGCCTTCACATATACAATTTCGCCACACTTGATCGCCGGAGCCACCGTATGGGGCGACTCGATCGCACCCATGTCCACTGCGCCCCCCTGTTTCCTTGGCTTCTTGAAGAAATCAAGCGAGTCGGTGACGTCCGCTCCCGCATTGATGCCATAGGATTTAGCGGACAGGGAATAATCACCGTTTTCAGCATCCGTAAAGGCGGCATGTTCCATTGTGCCGTTGAAGTTTCCGGTCACGAAAGTATTCTGCAACAAGTTGTTAGTGATCACGTCCGAGGTGTTCGAAGCCAAAATGCCTTCGGAACTACTAACGCTCAACGTATTACCAACGATAATAGAATTACTCAATACGGCATTATTCATGCTGACAACTTTTGCTCCAGTCACACTGTTGCGGACCACTGTGCAATTCCGCATGGTGGCTCTATCGTATAAATGAATAGGTTCCGTTGAAGTCGTGCAGACATTGTCACAAATCAAACTGTTCGAAATCGACGAATAGGAATAATACAATTCCACAATACGGGAGGATGTTGTGTTCCCCTTTATCAGACATCTGTTGATTTTTCCGTAATAGCTCAACAAAGTCGAAGTAGTCGAGTTGTCAATGAACTGGCAATCCTCCACCAAAACTTGACTGTGCTGCATTCTGACGAGGCTCTTAGTCACATTTCTGTTCCCCTTGAACAAACAATCTCGCATCACGGAAGAACCTGACAGATCAACCACAGAACCATTACCACTCGTATTCATGAATTTACAGTTGCTGACCATCGTATTGGCAAGAGCAAATCCCATAGAAGAAGAAGTAGAGCTATTGCCTTCAAACTCACAGTTGGTTATCGTGGAACCCTTATCATCACCAACCGCACTGGCATTATAGCACGTGTTGTTCTTCACCACACAGCTATCCATCACACAACCGTTGAGGAATACTGTGTATCGCAGATTATTACCCTCGTATGAATTGTCCACAATCCGGGAGTTCTTGATGGTCGACTTCTCCGCACATATCGCCGAGCCCTGGTTGTACGCCCTATTTTCTCTGAGGATACAATTGTTGATCGTAACGTTGCCGTTGATGTAAACGCCACCACCTTTCGCCGCATATCCGTTCCGGATGGTGAATCCGTCCACCACAACCGCCATGGAATCCACGAACCCATAATTCTGGGTAATCACGCGCCTTTTGCCCATACCATCCAGGATAGTCGGATTCTTTGCGGTATCACGGGCCGCCAAGGAGGTCTCGTTACCTGCGAAGCCTCCATACAAGCTGACCCCGCTTGCCAAGTTCACCACCGTGTTCAGCGTCGTGTCGCCATAGTATGTGCCGGCAGCCACCCAAATCTGATGTTTCTTGCCGTCAGCCGCCGCGAACATCGCCGTATGGATATCACCGAACGGGGACTGCCAACTTGATCCGTTGCCTTTAGCGCCAGCCTTCACATATAAGATTTCGCCACACGTGATTGTCGGTGCCACCGTATGGGACGACTCGATCGCACCCATATCCACTGCGCCCCCTTGTTTCCTTGGTTTCTTGAAGAAATCAAGCGAGTCGGCGACGTCTGCTCCCGCATTGATGCAAAAAGAGTTAGCGGACAGGGAATAGTCACCATTTTCAGGATCCGTGAATGCGGCATGCTCCATGGTAGCGTTCAGGTTACCGTCCACGAAGGTCGACTGCAACAAGTTGTTAGAGATTATGTCCGAGGCAGTCGCCGTCAGAATGCCATCGAAACTGCCGTTCAACGTATTGCCGACGATGATGGAATTGTTCAATATGGAGCCATTCAAACGGACAATTTTCCCTCCGTTCACACGGTTGCGGACCACAGTGCAATTCCGCATGGCAGCTCTATCGTATAAATGAATAGGTTCATCTGATGTCGTGCAGACATTGTCATAAATCAAGCAGTTTGAAATCGACGAATAGGAATAATACAAATGCACAATATGGGAGGCTGTTGTGTTCCCCTTTATCAGGCATCTGCTGATTTTACCATAATAGCTCAACAAAGTCGAAGTAGTCGAGTTGTCAATGAACTGGCAATCCTCCACCAAAACTTGACTGTACGATAAAGCAATGAGGTTCAAAGACATATCCTTGTTCCCCTTGAACAAACAGCCTCGCATCACAGAGGAATTCGACAATTCAACCGCAGAGCCATTACCACTCGTATTCACGAATTTACAGTTGCTGATCTTCGTATCGGCAAGATAAAATCCCCTATGAGAAGAAGTAGAGCTATTGCCTTCAAACTCACAATTGGTTATCGTGGAACCCCTATCATCACCAACTGCACTGACATTGTTGCACGTGTTGTTCTTCACCGCACAGCTATCCATCACGCACCTGTTGAGGAATACTGTGTATCGCAGATCAGTACCCTCGTATGAATTGTCCACAATCCGGGAGTTCTTGATGGTCGACTTCTCCGCATATATCGCCGAACCCATGTTATATGCCTTATTCTCTCTGAGGATACAGTTGTTGACCGTGACGTTGCCGTTGATGTAAATGCCACCGCCGTTCGATGCGAATCCGTTCTGAATAGTGAATCCGTCCACAACGCAAGCCATAGATTGGGAGAATTCAGCATTTTGGGTAAACACACGCCTTCTCTTCTGTCCGTCTAAAATGGTCGGATTCTTTGCGACATCACGGGCCGCCAAGGATGTCTCATTGCCCGCGAAACCTCCATATAAGCTAACCCCGCTTGCCAGGTTCAGCGCAGTGTTCAGCGTCGTGTCGCCATAGTATGTGCCAGCGGCCACCCAAATCTGGTGTTTCTTGCCGTCTACCGATGCCGCGAATATAGCCGATTGGATATCACCGAAGGCAGACTGCCAACTAGAGCCGTTGCCTTTAGCGCCAGCCTTCACATATACGATATCGCCACATGTGCTTGTCTGTGCTGAGGTGTGGGAAGATTCTATCGCACCCATATCCACCGCACCCCCTTGTTTCCTTGGGTTACCTAAGAAATCAAGCGAGTCGGCGACATCCGTTCCCGCATTGATGCAATAGGAGGTGGCGGAGAGGGAATAGTCACCGTTTTCAGGATCCGTGAATGCGGCATGCTCCATGGTGGCATTAAGGTTTCCCTCCACGGATGTGTTCTGCAACATATTGTTGGTGATTTTGTCCGATTCACTCATCAATAGGACACCATCGAAACTGCCGTTCACCTTATTGCCGACGATGATGGAATTGGTCAGTATGGCACCATTCAAACGGAAAATCTTTCCTACTCTCACACTGTTACGGACAAATGTGCAATTCCGCATGGAGGCCTTACCATATAAACAAATAGGTTCATATGATGACGTGCAGACATTGTCACAAATCAAGCTATTTGAAATCGACGAATAGGAATTATACAATTCCACCAACTGGGAGGATGTTGTATTCCCCTTTATCAGGCATCTGTTGATTTTACCATAATAACACAACAAAGACGAAGTAGTCGAGTTGTCAACGATCTGGCAATCCTCCAACGAAGCCGTATTACCCATCATATAGATGATGTTCAAGGTGACATCCTTGTTTCCTTTGAACAAACAACCTCGCATCACAGTGGGGCCTGATAGTTCCACCGCAGAGCCATTACCACTCGTATTCACGAATTTACAGTTAATGACCTTCGTATCATCGAAATAAGATCCCCTGCTATTAGAAGTGGAGCTATTGCCTTCAATCTCACAATTGGTTATTGAGGAACCTCTAATAGCATAAATGGCACTGAGATTATAGCTCGTGTTGTTCTTCACCGCACAACCATCCATCACACAGTTGAAAAGGCACATCGTATATCGCATATCACCCTCAAACGTGTTGCCCACGATCTGGGAGTTTTTGAAGGTCGACTTCTCCGCATATATCGCCGAACACTCGTTGGTCGCCTTGTTGCCTCTGATGATACAGTTGTTGACCGTGACGTTGCCGTTGATGTAAAGACCACCACCTTTCGCCGCATATCCGTTCCGGATGGTGAATCCGTCCACCACGACCGCAGCCGCGTCCGCAAAAGCGTCTCCCTGATAGATCACCCGACATTTTCCATCTCCGTCCAACACGGTAGGATTCTTCGAGGTGTCTCTGGCGGAAAGGGACGTCTCCGTACCAGCGAAACCGCCATACAAACTGACATTCGGCTTCAACGTAACCACAGCCGACGACTCACTTTTGTAGACGCCCTTGGCCACCCAAACATCAGCCCCTTTCTTGGCGGCCGAATCCACCGCCTGCTGGATGTTTCCAAATGCCTTACTCCAAGAACTACCGTCTCCGTTAGCCCCTGATTTCACATACACTACATCTTTTGCCGATGCGGAGAACGCAACGAAAAGAAACGTCAAAACCACCCACAGTGATTTCAACTTACCGCTACTAAAAGTCATTGTTGCAATCATATACCTATTCACAATATTTCACCACAAAAAGCATGTCAAACGGACCTGCCGTTTCACACAAATAATTTTAAAATCAACGCTGACGACACGAAAATACGACATGCGCTAAAAGCCTTCAGATCAACTATTCCAATCGAAAGGCAATCTCCTTACCACGAACAAACGATTCCCTATGTTGTCTTGCGATAATGGTTTCTGACCACAAAGATAAAATTTTTATCGAAATAATATGATAAAAGATGGATTATGAATGGATTTTTCATTCAAGCATCACATTCCTTTCAACATCGGAGATTGGCAAGTCCACACAATTCAATAATCAATAATACGATGAACACATTCTCGTACCCTCATTTTATTATTTATTATAGGTATTCCATCTAATAAGATCCACCAACCGGCACAAAGGGAGCGAGCACAAACACTCCAAATTGACATTGCGCAACATGGCAAAAACAGATTCACCAAGGGGGCAAATTCACCCCTCGAAAAACATGACGGATATCAATGGCAACAGGAATTGAGATGGCTCAACAATCCATGCGGACACCTGCCAATATGCACTAATATTAAACAATTCATGTTGATATATATTTAAAAAAGAATAAAAATTAGCGAAACACAAAAAGGGCAAGATTTTTTCCAACAAAAATTTCTTTGTTACAATTTTTTTTCCCATATTTGCGTATAGCGAGCCAGAATAGTACTCTATTGCTAGAAAGTGTTGATGGTAAATTGTATAATTTTGGTATAGTATATTTTATACGTTAGTAGACTGTTGAATTATGAGGAGAAATTTTTACATATTATTTCTGATGAGTGTCGCATTTCTGTTTGCGGCCAATGTGAATGCGGAGGAATTTTGGAAACGCGTATATTACAACGATTACGGGGGAAATTCAACCACAGACCCATGGCTATGTCCAACTGGGCTATCAGCAGACGAGACGCATGAGACACTTGAATGGGACGACCAAATCAGGTATGGGCACGTGCTCACGAAGCATTGGGACAACAACTCGGACTGGTACAACGGAGGTGACCACACATTTCCGGACAACAGGGAGCAGGGGTATTTCTTAATCATCAACCCTGGATATTCCGACAAAGAAATGACAGTCTATAGGACAAAACTGGATGGGCTTTGCAGGGGAGTAACATTCCGATTCACAGCATACGTGGCCAACATGGTGAAAGCATCCGCAGCATCCGCAGGATTCCAACCGGTATTGGCTGTAGGCGTATATGAGGGACCAGACCCGGAGGTGAAGGTCTCCGAGCAGGCGTACAGAAAATTGACAATCCCCGCATCCGACCATAGCAACAGCGCATCGTCACTGGATTGGCAAAAGCTGACAATCGAGTTCACCATGAATTCAGACAGGAGCTACGCCTACTTTATCGTGTCGATGATCCAGCCAGAGACCAACGGATGGGACTTCGCCTTGGACGACATCTCCGTCGAGGTGTTACAACCTGTGGTGGAAATTGCCCACGGTGACATATTCTACGAGGATCCATTGACCCTAACCGCAAGTTTCGACAACAACGGATTCTTCTCAGACATGAACAACGTGGAATACCGTTGGGAATATAGTACAAACGGCAACGACTACACTACTGTAAAAACAGGGAAATACTCAGATGACAAGGATTTCTCCTACACAATCGACGCATTCGACAAATCCAAGCACAACGGTTATTACCGAATTAGAATCGGAGAGTCGGGCAACTTGGAATCCGAAGTATGTTCATTGACAAAGGAGATTCAGATCAATGAGACAAAAGACAACAAAAAAGTGGTATTATGCGCTGGTGAAGTGAAAGTGATGGAAGACGGAACGGTATTGGATGCCGCCACCTTCAAAACGGGAGACCAGAAAAAGAGTCCGAACTCCGAAATCACCTACCACATCACAGTGAAAGAGCCTAAGACCATCACAAAAGATGACGAATACACTTGCATCCATCAGGTCTATAACGGTAGAGCTGCAGAATACAAAGGGCAAGCGTTCGACACAGAGCAGGAAATTCCATATTCGAAGATATACAAGGACGAGCAAGGTTGCATCGATTCAACAGAGAATTGGACCATCACCGTGACCGGAGAGAGAGTGGTGAAAAGGAAGGATATGACCATCTGCCAAGGAGAGGAGGCATATTCAAAGACATATGACACACCGGGAGTCTATTCCGAGAAGGAAACGGGAGAGGACAACGCATGTATCAGTTATGTCTACACCGTCACCGTGAACCCTACATTCGATATGACCGACACTGTTTACTTGTGCCAGGGAGAATCCTTCAACGGAAGGGTATACGGAGAGACAGGAGGTCCATTCTACGACACCCATGTGTTTAAAACAGCAGGGTGCGGATGCGACAGCGTGGTGGGTTACACCATCTATGTGACAGGAAAGACTTACACCTACTTGGATCCGTTAACTATCTGCTACGGTGAGACGTACGTGTTCGACGGAACAACCTATTCCAATCCTGGAGTCTATACGCTTGACGAGGTCTACTCAAACAGCACAACAGGATGCGATAGTATCGTGCAAATGAGGCTGACGATTTTGGACCGATACGAGAACAAGGATAATCCGATCGACACGCTGATCTGCTACGACTCAAAGCTCTTCGGTGTACCATATCCAAATCCAACCACGACGCCGATTCTGGTACGTGACCCTAAGACATACACCTCTGTCACAGGTTGTGATAGTATCGTATGGTTCAGTTTGACCGTCCTCCAAATCCAATTGAAGTTGGAGATCAAGTCAGACAGAAACACCGTATGTAGAGGCGAAGAGGTCGAAATATACATCAAGGAGTTGAAGCCAAAGAATGTCCCATACGCATGGTTCCCAGACTTGGGAGGTTCCAGTACGACGAAAAAGGTGTTCACCCCTTCTGGCGACCTGGATTGCGTGGTGAGAGCGGAACGTGTGATCGACGCCACTTCAACCTGCGTCTCCACAGATACGATACACGTATTCGTGAGGGAGGCTCCAACCCTGTCCATCGATTCGATCAACCAGAAAGAGAATTTGGTCGCATACAATGTCACAGGTGGAACGGAACCATACAAGATATTCTTGGACAAGACGGAGGTGGGTTCAGACCCATCTGGCGAATTGCGTGAGTCCCCAATCGGAACGCACAAGTTGGTGGCCACGGACGTTAACGAGTGCTCTGATGCCGCATACTTCGACATCACCCCAATACCAGTCATCCCTGCGGAATATTTCACGCCTAACAATGACGGATTAAACGACACATGGACGATTGAGAACATCGACGTGTACCCAAGATGCAACGTGAAGATTTATGACCGCACAGGCCGTATGCTCGCCAACATCAACTCTTACGACAATGAGTTAGGTTGGGATGGCACATACCTTGGATCTCCGCTCCCAGCCACAGACTATTGGTACGTGATTAACCTTCCAGAGGCTGATAGGCAACTGATGGGACACTTCACATTGATAAGATAACAAATAGACTATTAACTTTCTACATATAAAAATATTATGTCTCAATTATCGGATTTAATTTTGAAGCAGGTGACAGCCGCCGCTTCAGGAAGTAATTTGGGCAACAACGTCTTGAATGGATTGACGGACGCCATCATGAATAGTTTCAAACAAACCGCCTCATCAAAGGGTGGCATTGAGCAATTGATGGCATTGTTTACGGGTAAGACTTCCGCCGCCAATAGTTCAGTGACATCGTTGGCTTCTCAAATTTTCTCGTCACAGATCGCAGGCAAGTTGGGACTGTCCTCCGCCGCTTCCTCATCCGCCACGAGTTTGATTCCGACCATCATCGGAAGTCTTGTATCTGCTGTATTGTCTAAAAAAGCAGGCGGTTTGGACCTCACGTCCATCCTTTCCTCTTTGGGCGCGGCTTCAGGCAACTCTACGGCAAGCCAATTGGGTCGCCTCGCAGGCTCATTAGGCAAATTGTTCAAGAAGAAATAAAAGGGTATTTTATTCGATATGGGAAGAGCACATTGACTCAAATGTGCTCTTTTTTTCAAGCAACTTGTGCTTGAAATCTTTTTGTTTATTGGTGCCTTTCGAGACTATGTAAGAATAATTCCTTGTTGTTGAGGATTAGTGTTTTATAAATATATAATATGGGTTTTTAAATCATTTATGTTATGAAAAGAAAATGTTACGCTTTATCGGTGTTGCTATTTGCTTCACTTTTTGCTTTTGATGTTAGCGCAGGCACGTGGGAAAGAGTCTATTACAACGATTTCGGAGGCAACTCCGCTTCAGATCCGCATTTGGGTCCAGCGTTGAACCAGGACGAGGTGGGGAATCATCTCGAGTATGATGCCCGACTCTTGAATGGGTATCTCATCACAAAATATTGGGAGGAAGACGACTATCATTCTTGGCACAATGGAGGAGACCACACATCCCCTTATGATAAGGAGGTTGGATATTTCATGGCCGTCAATCCGGATAGCCGAGAAGGGAACATGTCCGTATATAGAGTAAAGATAGAGGGGCTATCTAAGGGTACGATACTCCGTTTCACAGCATATGTGGCTAACCTGACTAGACCAGGAGATATCAGTGCGTCAGAGAATGCGCCTAACCTGTTCCTTGGTGTCTATGAGGGTTCTGAACCTGCCAATCTGGTCTCTGAGTATGCATATAGGCAGCTAACAGTTCCCTCTGTTGAATATGATGCCAACGCAACCTCTTTGAACTGGAATAAAATGTCTATTGAGTTCACTTTGGACGCAGACAAGAGATCCGCTTATTTCATCGTAGGCATGTCCAACCCTGAGTCAAATGGCTGGGACTTCGCTATCGATGACATCTCCATCGAGATGGTACAACCTGAAACGACTGGTTCTCTCTCGCCGAATAAGGTGGACAATCTTTCCTTCTTCGAGGAAGATGGATTCCTCCATGCCCAAAATGCGGGAGCAAACTTCTCCTACAGAATCTCGGGCCTCACAGGTAAGTTGATGCTCTCCGGCAACACTTCCAATGGATTGATTCCTGTCTCAAGCCTTCAGCCGGGTGCGTATTTCGTGACGATAGACGTGAACGGAGAAAGTCGTGTGGAAAGGATTATATTGACTGGATCAAAGTAATGTGAGAGTTTCTCCTATTTATAGAATATAGAAAAGAAAGCCCCGTCGCATGGATGTGACGGGGCTTTTCGTATGATATGCGCCGCTGTTATTTCAGCTTCGCGATGTTCTCTTTCAACGTGGCGATCTTGCTCTCAGCGTCAGACTTCTTCTTACGCTCTTTCTCCACGATCTCAGGCTTGGCGTTAGCCACGAACTTCTCGTTGCCCAGTTTCTTCTCCACGCTGGCAAGGAATCCCTCCAAGTACTTGATCTCCTCTTCCATCTTCTTGATCTCCTCCTCCACATTGACATTGTTGCCCAACGGAATGGAGATTTCGATGGTGCCAACCATGAAGGTAGCCGCCGTGCCGCTGATTTCGTCGGTCGTCTCGGAAATCTTGCTGACGTTGGCAAGTTTCTGGATGATGGCGTTGTTCTTGTCGTCGAAGCCTTCTCCCTTGTGGTATATTTCGAACGCCTCCTTCGGGCTGATGCCCTTGCTTGCCCTCACATTACGGATACCCGCAATGATGCCCTTGGTGGTCTCCATGCGGTTGATGTTCTTCTCGCAGAACTCCTCCGCATTAGGAAGCAAGCTGACCATGATGCTATCCTTTTGGTCACGCTCCTTGATGTTCTGGTAAAGCTCCTCCGTGATGAACGGCATGAATGGGTGGAGCAGTTTCAGCAATGTCTCGAAGTACTCCAACGTAGCCTCGTAGGTTGCCTTGTCGATAGGCTGTTGGTAGGCTGGCTTCACCATCTCCAAATACCAGGAAGAGAACTCGTCCCAGAAGAGTTTGTAAACCGCCATCAACGCCTCGCTCACCCTGTATTTGCTGAAGCAGTCGTTGATTTCCGTGATGGTCTTGTTCAGCTGGTGCTTGAACCATTTAACCGCCTTCTGTGCGGACTCAGGTTGCTCGAGGTCTGCCTTCACCTCCCAACCCTTCACGAGGCGGAAAGCGTTCCAGATCTTATTGTTGAAATTACGTCCTTGCTCACACAATGCCTCATCGAAGAGGATGTCGTTACCCGGCTGTGCGGAGAGCATCATACCCATACGCACACCGTCGGCGCCGAAGCGGTCGATCAGGTCGAGCGGGTCAGGTGAGTTACCCAATGACTTGGACATCTTCCTGCCCAACTTGTCACGCACGATACCCGTGAAGTATACGTTGCGGAAAGGCATATCTCCCTCGTACTCGTAGCCCGCCATGATCATGCGCGCCACCCAGAAGAAGATGATGTCCGGACCTGTCACCAAATCGCTGGTAGGATAGTAGTATTTAATCTCCTCGTTGCCTGGATTGTTGATTCCGTCGAAGAGGGATATAGGCCACAACCAGGAAGAGAACCAAGTGTCCAAGCAATCCTCGTCTTGACGAAGGTCTTGGATGGTCAGGTTGTTGTTGCCACTCTTCTTCTTGGCCAACTCCAACGCTTTCTCCACGCTTTCAGCCACCACATAGCCGCCTTCAGGCAAGAAGTAGGCAGGGATTCGGTGACCCCACCAGAGCTGACGGCTGATACACCAGTCCTTGATGTTCTCCAACCAGTTGCGGTAGGTGTTTTTGTATTTAGCAGGATAGAACTTCAGTTCATCCTTCATCACTGGCTCCAGAGCGATCTTCGCCAAGTGCTCCATCTTAAGGAACCACTGCATGGAGAGCTTAGGCTCGATGACCACGTTGGTTCTTTCCGAGTAGCCCACCTTGTTGGTGTAGTCCTCCGTCTTCTCCAAGAGGCCAGCGGCTGCGAGATCCTTCTCGATCTGCTTTCTGACGTCGAAACGGTCTTGTCCGATGTACATGCCGGCCGCCTCGCTGAGGGTTCCGTTATCGTTGAAGATATCTATCGTTTGGAGGTTATATTTCTCACCCAGCATATAGTCGTTCACGTCGTGGGCAGGCGTCACCTTCAAGCAACCCGTACCGAACTCGATGTCCACATAGTCATCCTCGATGACAGGGATGACACGGTTCACCAATGGCACGATCACCTTCTTGCTGGAGAGCCAACGGTTCTTCGGGTCTTTCGGGTTGATGCACATGGCGGTATCACCCATGATGGTCTCAGGACGAGTGGTAGCCACCACAGCGTAGCGTCCCTTCGCGTCACGGTGAACGATCTCACCTTCCGCACCCGTCTCACCTTTCAGGTCATCGTCAGCGACATAATATTTCAGATAGTAAAGTTTGCTATGCTCTTCCTTGTAGATCACCTCCTCGTCAGAGAGGGCGGTCAAAGCCTTCGGGTCCCAGTTGACCATACGAACGCCACGGTAGATGAGCCCTTTGTTGTAGAGGTCGCAGAAGACCTTGATGACGCTTTCGCTACGAGGCTCGTCCATGGTGAATCCGGTGCGGTCCCAGTCGCAGGAAGCACCCAATTTCTTCAATTGCTCGAGGATGATACCGCCATGTTTGCGGGTCCACTCCCAAGCGTGCTCCAGGAACTGCTCGCGGGTGAGGTCCGTCTTCTTGATGCCCTCCTGCGCCAACTTGTTCACCACCTTAGCCTCCGTGGCGATGGAGGCGTGGTCGGTACCCGGAACCCAGCAAGCGTTCTTGCCCATCATACGGGCACGGCGTACAAGGATATCTTGGATGGTGTTGTTCAGCATGTGACCCATGTGCAACACGCCCGTCACGTTCGGCGGAGGAATAACGATTGTATAGGGTTCGCGACCATCGGGCTTCGATTTGAAGAAGCCATTATCCAACCAGTATTGGTACCACTTCGACTCCACGTCGGCAGGGTTGTACTTGCTTGCCAGTTCTTCCATATTGTTTGTTACAAATTAATTCCGAATATTTTAGGGTGCAAAGTTAGTGAAAACAAATAGAAGTTTTGTGCTGTAGCGTAATATTTGTGCGGAAAAACCCACGGCGGTTTCATTTACCGCATGAAACTTACGACATTTACTATTTAACAATTTACAATTTACGATTTACGATTTACAACTAGTGCTGATGTGATAAGTTCGCATCAGACTCCGTGAGGAATTATAGGCCTCTGCCTCGCCACGGAAATCTTTTGAGATATAGATTGGCTTCAAATATCTTTCACGCCCCCCATAATACGCTTCAGGTGGCAGAAAGAGAGTTCGTTTTTTTCCTCATCACGCAGGTGCAATCCATTTCCCTCGCAATGGTTGAAGAATTCGCAGTCTTTGCAAATCCCCACCTTGGTCCATGACCTATCCCGCATGATTTGGTAGCGGTTCTGCCAGACGTCGGCGAAATCGTCCTTGTAGATATTGCCTTGGATGAATCTCCCCCGCAAATCAGGGCATGCGGATATGCTACCGTCCACCAGGATAGAGGCCACATTGATACCCGCCCTACAGAAGAAGAAATTATCCCGCACCTTCGTCTCGTAATCACCCAAGAAGCCTTCACAGCCATAACTGGCCTTGATCTTACCCTCCTTACGGGTCGCCTCAATAAAGTCGAAGACCGCCTTGAACTTATCGTCCGGCAACTGCAGGTCCGGGTTATCGGCCGCCCTGCCGACAGGGAATATGGTAAAGATGCGCCACTCCTTGATGCCACAGTCGATCAGCAGTTGCTTAATCTTCGGTAATTCGTCAAAATTCCTATTGTTGACACAGGTGACCACATCATGACGCAGGTTCGTACTCGGCAGGAGACGAATCGCCGCAACCGCCCGGCGAAACGAATCAGGGTTTTGCCGCAACCAGTTATGGGACTCTTCCAAGCCATCCAAGCTGACCGTGCACGCCCGCATACCCGCCTTGAGCAAAGATTGCAACCGTTGAGGAGTCAGCAGGTAACCATTCGTGACAATGCCCCAGGGGAACTCCATCTCATACAAGGCACGTCCCGCCTCCTCCAAGTCACGGCGCACAAGCACTTCTCCGCCCGTAAAGACCACCATCGTATGGTGTGGGTTCACAATCGGAACGATTTGCCGCACCGCTCTCAGGAAATCCTGCACAGGCATATCCTTCACGTTGGACTCTTGCCGGCAATCGCTTCCGCAATGCAGGCAGTTCAACGGGCAACGCAAAGTGGCTTCCCAAAAGAGGTAAGTCAGCTCGTGTACCTTTGCGGCGTTGTGCCGATAGCTATCGTATAATCGTAGCGCCAACCGCTTCCTCAAAGACAATTTATCAGGGCGATCCATTCCTCTATTTTTTCTTCAAAGTGATATCCAACGTATTCTCCGACAGACCCTTATGCCACGAACGTCCATATTGGAAAGGCGCAAGGTCCGATTGTTTCCATACTGTATCCACGTACGTCCCATCCTTGGTGGAGAAACGCAATCCTTTTAAATCATACACGCCACAATCCGAACGCACTAACGCGGAATATGTTCCATCAGCGCCTGTGGTAGAAAGGGAGTCCATATCCTTTCTGGAAAAAGAGTACTCATAAGCCGGCAACCCTGAAACCTTCACGTCAGGAAGAGGATTCCCCGCTTCGTCCGTCACCTTTCCCTGGAAGATGTAATCCGCCGAGGGACATCCATACTCATCCATACCCGGGTCACATGACTGAACACCCAACAGCGCCAACAAAAACGCTAAAAACTTATTTAGCAACCCAAGAAATTTCTTACCCATGATAAAAAATATTATATAATCGGGGCACGATCATTTGCCCGCATGAATATCCAACGTAATATCTATCGTATTTTCCGAACGACCTTCATACCAGCTACCATCACCACCCTTCAGCGGAGCGAGATCCGACATGTTCGGGAAAGTATCCACAGAGGCACCATCCCTATCGGTGAAACGGAAGCCATAGGCGGAACTCCAATAATCAACCGGAGGTCTTACACTATATTCGCCTTTCGCATCCGTCGAAGACAAAGAGTCCTGACCCACATAAATAGTATCATTTAGATTCTCTTCCGATCGACCATCGATATTCGTATGTATCCATGATACCTTCACATCAGGAAGAGGAGTTCCCGCCTCGTCCGTCACCTTACCATGAAAGATATAATCAGCTGTCGGACAGCCATACTCTTCACCCCCGAAGGAAGTACATGCGCCAAAGCCACAAAGTGCCATTCCAAAAGTTAACACTCTGTCAATCCAATTCAAAACAGTTTTTCCCATGACTCTTTCCCTATTTTAAAATTAACTCGTCGATTTAAATCATTTCTTCAAAACGATATCCATCGTATTCTCCGAATAGCCTTCGAACCATTTACCATCTCCTTCCTTTGGTGTGGAGAGGTCCGAATATTTCGGGAATGTATCCACAGAGGCGCCATCTTTGTCTGAGAAAAGCAAACCTTCACCTTCCTCCCAAAGAGAATATTCATACCACTTAGCCTCATACTTACCCTCCGCATTCGTGATGGTTAAAGAATCAACCTGACGTCTGGTTTGTCCCCCGGAATTATATTCATTCACATGGGAGACCTTCACATCCGGGAGTCCATTTCCATTCCCATCCGTCACCGTCCCTCTGAAAATATAGACCGCGCTTGGAGTTCCATATTCCACATATTCATCATCCCCTAAACAAGAAACGAAGCCCAATGCGGACAACATCAACGTCAATAACAGATTCAAAAATCTAAAACAATTCACTTCCATACGTAACAAAACTTATTATATGTTTTTTTGACAAAAATACATTCTTTTTCGTATAAATAGATGATAAACCGCATGCTTTTTCCTCTACAGCAGGAAGATTTAACACACCTTCATTCACATTTATTAATTCTAAACTAAAAATTCATCCATTTCCACCACATTAATCACCCAAACAATGTATATCTTTGCATGAAAAAGGGAAGAGGAGGAAATATGCCATTAAACATACCATCAAATTTACCAGCCGTCGAGGCATTGAAGCGAGAGAACATCTTCGTGAAGGATTCGGAATCCGCATCCACACAAGACATACGTCCACTGAAGATCATCGTTCTCAACCTCATGCCCCTGAAAATCACTACGGAGACCGACCTCATCCGCCTGCTTTCCAACACGCCGCTACAAATCGAGCTGGATCTGTTGAAGGTCAAGAGCCACACCTCCAAGAACACGCCTGTGGAACACATGCTGACCTTCTACAAGGACTTCGAGACAATCAAAAAGCAACGGTATGACGGCATGATCATCACGGGAGCGCCCGTGGAGAACCTCGACTTCGAAGAGGTTACCTATTGGGACGAAATCGTAGAGATATTCGACTGGGCCAAGACCCACGTCACCTCCACCCTCTTCATCTGCTGGGCGGCGCAGGCTGGGCTATATCACTACTATAACATCCCTAAATACCCTTTGGACAAGAAAAAATTCGGCATCTTCAAACATAAGATCCTCGACGCTAAGAACCCTATATTCAGAGGGTTCGACGATCTGTTCTATGCGCCTCACAGCCGCCACTCCGAAATAAGGAGAGCAGACATCGAGAAGATTCCTGGGCTGAAGATCTTGTCGGAGTCCGACGAGGCGGGCGTCTACATCGTGCAAGGCAGAAACGGACGTGAGTTCTTCGTCACCGGGCACTCGGAATATGCGCCCAACACCCTCCGCGACGAGTATTTCAGGGACAAGGAGAAGGGATTGGAGATTGAAATCCCTTGCAACTATTTCGAGGACGACGACCCTAACAAGAAGCCGATCGTGCGCTGGAGAAGCCACGGCAACCTCCTGTTCACCAACTGGTTGAACTACTTCGTCTACCAAAAAACGCCCTACAACATCAGTCGTATACGGTAATGCGCAAGATCGAACTGCTCGCACCCGCACGGACGGCGGACCATGGCATCGAGGCCGTGAAACACGGTGCGGACGCTGTCTACATCGGTGCGCCCCAGTTTAGCGCAAGGGCAGCGGCCGGCAACAGCATAGAGGAGATCGAACGCCTCGCACGGTTCGCCCATCAGTACTACGCGAAAGTCTACGTGGCGCTCAACACCATCCTCACAGACCAAGAACTGGAGCAGGCAGGAAGCCTCATCCATCAACTATACGAGGCCGGAACAGACGCCCTCATCGTCCAAGACATGGGCATCACCCAATTA
The DNA here is from genome assembly GCA_017962085.1 of Paludibacteraceae bacterium. Lineage (GTDB taxonomy): Bacteria > Bacteroidota > Bacteroidia > Bacteroidales > Paludibacteraceae > UBA1181. The sequence goes on from JAGCWA010000008.1 coordinate 29,086, forward strand.
GACCTCCCCCCTATTCCACTCCACGCCAGCACCCAAATGGACAATCGCACCCCTGAAAAGGTGAAGTTCCTTGAAGAGGCAGGTTTCGAACAAGTGGTCCTGGCCAGGGAACTATCCATCGAACAGATACGACAGATCAGCCAAAGCACCAACGTCAAGTTGGAGGCATTCATCCACGGAGCCCTCTGCGTAAGCTACAGCGGCGTCTGCTACATGAGCCAGAACGGTTGCGGCCGAAGCGCCAACCGAGGCAACTGCGCCCAATTCTGTCGCCTACCCTACACGCTGACCGACGCCTCCGGACGCATCCTCGCCAAGGAGAAGCATCTGCTCTCCCTGAAGGACCTCAACCTCTCCAGTCACCTGAAAGAACTATTGGATGCGGGCGTCAGCTCCCTGAAAATAGAGGGTAGACTAAAAGATATCCCCTACGTGAAGAACGTGACCGCCTACTATCGTCAGGCATTGGATAAGATATTAGATGGGAAGGAGTATGCCTCCGCCAGCTCCGGCCACTGCACCTACACCTTCACCCCCAACACGGAAAAGAGCTTTCACAGAGGCTCGACCAACTACTTCCTGCACGGCAGGCAGCGTGACATCATCCAACCCGACACGCCCAAATCCATCGGCGAGAAGATCGGGACCGCCTACTCACAGAAGGGGGAGATCATCGTCCGCACAGACAAGGCCCTATCCAACGGAGACGGTTTCTGCTTCATCGATCCAAACGGAGAATTCCATGGTTTCAGGGCCAACACGGCCCAAGGGGATCACATCATCCCAGCGGAGAAAATAAACCTTCCGCCACGCACCACACTCTTCCGCAACTTCGACCAAGCCTTCGAACGGCTCCTCGCCAAAGAATCGGCGGAGAGGAAGATCGACGTGCGAATCACCATTTCAGAGACAGCGGAAGGCTTCGCAGCCACCGCCACGGACGAAGACGGCATAGCCACCTCACTCACCCTCAACGAGGAGAAAACACCCTGCGAAAACGAGGAGCGGCAAAGGGACAACCTGCGCAACATCTTCACGAAGAGCGGCAACACCATCTTCCACGTCACAAACGTGGAGCTCAACTGCGGCATCTATTTCATACCCGCAGGAAAAATCACCCAATGGAGGCGAGAGTTGCTGCAAAAGTTAGAAACAGAGCGGAAAGCGAAGCGAGAGAAGTCACGCCTAATCTTCCCGAAGACCGCACATGCCTTCCCGCTGAAAGAGTTGGACTACACAGGAAACGTGCACAACGAATCGGCAAGACGCTTCTACCAACAACACGGAGTGGAGAAAATCGCACCATCCTTCGAGAGCCGACCACCCCAAAACGTACCCGTCATGACCTGCAAGCACTGCCTGCGCCACACATTAGGCTACTGCAAAAAGCAAGACAAAGCGGCGAACGACATCCAAGAGCCATTAACCCTCATCGCCAACAACGGGAAGGAGTATCGCCTCTCATTCGACTGCCACAAATGCGAAATGAGCATCATCGCCCAATAAAATCCAAGCGTCGAAACACCTCAAAAAGGCGATAGAAATCCACACCGCCGATATTTTTAATAAACGTCAAGAAAAGATGTGGAAAGCAAAGCGTCACATCGAAGTGGCATAGTTTTTGCATTTTCAAACAGGCCAAACAGAACCATAAACGCAATATTTTGACAATCCATATTCATCGCACAAATAACCATTAAACTTTTATAAAACAAATACATACATATCAAAAACAAGAACGACGACAAGCAATAAATATTGCAATAGGAAGAAAAGTGTGGAACATAAAAATGATAAAAAATACAAAATTGTAGATTTTCGCCACAACACGGTTCATTCATTAAAACTAATTTTGATAATGCAAAAGGCCGATTGCAAAGGGGCATCAGACGCTATCAGTATATCTATCAAATGAGCAGAACAACGATGAACTGGCCCCACCTTAAAATTTTTATTAACTTTTTAAACTAAAGAAAAATGGAATTGAAGAAAATCCTTATGGCAACCATGGGAGTTGCAATGTCAGTATGCGCAGCGAACGCACAATGTTGGTGGAGCACGAGTAATTATGGATTGTACAATGGTCCAGCAAGCGGAAGTGCAAGCAACGTGGCGATTGGTATCACACCAACCTCAAGCACAGCGAATTACAAATTGTACGTAAAAGGGGCAACCTATCTGAACGGAGCGGTGACCATCAATTCAACCGCCAAAGTGAACAGCAGTCTTACCGTTTCAGGGAAATCCACATTAGCCGCAACCTCCGTCAGTGGCTCATTCACGGCTACAGGAAGCAGCAACTCATTCCAAAATGGCTTGACCATCTATTCAACGACAAGTTCCATGCGTCAAGGTATAAATATTGGTCCTGGAACCAACAACTGCGCAAAGATGACCGTCTACGGAGGAAGAGAATACGGAGCATTTGAAGCAATCGCCACAGACTACACCCTTTATGGTCCACAAGGCAGGACTTTCCTAAAGTTGAACTACAACGGCGCAAAACTCGATGCGGCACTGGACGTTTGGGGCAAGATCACCTGCCACAATGAGATTGAGGTGGCTGAGGTGCTAAAGGCTAATCAAATCAAGGCGCAGGACATCAATGTGGAGTTGAACAACGCTGCCGACTATGTCTTTGAAGATAACTACAACTTACGTCCGCTCAGCGAAGTGGAGAGCTACGTGAAGGAGAACAAACACTTGCCAGGCGTACCATCCGCTGCCGAGATCTCAGAGAACGGCATGAGCGTATCACAAATGAGCAACTTGCTGCTCGAAAAGGTAGAGGAACTCACCCTCCACATGATCGAGTTGGAGAAAGAGAACAAGGCTTTGAAGGCTGAAATGGAAATGTTGAAAAAATAAAGTTTAGGGAAATGAACAAATTCACAATATCAATATTAACCTTTCTGCTCACATGCCTGAGTTCATTTGCTGCGGATATCTATCCGAAAGACGACATCACTTGGCGCATTAACGGCAGAATAGGAATCTTCACGAACGAAGACAACGTGAAGAACTCTGGTTACGTAGTGATTCTCGGAGGAGGGAACAACACCTTCCTATGGAACGAGTGTGCTCAAGCTTATCAATTCTTTGTGTACGAGAAAGGGTTTCAAAAAAACCACATATATGTAGCGTATGACACCAAAGACTTACTTGATGGGCAATACAAAGTCCCATTGGATTTGGACTTTGACGGGCAAAAGGATATTCTATATGAACTGGACAAAGACACGGTAAGTTCAATATTCAACAAAATTGCTTCCAAAATCACAAAGAACGACGATTTTGTCCTTTTCATAGCAACCCACGGAGGTAATAATGCCGCCTGCATAGATCAGTCATCACCATGTACGTTAGATTATGCCAATTTTTTCAAGAATGAGTTAAACAAAATAAAGGCAAAACACATCTTCGTACTATCGGGATCATGCCACGGTGGAGCCATGATTGAGCATTTGAAAGTCGGTGATGGGAATAGAACAATCATCACAAGTACATCTGCCGAGAAAACTGCAAATGCTGGACCATTAGGGGGCATGTTCCTATGTCAATTCTTTCCAGCCGCAGCAGGTTACGACACTGATACTGCAAAAAAGATTAAATCTGACAGTATCGACATTGACAACGACGGCAAAATCTCTTGGGAAGAGGCTTTTGTGTACGCAAGAGATCACGATGGGAGTACAGATCCATCTGCAAAAGACGAAAAATGGTATGAAATACCTCGTTTCTGGTCATCCACATCCGACTTCCGCTATTGCAGAGAGTTAGAAAAAGGTGTACTTAACCAAAATGAGACTATCACTAAGAGCACAAACGTGATAGCCATGTACCTGCTGAACGCCAGGAACACGATCAAGAACAATGCCAATGTCACATATAGCAGTGGCAAATACATTCGACTGAAAAAAGGATTCCATGTGGTGAAAGGTGCGAAATTCAAGACAAAGAAGATCGACTGCGAAGATGAAAAGAACGGAATTTACGGAGGAGAATTCAGGCATTTGTCCATAGACGAGGATGAGTTCAACGAGTTCTATGAAGAGTCATCAGATGAACCTATCTCATCAGGCCTTGTTCTCTACCCTAACCCGACAGACGGAGAATTCTTCATCTCCTTCGCCGCTGAAGATGTGAACTTCCTCATCACCGTCACTGACGTGACCGGCAAAACGGTTTATACCACAAGCGGCATAGGACATGACCAAAAAGTCAGTCTGGAAGGTCAGTCAAGCGGCGTCTACTTCGTGCGCATCAGTACGAATGAAATGACCGAAACCCGAAAAGTCATCTTGAGATAAGCAGCAAGGGAAAGACGTGATCTATTGTTTCGGGTCTTCCTCCCGAAACGAAACCTAACCTATCCGCAACGTCTGTTTATGGGCGTTGCGGATGTTTTTTGATGGACATTCAAGGGGCAACGACAAATTTTTTCAAAAAAAAACACCTAAATGTTTTCAATCATAAAAATAACCTTTATATTTGCGGTGTAATGTTGTGAAACATGATTCTTTATAGATGTAAGGTTTATGGTTTTCTAAAAGCAAGTCATTCAAGGCTTGCTTTTGGTTTTTTCAGCATATAGATTTTCCCCTCTTTTTTATCATCAACAGGAATTGCGGTCTACGAATTCTTCTTAGTCAACACCGCTATGACATCATTCAATACATTAGATCCCAACACCTTAGCAGGCAAAATATAGGCGGTCACCCCGACCAGCAATTGAACAATCAGCTTCGCCATCGCACTCCAATCCAGGCAACCGACTAAGAATACAGTCGCCGCCATGAAACAGGAGATAAACAGGTAAGGGAACACGTCCCACAACTGCTCCCGGATGGAATAACGCACCACCTTTCGCACGAAGAACAAATCCACCACGTACGACAGCAGGTTGGCCGCCACAAAGCCCCACAACATCTGCTCTATCGTATCATGGAACAGCAAAAGGAGCAGCAACGTCAAGGCATTGCGGATCACCTCCAACTCAAAATTCTTCTTTGGGAAGCCCTTCACCACCATAAGGTTCAAGTACATGGAGTGCATCGGCGCCACAAGACCTGCGATCGCCAGCACCCGGAAATATGGGACAATAGGCATCCACTTCTCCGTGAGCACCACCTCCACCACATTGTCGAAGCAAGCCATGGCCCCCGACATGATAGGGAAGATGCAGAACGCCACCATGCGCATCATCTTGCGCAGATAGTTGAGTTGGCGAGGCTCGTCATCGTTCAGTTTCGAAAGCACCGGATAGGCCACTCCCGAAAAGGTGGAGGCGACGATATTGACCGGCAGGAAGTAAAACTTGTAAGACTCCGAATAGTAGCCCAAACGCTCGTCCCCGAAATAACGTCCGATGATAGGGTTGTAGACATACCGCACAAAGGTGTTCATCAGGCTTGAAGCGATTAGGGAAAAACTGAACGTGAAGAGCTCACGTATCACAGAGAAGTCAGGTTTGCACCTAGGCCACCAATCACTGAAGACCCACAGAAGGACCACCCGGATGGCAGGCTGCAACACGACTTGCCACGCCAGCGACCAATAACCATAGCCCATGAAAATCATCGCGATCGTCAGAATGCCCGAGACAAGCGCACTGATAAGGCTGGCGACGGACATCTTCTTGAAGGCCAAGTTGCGGGTCAGCACAATGCTCTGCACCACACCGAACGAATTGAAGACGATAGAAAGGAAGAGAAAGGGAGCCAACGAAGCCAGTTCCGGCATGCGATAGTATTCGGCGATCCATCCCGAACAAAGGAACAGCAAAAGGTAGAAGGCCAACCCCAGGAACACATTGAAGCAAAGAACCGCCACATACTCCGCGTCCGTATTGTGCTTGCGCCGCACCATGGCGGAGGTGAATCCGCTCTCCGTCAGGATGTTGGAGAGTGCGGTGAATATCGCCAATGCGCCTATCAGTCCGAAATCGCCAGGCGACAACAGACGAAGCGTCACCAAGCCTACGACAAACGCCACGACTTGGAACCCTACCTTGTCGATCGCATTCCACAAAATGGAGCGGGTGGTCTCTTTTTTCAAATCCTCTGCCATACCACAAAGGTAGTAATAATTAAGAATTATGAATTAAGAATTATGAGTTAAGAGTTGCCGAGGCCCATTACACCACAGATTTTGTTTCTATTCATTAATTTACTATCTTTACAAGCAAATACAATAGTATTCCTTAATGTGTATTTTAACATTTAATAGATACGATAATATGCCATATATTTATACACTGGAGCAGGATTCCGTCGATGATTTGACGAAATTATTGGCAGGTAATCTGCAAAAGAGGCGGTTGGAGAAGGGCCTTTCCCGAAGTGCGCTTTCCATGATGAGCGGTGTTCCCGCACCGACCATCGCCAAGTTTGAGCAGCAACACATCATCGCGCTCACCTCCTTTGTGGCATTGGCACAGGCTTTAGGCTATACGACCGACATCAAGCAACTCCTTTCCGAACCGCACTTCTCCACGATGGAGGAGTTGGAGACCATCAACAGAAATAAAAACAGGAAGCGAGGCAGGAATGAAATCGGTAGATAAACTAAGCGTGCAGATGGGCGAACGACGTGTGGGATTATTGACGATGGCCCCAGACGGACGTCGTTGTGTATTTGAATACGACAAGGAATGGATCGCGACAGGGTTCTCCATCTCACCCATCGAATTGCCCTTGCGCACAGGATTGTTCATCGCCCAACCAACACCCTTCAGCGGAAATTTCGGCATCTTCGAGGACAGTTTGCCAGACGGTTACGGCCGTTATCTACTGAACAGGATGCTCAAAAAGCAGGGGATAGACGAGCTGGGGCTAACACCAATACAACGGCTAAGCATAGTGGGCAGTTCGGGCATGGGCGCCTTATGCTATGTGCCGGAAACATTGGTGGGTGAGGAGAAATCACTCCCCGCCCTCGACCGACTGCAGCAGATGGCGCTGGACGTGCTCTCCGAAAAAACGGACAAGGACGAGGATGTGCTCTATTTCAACAGCGGCAATTCGGGTGGCTGCCGCCCGAAATGTCTGATGAAGGACGACGAAGGTGAATGGTTGGTGAAATTCCGCCACACCTACGACCCAGTGGATATGGGCCAAGAGGAATACCGCTACCATGAAGCGGCCCGGCGTTGTGGAATCAACGTGCCGGACTTCCGCCTGATTGACGGCAAATACTTCGCCAGCCGTCGATTCGACATGGAGGATGGGCATCGTCTGCACATAGCCACAGCCGGGGCATTGCTTGGGGTCTCCATCCAAATGCCCACACTTGACTATAAGAATCTGCTCAGCCTAACTGGCTACTTGACGCAAGATCCTCTGCAGGTGGAAGAGATGTTCCGAAGAATGGTGTTCAATGTCTTAGCGGAAAACAAAGACGATCATCCGAAGAACTTCTCCTTCATTTGTCGGGAAGGCAAATGGTCATTGTCACCCGCATACGACCTAACCCATTGCGTGGCCGGATATAACGGGGAACATGCCACATCGGTGAACAACAATGGCCAGCCTTCCGTGGAGGACATGATCACGGTCGGCACTCAAATCCGCATATCCCGCAACCGTTGCACCAAAATCATCGAAGAGGTAGGAGATGTAGTGAAGGAACATCTCTCCATTCCCACAAATTTATTTACCTTTGTGGAAAGAAAACGAAAGGATTGAATATGACGAAACGGGTTTGTGTCTACTGCGCATCCAGCACACAAGTGGATGAAGCGTACAAGCGGGAAGCGAGAAGATTGGGTGAGGTGCTCTCAAAGAACGGAATCGCCTGCAACTACGGAGGCGGAGCGGTCGGTCTGATGGGGGAACTGGCGCAGTCCATGCTCGACCACGGAGGAGAGATCACGGGCATCATTCCCCGCTTCATGGTGGAGAGAGGATGGGACAACCCCAAGGTGACGGAGGTTGAGACCTCCTCCATGCACACGAGGAAGGAGCGGATGACCAAGGACGTGGACGCCGCCATCGCCTTGCCTGGTGGTTGCGGCACCCTGGAGGAACTGATGGAGATCATCACATGGAAACAACTGGGGCTCTTCCTTAAGCCCATCGTCATCGTCAACGTCAACCATTTCTTCGACCCCCTCCTCGCCATGCTGGACAAGTGCGTGGAGGAGAAATTCATGTCGGAGAAGCTAAAGAAAACATGGACCGTCGTCAACCGCGCCGACGAGGTGCTGACCGCCATAGAGGAGGGGCACCCGTGGGGAGAAGAGGAGTCCAACAAATACGCAAGCCTATAGCGCCATGGAGATAAGCAAGGAAGAGAGGGAATGGTTCCGGCTACTGTCCGGCAAGAGAGCCTCGCTGGCGGAGCAACTGAAGGACCCGGCGGCGGCTGGCTTCTGGAACTCCGTCGTGGACAAATATTCCGACGAGGCGCACTTCCTCTACGAACTGCTGCAAAACTCCGACGACGCGCAAGCGACGGAAGTCCACATCCACTTGCACAAAGAGAGTCTGGAGTATATCCACAACGGCTCGGTACGGTTCACCCTGACAGACCCCAACCGGGAGGATGACAAGGGGACGATCGGCCACCTGAACGCGCTGACCTCCATCGGCGCCAGCAACAAACAGAGCGGCAACTCGATAGGCAAGTTCGGCATCGGGTTCAAATCCATCTTCCGCTATACCGACCGCCCTCACATCGAGGACGACACGCTCTCGTTCGACATCCAAGACTATATCGTACCCGTGACCGCCCCCCGCACCAAGGAGGGAAGAAAAGCCGGCGAGACCTACTTCCAGTTCCCCTTAAAGGATGCGGAGAGGGATTACCAAGACATATTACAGAAGCTTCGGACGCTACACCACCCCCTCTTTTTCCTGTCACACCTGAAAAAGATAGTTTGGGACACGGACAACGGCGTCCACGGAGTGTACCAGCTAAGCACGGAAGACGAGACAAAAATCGGCGCCATCACCTATGTGTTCCTCACCATGTCGCAAGACGACGGGGAGAATCGCCAGACAAAGCACTTCCACCGCTACACGGACGGATGCGCCATCGCCTTCGAGTCGAATGCGCTACACACGCCCCAACCCTTGGAACAGGAGGAGAACATCTACTGTTTCTTCCCGACCAAGGAGTCTTGTCCGCTCCCCTTCGTGATCCATGCGCCTTTCCTGCTGACCGACAACAGGGAGAGCATCAAAAACCATGAGGCATGGAACATCCAACAGGTGCAAGCCTTAGGTGAATTGGCGGGGAAAGCCCTGCGCCACCTCGCACAGAGCAATCTGTTGAAGGATACGCTCTTCGACATCATCCCCTTGGAGAAAAATATATTCATCAAGAAGGCAGGGCCACATTTCCTAGCGCCCATCTATACGTCCATCGTCCAAACATTGCGCACACAACCCCTGTTTTTCACGGACAATGGAGAATACGTGGATGCCACCCGCACCCGACACACGGAGGATAGATTGCTACGCGACCTCTTCAGCGGAGCGCAGGAGGAAATCCTTCCCGACGGATCACAAAGGGAATGGTGCTTCAAAGAATTATACAGAAGAGAGGAGCCTCAACGCTCCATCATCCATAATTATCTAAAGGAGAACCAATTAGTAGCCAACATAGTCAGTATAGAGGATATATTGGGCGCCATCACCGCCTTCGACATCGAGCGGCAAAGCATGGAATGGCTGAAGAAATTCTACCAATGCTTGGCCAAGAACAGGGTATGCCTGAAGGAAGAGCCTGTCATCCTCTGCGCCGACGGCAAGGCAAGGGCGCTCGGTCTCGTGTGCGGAGGGAATGCCCCGTCGCAGGCGTTCGCAGGAGAGACCGACTCCTCCCAATCCGTCCATCCTGCCCTATGGGAGGACGAGAAATGCAGGCGTTCACTCTCTTCCCTAGGGATAAAAGAGCCTGGTCCGCAAGCCGAGGTGGAGCAACAGATACTACCCCTCTACCGGGAAGGGAGAACCCACCTTTTAGGTGAAGCGGAGGTGCTCCACCACCTCAGGCGCATCACAGACTGCTACCAGTCCTTGTCCGCACAGGGAGGCGAACGTGAAAGATTCGTCAGCCACCTTAGGGAGATACCTTTCCTTCCAACAGTAGACCAAGCGGGCAACCGATGCTTCAGCAGGGCCCATCAGACGGTCCTACGCACTTCCCTGCTCAATGATTATTGGGAAGGATGCACAGATATATACTTTCTTGAGAACCAAACGATTGCGGACGCCATCCTTCCTGAAAACAGAAGCACATTCTACGAATTCCTCCTACAATCAGGGGTGCAAACCCATCTGACGATCCGTGACGTGGCACGTACCCCCTTGGAGGCGGGACGGTTAGGATTAGACCTGAACCCGGTGAGCCTAAGGCAATACGACAAGGGAGCGCAGGAGATCACAGACAAGGAGATCTGCGGGTGGGATCACTTCATCCAGCATCTCAGTCCGAAGCGTTCCGCAGCCTTCTTCCGCCTGCTCAGCGAGGAGATCCAACGGACAACCTCCTTCCTTTTCGCGCAGTCGCTCATGGGGGACTACAGCTACGTGGAGAAGGGGAAACAGACCAGGACCCAGCAACGCATCGCCCACACGACCGCCCGAAAGGTCATCTCCGAAGCCAAGTGGGTGTATGACAAGGCAGGGGAAGCCCGTACTCCCGGTGAGATCGGGGAAACCAGCCAACTCTCCCCACTCTACAGCATCGCCAGCAACGATATATTCTTCTTCCTAGGCATAAAGATTTCGGACGATTTGAAGGGATTGACGAAAGAGCAGAAGGAGTCCATCGACATCGTGAACAAGTTCAAGGAGTGCGGATTCACCATCCGCGACATGGAGAAACTATTGGAGGATATCAAAGCGGGAAAGGAGCGTCAATAATCCCTTTAGAACGCACAATGAATCATCGTTTTAGGCATAAAAAACGCCCATCCACAAGAAAAACACACATTTTTGCCTGAAAGAAACCACTCACGCATATATTTGGGCCATCAATTTGATGTTTATTATTCAAAAATTCCTTAATTGAATAAGGAAATTTGCGGAAGAAAAAACATAATAGGAAGTCACAAAGTCTTGGTTGGTGACTCAATCGGAGTTGTAAATATATCAAATAAAAAGTTGATGGTGATAGAATATTTAAGAATGACAATATAGACAAAAACACATTAATACATAGATTGTTTTCTGCAATATCATACAATGATGATTATTATAGAATTAAGATAACATTAAAAGAAAATTACAAGCAAAAAAACACCGTGTATACAGTAGAAAATATGAAAATCGAGTTACTTCCACCTTCTAAGGGCACGCCCAGAGAACATTTGGTGACCAGTAACTCGATTCCGTCTGCAATATTACTAAAAGGAGTTGAAAAATCATACGAAAAAGGAATTCTTTTGTTGAATTGTTGTGAAAAATGCACATAAAATTGTTTATCAGTCAATTCTCCTTTTTTCGCAACGGATATTTTAGGTTCTAACCATATCTTGCAATATTGATCCATATCCTTTTTACCTATATGAACGTATGCTCTGTTTTCTGTACTATCAGTATCATTTTCACGTTTGTTTTTTTCCGATCCATAAGCTGCGCAAGAAACAAAATGAGAAACAAAAATATATAAAAAACCGAGATTTCACGCAATCTCACGCAATCTCAAAACATAAATAAAACCCTAAAATAAATAATTAAGAACAAATACAATTTTGTAAAATTATTATTAGTACATTTACAAAAGAATTGGGGAAAAATGATTTGGGACATAGCCTACATAATAATTTTCGTAGTATACATCTACACGATATTCACCACCATCATCTTCATGTTGGTGGAGAATCGCAACCCTGTCAAGTCCATCGCATGGATAATGGTCTTGATATTCCTGCCGGTGGTAGGCTTCCTCTTCTACATCCTTGTCGGTAGGAAATTCAGGAAGAGGCACGTGATCTCCAAACGAAGCTTGCTCATCAACAAGAAGAGCAACACCTCCGACTTGACGGAGCTCCCCAAGCTCAACCTGACCGATGCGCAGAGAAGCATCGCCACATTGGCCTACAAGAACAGTGATGCGCCAATCCACGAGAACAACAAGGTGGACATCATCACGAAGGCGGACCAACTGTACGAATCCATCATAGCCGACCTGCATTCGGCCAAGCATCACATCCACATGGAGTACTATATTTTCCTGGCGGACAAGATCGGCTCGAAGGTGATGGATGTGCTGAAAGAGAAGGCGAAGGAGGGTGTCGCGGTGAGGGTAATCATCGACGACGTGGGTAGCTGGCAATTGAAGAAGAAGAAAATCAACGAGTTGCGTGAGGCAGGCATCGAGGTGCAGAGCTTCCTCGAAGTAGGTTTGCCATACATCAACAGCCGTGTGAACTATAGGAACCACCGCAAAATCATCGTCATAGACGGACAGGTGGGCTACACGGGCGGTTTCAACATAGCGGACCGTTACGTGGAGGGTTTGAGCTGGGGTCCATGGAGGGACACGCACATCAGGATCGAAGGAAGCGCGGTGCTCGGACTACAGAAGAATTTCCTCATGGACTGGTTCTTCGTGAAAAGGGAGTTGATAGAGGACACCGCCTACTATCCTGCCCAGGAGAAGCGAGGCGACTGCTTGGCCCAAATCGTCATCAGCGGACCGGACATGGTGTGGGAGAGCGTGATGCAGATATTCGCGAAAGCCTTCATGGAAGCCAAGGAGCGCATCTACATCGAAACCCCTTATTTTCTGCCTCCGGAGAGTTTGATCACCGCCCTGCAGACCGCCGCCTTGTGTGGCGTGGACGTACGCCTCATCCTACCGATGAAGTCAGACGCCAGGGTGACGCTCTACAGCACCTACTCCTACCTCGACCAGATGTTGAAAGCAGGCATAAAGGTGTACTTGTACCAGCCAGGTTTCATCCACAGCAAGATTGTGGTGGCCGACGACATCGCCATCATCGGAAGCGCCAACATGGACTTCCGCAGCTTCGAGCAGAATTTCGAGCTCAACGCGATCATGTATGATGCGTCGATAGCGCAGAAAATGATCGATATATACCACGATGACCTACAATCATCCGTTGAAGTCAAGAAAGAAGAATGGGCGACGCGACGCTTCAGCCAGAAGATCAAGGAATCCTTGGCTAGGCTATTCAGTCCGCTTCTCTAAACCGTAAATTACTTAAAGTAAAATGAACGAATTTTTAGAAATAGAAGAAAAGATTGTTTCCGCACTGAAGACAGTGTATGACCCGGAAATTCCAGTGAACGTTTACGACCTCGGACTCATCTACAACATTGACGTGAAGGAGGATGGTGTGGTGGATATCGAGATGACGCTCACCGCCCCGAGTTGTCCCGCAGGCGAATACTTGGTGGAGGACATACAGATGAAAATCAATGGCATAGAGGGAGTGAAGCAATGCAACGTGAACATTGTCTTCGAGCCCGAATGGACCAAGGAGAGAATGTCCGAGGAGGCGCTATTGGAGTTGGGTTATCTATAAGCAGGCATGGAGACAGCTAAGAAAAAAATATACTTCGCATCCGACGCCCACCTTGGGCTGACCGTCTACGAGGATAGGTTCACGGCGGAGAAAAGGCTGATTCGGTGGATGGACAGTATCAAACCGACGTGCAAGGCCTTGTACTTCGTGGGGGACATGTTCGACTATTGGTTCGAATACAAGTACGTCATACCCAAGGGCTTTGTCCGCTTCATAGGCAAGATGGCGGAGTTCATCGACGACGGCATACCCGTCTACCTCTACACAGGCAATCATGACGTGTGGATGTTCGGCTATTTCCAAAAGGAAATCGGAGCCACCGTATACACACAAGAGACCATATTGGACCTCGACGGGAAGAAGTTCTACGTTGCCCATGGTGACGGTTTGGGCGACCCAAGCCTCTCCTTCCGGTTCATGAGAGGTTTCTTCCGCAACAAATTCTGCCAATTCCTCTATAAATGGATCCATCCGGACTTGACCATGCCTTTCGGACTAACATGGTCACACTTCAACAGGAAGAAGAAACAAGGGAACGAGGCGGAATCCTACTTGGGTGAAGACCGGGAGTACCTTGTGCAGTTCGCCAAGAAGTACAGCGAGACGCACGACATAGATTTCTACGTCTTCGGACACCGTCACATAGCCCTGGACCTGAACATCGGGCAAGAGAAGAAGGTGGTGATCTTGGGAGACTGGATCACCAATTTCACCTATGCGGTGTGGGACGGTGAGCAGCTAGAACTGAAGAAATACGAAGAGGCAGAATAAAGCAGAAGAACTATCCTAATAATTCTAAAAAACAGAGGAGAAAAAACGAGCAGGAAGGAGAACGAGGAAAACGAGAACCCTTTTTTATTAATTTCGCAGTAAAATCAACGGATAAGAATCATGGCACAACCATTGGCAGAAAGAATGCGTCCGAAGACGCTAGACGAGTACGTCGGCCAAAAGCATTTGGTCGGTGAGAATGGTGTGCTTCGTAGAATGATGGAGCTGAAACATATTCCTTCGTTCATCCTATGGGGACCTCCCGGTGTGGGAAAAACCACGCTGGCCCGCATCATCGCCAACCAGATGGAGCGTTCCTTCTTCACGTTGAGCGCCATCAGTTCGGGCGTCAAGGATGTCCGTGACGTGATAGACAAAGCCAAGAATTCCAGGTTCTTCAGCACAGAGCCCCCTATCCTCTTCATCGACGAGATACACCGCTTCTCCAAGGCGCAGCAAGACTCCCTCTTGGCGGCGGTGGAACAGGGCGTCGTCACGCTCATAGGCGCCACGACGGAGAACCCCTCGTTCGAGGTGATCACTCCTTTGCTCTCCCGTTGTCAGGTCTATGTGCTCAAGCCACAGACCGACGAGGACCTGCTTGCGCTGGCCCACCGGGTAGTGGAGAAGGACGAGGAGCTGAAGCGCAAAAAGATCTTCTTCGACGAGACAGACTCCCTGCTACGGTTCGCAGGCGGTGACGCGAGGAAACTGCTCAACATCATCGACCTGGTCGTCAGTGCGGAACCGGACGACGAGGAGGTGCACTTCACCAACGACAAAGTGACGGAGCGCCTGCAGGAGAACCCCAACGCATACGACAAAAACGGGGAGATGCACTACGACATCGTCTCCGCCTTCATCAAATCCATTCGAGGAAGCGACCCCGACGCCGCCATCTATTGGCTGGCCAGGATGGTGGACGGAGGAGAAGACCCGAAGTTCATCGCACGCAGGCTCGTCATATCGGCAGCGGAGGATATCGGACTCGCCAACCCCAACGCACTCCTACTGGCCAACGCCTGCTTCGACGCCATCCATAAGATCGGATGGCCCGAGGGCAGAATCGTATTGGCGGAGACCACCATATACCTCGCCACCAGTGCGAAGAGCAACTCCGCCTACCTCTCCATAGACAAGGCTCTGGAGTTCGTCAGACAAAACGGCAACCAACCCGTTCCGCTCCATCTACGGAACGCGCCGACGAAGCTCATGAAAAACTTGGACTACGGAAAAGAGTACAAATATTCCCACGACTACAAAGACCACTTCGTCGTGCAGGAATTCCTCCCGAGCAAGATCTCCGGCACACAGTTCTGGACCCCGCAGGACAATGCGGCGGAGAACAGGCTGGCGGACAATATGAAGCGTCTCTGGGGCGATAAGAAGAATTATAACAACAAGTAACTCATATGGTCATGAAACACCCAATACTCACAATCCTCGCCATCTGCTGCTCTTTAAGCGCTTGGGCGGAAGGAACCACCAACAGGAACGTGGAGATCGCGAAACACCTGGACATCTTCAATGCGGTCTACAAAGAGCTGGATCTACTATACGTGGACACCATTGTGCCTGAAAAGACCATCAAAAAAGGCATCGACGAGATGCTGTCGTCGTTGGACCCATATACCAACTATATTCCACAGGACGACATGGACAAGCTCAAGATGATGACCACAGGAGAATATGCAGGCGTGGGTTGCGTGATCGCGCAAAAGAAGGAGGGCATCCTTGTCACTGATGTGTATGAAGGAATGCCTGCCCAGCGCGCAGGTATCCGCACGGGAGATGTCATCTTGGAGATTGACGGAAAATCGGCGGCAGGCCTCAACGTGACGAATGCCAGCGAGCAATTGAGGGGAGAATCGAACACCCAGGTGGAGGTCACCGTCAAACACATAGACGGCAAGAAGGCGAAGGTCACCATAACCAGGGAGAAAATAGCCATACCCGCCATTCCGTTCTACGAAGAGATTGAGCCAGGCATTGGTTATATCTACATCAACGGATTCACCGAAAAAGCGGCGAGCCAATTCAAAAACGCATTCCTCGATCTGAAGGAGAACAAGAAAATCAGCAAACTGATCATCGACGTCAGGGAGAATCCCGGCGGCATATTGGACGAGGCGGTCGACATCATCAACCTATTCGTGGACAGGAAATCAACCATCGTATATACGAAGGGGAAGAACCCGAATCTGAACAAGACCTACAAGGCGTTGCGTGACCCTATCGACAAGGAGATGCCTATCGCCGTGCTCGTGAACCGCAACTCCGCCTCCGCAGCGGAAATCGTGGCAGGTGCGCTGCAAGACATGGACAGGGCAGTCATCGTCGGCGAACGCTCTTTCGGGAAGGGCTTGGTGCAAACCACCAGGGAGTTGCCTTACGGAGGAAACCTCAAGGTGACCATCTCGAAATATTACATTCCAAGCGGACGATGCATTCAAGCGATCGACTACTCGAAGAAGAATGGCAAGGAGTATTCGCAAAGGATACCAGACAGCCTCACGCATGAATTCAAGACCATCCACGGAAGGACGGTCAGGGATGGCGGAGGAATCAACCCGGACGTCTTTTCGGCGGACACCGTCTCTTCCACAGCAGAGTATTACCTCTACGAGAAGAATATCATCTTCGACTATGTGACGGAGTACCAGAAGAAGCATCCGACCATTCCGAGCCTCAAGGATTTCACCTACACGGACAAGGATTACGAGGAGTTCAGGGCCTTCGTGAAGAGCAAGAACTTCACGTACCAATCATTCTCCGAAACCTTCCTGTCGACCCTCAAGGAGTCCTTGAAAGAGGAAGGCTATGCAGAATATGCGGAGGCGGAAATCAAGGCCTTAGAGGCGAAACTGAAGCACGACATAGACACAGACCTCAACCTCTTCAAGAAGGATATCATCAAGACCATCAGCATAGAGATCGCCAAGCGATACTACTACCAGACGGGTACGATTGTCGAGTCACTCAAATTCGACGAATGCAAGAACGAAGCCATCAAGCTGCTGAATGACACGGAGCGATACAAGAAAATCTTGTCGGGAGAGATTGACGAAAAGAAATAACACGAAGAGCGTATGAAAGCGATGATATTCGCCGCAGGCTTAGGCACGCGGCTTAAACCCATAACCGACACGTTGCCCAAGGCTTTGGTGCCTGTCGGTGGACGCACATTGCTGGAGCATGTGGTCACGAGGCTAGCGGAACAAGGATTCGACGAGCAGATCATCAATGTGCACCATCATGCGGATCAAATCATCGAGTTCCTGCGGGAGAAGAAGAATTTCGGCATTAGGATAGAGATATCGGACGAGCGGGAGATGTTGCTCGACACAGGCGGTGGCATCCGCAAAGCAGCGCATTTTTTCAGCGACGGAGAACCCTTCTTGGTGCATAACGTGGACATTCTATCGGATGCCGACCTAAGGGGGTTGTACGAGACCCACAAAGAGCACGGAAGCGACGCCACCCTGCTCGTCAAGGAGCGGGAGACCTCCCGTTACCTCTATTTCGACGAAGGGAAGCGTCTAAGAGGATGGAAGAACCTTAAGACAGGAGAGGTGAAGTCACCCTTCAGCGACTTCAATCCAGAGCGTAACAACAAGTATGCGTTTTCAGGCATACACGTGATATCCCCCAAGATATTCACGCTAATGGAACACTACCCCGACAAATTCCCCATCATGGATTTTTACATAGAAAATGCGGGGCGGGCGGAGATCCGATGCCACGTGAACAATCAGTTGAAGATGATAGACGTGGGGAAATTAGATAGTCTCAAAGAGGCGGAAGAGCACTTCAGCAACCTATAAGGGAAGTCACCGCTTCACGAACAACAAACAAAAAGGCTGACGGAAAACCGCCAGCCTTTCTTATATCAGGTTCAACAATGAATCAATGGATAATTGGAACCACACGGAAGTTATCCACGCACATCATGATTTGAGGCTCGCCCTCTGGTTGACCGAACTGCAGGAAGCTTAAGTTCGTAGCCTTCTTCAAATCGAAGTTGCCATCGAACGGATCCGTATCGCTCTTCGTGCCATGCCAGAACTCAGTCAAAGGAATCGTGACCGTAGTCCATGAATCCGTGTAGAATCCATCCGGACAATCCTTGTAAGGCTCCCAGAAGCAGATTGGAGTAATCTCACGACCATGCTTGTCAGGAGAATCGATAGGTCCGAAGAAGATCTCCGTCTTAATACCCTTGTAAGCCACCTCTTTAGGCACATAAACCTCAAACTTGAGGGCCAATGAGCTCAAGTCGTAAGACTCGAAAGCCTTCGTAGCGACAGAGATAGGACCGCGACCACCCTCCTGCGGGTTAGCCACATACTGGATATACATACATTGGTTCATCATCCAAGGATGGTCATACTTGCCATAGAGCAAGCCATAGTTACCGCTACAAGGTTGAGGCAATTTAGCGCCATTCACGAAAGGAGAGATCTCCGTGCCCATCTCCAACGTACCAGTGATCAACTCACCGTTCTCGTCGAAAGGATTGTAACCGCCCCATGTCGCAAGTCTGTAATCGAAGTTCACGATAATGTTTCGGTTATCACGGAAGAAGAACTTGGAGAGGATTACCTTATCTCCGCACTTAATCTTCAGTTGTCCGTCCTCGGAACCCTCTGGAACGACAACAGAAATCATATCATTGGAGGACTCCAAAATCTTTGCAGGGAAATCAGCGCCTGGGAACATGATCTCACAGTTCTTCAGATTGCTACCATAAATGACCGCAGTCTGACCATCAGGGACATATTCACACAACATTCTTTCCATCACTGGCTCATTCGTACATGACCCACCGTTCTGCATAACAGAACCTCCCCCATTGCCGCAGCTAGCCAGACATCCAGCGATAGCCAACGATAATATAAACACAAATTTTCTTTTCATGGTGAATTTATTATTTAATACTAATATTCAATCCGACAATCAAGAAGGAGGACATCGATGATATCTCCCTCTATATATACAAAATTAAGAAATTTCGTCAAACGTGCAAATCGAAAAAGACTTTTTTATCACCACACAGCAATAAATCCCTCGAAATCAATTCATAAACCTCACTATTCCACTTTAGGCTGACGGGAAGGCGTTTTCACCTCCGACTTAGTCCCTGATGCGATTTGGTCCCTATTATTAGACGGCAACGTGATACCCAGTTTCAGTCCTGCGGAAAAGAGCTGCACCTTGTCGACGATACGAGTGGCGAACAAACTTTCAGTATCCACAAAGAAATCGTCCCATAGGCTTGGTTCCTTCTTCCGCTTATCATTCAAGACGTTAGAGAGTCCGTAATTGCAGTAGAACCCGCTATAGAACATCATCTTTTCAGAGACAGAGAAATTGAATCCCAGCTCGCCATAGACCGAGAAAGCCAGTTTCGTCTTGATGGCACCGCTAGCATACGGTTCGCTATTAACAAAACCGTGATGAGGCAGGTCCTTTATGATGACATTCGTTTGAGGGTAATACCCGCTGACCGCGTACGTTCCTTCAGAGACCTCATAACGGGAAAGGACCGGCACCACAAGCTTGCCGCCCAATCCGACGACCATATTAGCCTTGTCTGAGAAAGGGACCTTGTAATACAAGCCCAGCGGAAACTCGAAAGCATACATCCGCTCTTTCTCCTCCCATCCGATGAAGGACTCAATCAAGTCAAACGCCTGACCGTTCTCATTATCGTACGAAGGAGTGACGACACACCCATCGAGTCTGGCTTTCGAACGATACTGCAAGAAATCCACACCACTACCCAAACCCAGGTTCGAGTTCTGGAAGAAAAAGACATACCGTGAACTGATGGTGAAACCCGCAGAGAGCACTGATTCCGCATTCTTCTCACCCGAGTCCAGGGGACGGTCAAGGCTTGGATTGAAGAAAAAAGTATTCAATCCGCCACCCACTCCAAACGAAAGCATTTCACCCTGTCCGAACAAGTTCGAAGAAAGGAACAAGGCCGCGATAAACAAAATCCTTTTCATAACCAGCATCTCAACAATCTAAATTATTTAATCAGTTCAACAGCATTGGAAACGAACTTACATGACGCCCTCCGATCATCCGAAAGGACAACGATACAAACATATCGTCCTTCCGTCACCCAAACTTCGTTCTCCTTCCGCACGATATCCGTCCAGTATTTCAGTGCGCCCTCCATCGTATAGACATACATCCGCGCCCCCACGAGGTCCTCCTCCTGAAGTCCATGGACATATACAGTAACCTTGCCGTAATTCGAGTAGACAGGGTAAGTGGAGATGCTGAACGGAACATTCAAAGCCTCGAAGTACTTACCACAGACATACATCGTGTCATTGTTCGCCGTGATAGCATGCAAAGAATAATAGCCGTCAAGGCCTGTCTTCTCACAATAATATTGGCCAGTAGCCCCAGGGATATCCCTGTCATTCTTTTTCCATTGATATGAGACGAACTCATTCTTGGAGTTATCACAGACCACGACATCATTCCACATCCGCATCACATATCGGGCATCATAGCCAATACGTATCGGCACCGTCTCCACTTTGCTGGACTTACCCTCGCCAAACATCTGGGCATGCACATTATACGTTCCAGGAGCGATTCCCTCAGGAACCGTGAACTTGATGGAACCGACTTCACCATCCTCCACTGTTCCCACCACATTACGGAAGCCTTGCGCAATTCCATCCGAGTCGAAGAAGAACTTAAACGTGTCTGGCACACCATTCAGGATTTGGTAATTCAAATAATACTCGTCGCCCGCACAGAACTTACGGTTCATAGTCTTATCCCCGTAATCGACCGAAGCGCCTCCGGACACACTCGTCCATTTGATCTTGATGTCACGGCCATCCACGTAGAGCGACAGATGAACCACACTGTCACAACCATATTGGGAGAGCAAGTTCACCTCATATTCATGATTTCCTATATGGTTCGCATCCACCGTGAAGCCATTCTTCTCATAGATGGTACCGGCTTTAGTAGTATCGACCAAATTCACGCGATAAGGATGGGAGACGATTAAGTTCAATGTCACGACAGAATCGCAACCCGTGGCGGTCGTGAACGAATCCACATAGGTGCCGGAGTTCTTCAACAATTTACCTTGCCAATAGAAATTACCGCACGCAACCTCGTCAAAGACAAGGTTATACTCCTTGTTGACCGTAAGTTTCACATCAATGATGGAATCGCAGCCATTCGCGCTCGGGAAGACGATGAGGGTGTCACGATAGAACTCGTATTCGTTCCAACGGACAGGCAATTCGCTCTCGCAAAGCGTTCTCCTGATCTTCGTGACAGAAGATTTCTTTACGGTCAATGCCAACCTCGTGATACTATCACAACCGATGATGGACTGCAACGTATCGGTATAGAGACCGGTGTCATACAAATACCTGCCATGCCACTCGAACGAGTCACAAGTTGTGACATACGTGGTAGTATCAAACGTAGGCAATATGTTCAATCTAAAGACAATGAACGAATCACAGCCCTCCACCGTAGTGAGGACGACCCTCGCAGTATCAGTGGATATCTCATAATCATTCCAAACCACCGGCAATTCATTCCGGCAAACCGTGTAATGAATCGTATCTTTATTATACTTCGGATAATTGATCGTCAGGTCAATGGAGACAATACTATCCTCGCCCGCCGCTGTCTTCAACAGATCATAGTAGATGCCGCTTTGGGTCAGCGTCCTGCCCTGCCATTCATACGAGATACAAGCGTTAACCTTCTCCGGCATCTTCTCTGGCGGAGGCAAAATCGTAACGCCAATCGTCACGACAGAGTCACATCCCTCAGAGGAGACTAGATGTTGGGTATATACTCCAGAGGAATCGTAACGCTCCCCATTCCATTCATAATAAGAGACCGCGCTATCCAACACATAGATATCATACGAAGGCAGGATGGTCAAATGGAGGGTGATGATAGAGTCACACCCTATAGAGGAGGTCAATCGATAATCATAATCGCCCGAAACATTGTATTCCGCATCATTCCATACATACGGAGCACAAGACGTATCCGCGAATTCGGACCTCAGCACCGGCAAGCGGTTCAGGTGGATAGCCACAATGGAATCGCAACCCAAGGAGTTCTTGATGACCAAGGAGGTATCGGAAGAGACTTCATAGCCATGCCACTCCACGAATGGCGCATTCTCGCAGATATCCACGGTGTCCGTTCCATACGTAGGTTTCAGGATCGTCAGATAAACCGTCAAGATGGAGTCACAACCCACAGAGGAGATGAGTGTCTGATTATAGACGCCACTCTCCGTATAAACAGAGTCATTCAAGACAAGCGAATCACACGACGTGCGATAGATAGTATCCCTCATAATCGGCAAAATGGTCAAATGCACGGTGATGATAGAGTCACAACCCGTAGGAGAGTTCACCCTCTTCTGCAACACCGCATCTTCCGTATAGACCTCACCATTCGCCGTATACGAAACGCAAGCCGTATCATACACGACAAGAGACGGAGAAGAAAGCACGATCAAGTTCAATTGAACTATGGAATCACAACCATTCAAAGCAGGGAAACGCTGCTCATAAACGCCTGACTCCGTGTAAATCGAGTCGTTCAAACGATAGGAGATACAAACCGTATCGAATAGTTGCGTGAGCGGGGATTTCAGCACCGTGAGGTTCAGTTTGATCAAAGAGTCACACCCATCCGGGGAAACAACATGTTGCTCATACGCTCCACTCTCACGGTAAATGGAGTCGTTCAGCACATACGCATCGCAGACCGTATCCGTGATGACACGCATCGGAACCTCCCACACGGTCAGGTTCAGCTTGATCACCGAATCGCAGCCCGTAGCGGTTTGGAAACGTTGCTCATACACTCCACTCTTCTCATAGACCGAATCGTTCAACGTATATGCCCCGCAAGAGGTCTCAACCAAATTCACTTCATAGGATGGATTGATGACCAACTCCAACACCAGTACGGAATCCCTACCGTCTGGCGTGACGAGATGCTGCTCATACGTGCCGCTCACCGTATAAACGGAGTCATTCAGGGTGAAGGAAGAACAAGCCGTATCCTTAACCACACCATTCACGAGGTTCAGTATCTTCAGGTTCAGCGTTATGACGGAGTCACATCCTGTGGAAGCAAGAAGGTACTGTTTATAGATACCGCTCTTCGTGTAGAGCGAATCGTTCAAGACATAGTGAGAATATGCCGTATCGACAATTGTCTCGTACCTTGTCGGTATAACCGTCAAATGGAGGATTGACGTAGAATCCTCGCCACTCTCGGTTACATAATGTTTGGAGTATGTGCCAGGGTCCTGGATCAACGAGTTATCCCAGAAGATTCCGCCACTACATACCGTATCCCACCATTCGTACACCACACCTTCGACGATGGTCAAATCCAAACGGACGATACTGTCGCAACCATTCTCTGTAGGGATATATTGCGTATAAAGGCCAGACTTCGTATAGACAGAGTCATTCAGCACATACGAACCTGTGGTGATTTCCTTAATGAGCGTGTCGCCCGCCGGTTTGAGTTCAAGCACCAGCGTGAGCAAGGAGTCACAACCATTCGCAGCCGTCAGATGTTGTTCATACACACCACTTTCCGTGTATGTCGAATCGTTCAATGTATACGAACCGCACGCATCCACATAGATGGTGTTCATGCTTTCATCCAGCAATGTCAGGTTGAGTCTTACCACAGAGTCACAGCCCCATGATCCGGTCAGGCGTTGTTCGTACGTACCAGACATGATGTATTCGAATCCGTTCAAAACATAGGAACCACAGGCGGTGTCGTAAAGTTCCGTCACCTCGATAGGCCTTTCGATGAGTTTAATGGAAACGAACGAGTCGCAATCCACATGGTTTCTCAAACGCATCACTGTATCTCCATAGACCGCCATATCATGCCACATATAAGGCAACATGCCCTGGCAAATCGTGATGGTATCCTTCCCGTAGGTATGTTCAAGCACCGTCAGATGGAGGGTCAATATCGAATCGCAACCTGTCACCTTGGAAACAAGGCGTTGCTCATACACCCCGCTCTTCGTGTAGACGGAGTCGTTCAAAGTGAATGAACCGCATACCGTCTCATAGACATGGGACACTGGGATAGGGTTCACCACCAAATGCAACGTGAGGATGGAATCACAACCCGTCACTGCGGAAGTGAACACTTGCTGGTAATCTCCGCTTTGGGTATAGACCGAATCGTTCAACGTATAGGAGCCACAGGCGGTGTCATATATCTCCGCATAGGAGACTGGCAACACGATCACCTTCACATTCACCATGGAGTCACATCCCAACTTGTTGTTCATCTTCACGATTGAATCACCGCCCAACTGGTATCCGTTCCAGTCATACGGCAACTCCTTCACGCAAATCACGACAGTATCCTCACCATAGGATGGACTCAGGATGGTCAGGTTCAAATGGACAACAGAATCACAAACGTCCTCTCCGTTCTGCACATAGGTGATAGGCTCAGTGGTGGACTCGAAGTATTCCACACCATCTCTCCAAACATACGAGTGACAAGCGACCACCGTATCATACTTCACATAATCGTTCCAAGTATGCACCGTCAGATAGGCAGCGCCCACCACACCCGAATCTCCGTCCTGAGCGAAGGAGTGTCCATGCCATACGAACGGCAACTCAGCCGGGCAAAGCATCGTGTCACGCACCACAGCGAAGGAATCGTCTCCATGCGGGGTATTACGCTCCACGCGGTAGAGGACAGAGTCGATCATCGTATTTCCGGCCCTATCCGTCGCACTGTAATAAACCATCACAGTCGGTGCGTCATAGACGTTCATGGTCACCTCCATACCCGCGAAATCCTCATACGTGACGCCATCATAGCTGTACTTGAGCGTCAAATCGGCAACCGAATCGCAATTGTCGGAAAGATGATCCGTCACATCCGTCAGCGGCACCGTGAAGCGCACATCACCCACGACGGAATCCGCCACAGGATGTACTAAGTTGCCGTAAGAGATGCCTAAACTATCCACCCGAGGAGCGGTCCGATCCACAACGGATACACGTTGGAAGAAATCGGTGCTGGAAATCGTATAGGTTGTATCATTGGTAGTCAAGTAACCCACCCGCCAGAAGATCGTGTCACCATCCGTGAACTCGTAATAATCATCCCTGGAGAGCGAGCGCTCACCCTCTCCGTTCAAGTTGAAGAAGCATACCGTATCGACGAACGAGAAGGAGCATATATCCTTGAACGCTGGCATATAATCCCACAAACGCACAGTGGCCTTGCAATTCTCATCCGCATCCAAATCCATCAAAGTCAGGGAATCCGTCTCGAGGAAGTGGGTTGAGTTCGTGATGTAAACGGTCGTATCCGCACAATATCCGTCCGATGCGGAGATGACCAGTTTATACTCGTAGTTATCCAAACCGTTAAAGGTCATCTCGAAACGGCTCACACCTTCGACGACATTGCCCAACTCATCCACCATCGGTTGGCCTTGCTCATACCAACGATAGAGGTTATATTCCGACGCAGGCTTAACCGTAAAGCCTATATACTTGGAATCGACTCCGTAACAGCCCCAATAGCGCACCGTGTCACCCGTCTTCTTGCCGGTCATCCTAGAGTGCACGACCAAATGGGTATACACCACAGAATCACACTCCCCCGCACCATTGTCAATGGTTTGGGACAAATCATAGGAAGAACCGCTATTGTAGGTGACACCATCGATCCACGTGTACTGATTGACACCGCAGACCACCACCGTATCATACCGGAAGAAGGAATTATCCTCCTTGACCGTGAGCAATGCGGCACCCACCTCGGCAGACTCGCCAGGCGCCGAGAATGTATGTCCATGCCATACGACAGGGAAGTATTTCGCACAAACAAACGTGTCTCGAACAATCGCATACATCTTGCCGTCCACCTCCGTGGCACGTTCCACGGAATAACCGACGGAACAAGCATCCGACTCATTGCCGGAGAGATCCTTCACCTTCCAGTACAATGTCCTGTCCGTTTGGGTGAAGACGTTCAGATTGAAGGTCAAACCACTGTATGGATTAAAATTCAAGCCATCATTGCTAAATAAGACATCAAACTCAGATTCGCATTCGCTGGAAGCGGCCTCCTTCACATCCGCCAAAGGAACGGAGAAACGCACCTCGCCATTCACGGAATCCGCCACCGCCGCAAAACGCTTGCCGGCAGATATTCCGTCACAGGACAAAGTAGGAGGAGTAAGATTCTTCACACGGATGATCTGAGGGTTGACCGTCTCATCCGCCAAAGAGGTATCAGGGGCATTGACCACCACCCTCCAGTGCAACTGCGTCTTGTCAACCACACCGCTAAGCGACGGTTGGTCCGCAAGGTTCACCCATTCGCCACCATCCACACGATAGTATACAACCGTATCGACCGCATTGGTGGCATTGTAAACAAACTGAGGAACCAACGTGGTCATATCCAACAGACGCAAGGCGCATCCGTCATTAGCTGCGCTATCAATAGGGGAAACGGCCTCATAGACCATCAATGAATTATTGATTTTCACCACGAGGTTCAAGGCATAGACGCTATCACACCCATTCGCGTTCGGCTGGTGGAATCCCTCCACACGCACGCTTTCGCTATAGGTGACTCCGTTTCGCCAAGTGTACGGCTCCGTCGACACGATCGTCTCCTCCACATAGTAGGAACTGTCGATGCGCACGGTAAGCAAAGCCGCACCCACCTCGGCCCGTTCGCCCGCATAGGTGAAAGTGTATCCATGCCATACGAAAGGCAAATCGCCCGCACAAAGCAACGTATCACGGACAATCGCATATTTCTTCGAAGAGACTTCCGTGTTCCGCTCCACCCCGTACTCGATTTCGCATACGGAAGACTCATTGCCTGCCTGGTCAGTGACTCTCCAATATACCGAAGTCGTAGGTTGCGTGAAGACATTCAAAGGGAACGTCTCTCCATTATATTCCGAGAAGGATAGACCATCCGTGCTGACATAGAGCGTGAAGTCTGAGAAACAATTATCGGAAGCCGCCGCCTTCACAGCGTCAGGAGCGACACTGAACGTCACCCTACCCATCACGGAGTCCGAAACAGGTGCCAATCGATTATCCTCGGAGATACGCTCGCAATCGAGGGTTGGCGCGACCACATCGCTCAAGCGAATCACTTGAGGTGTGACAGTCTCGTCCGAGACAATGCTATGGTCGTCTGTGGTGATATCCACACGCCAATAAAGGGTTGTGCCGTTCGTCACGTGAGAAAGAAGAGGTGCGGTGGCGAACTCGATCCATTCCCCACCATTCACTTTGTAATAAACGGTCGTATCCACAGCGTTGTCCGAACTATATACATAGCTTGGCATCAACGTGGAGAGATCCAGCACGGACAAAGCGCACTGTTCATTCATGACACTATCGATAGGCGAAACAGGGTCGTTCACGCTCAAGTTGCTAGGATCCTTTATCGTCAGGCGCAGCGTGTAGACGCTATCGCAAGCATCCGCATTCGTCTGATGGTAGTTCTCCACCACAGTGCTCTCCGTATATGTGACGCCATTGCGCCAAGTGTATGGTCCGACATTCACCACCTTCTCCGTAACGAAGAAGGAGCTATCCACTTTCACGGAAAGCAGTGCGGCACCCACCTCGGTCTGCTCACCATCATAGGTGAACGTATATCCATGCCAGGTAATAGGCAACGAACAAACCATCGTGTCGCGCACAATCGCATACATCTTACCGTTCACCTCCGTAGCACGCTCCACCTCATACTTGACCAGACAAACATCAGATTGGAGTCCGCCGTTGTCCTCCGCCTTCCAATACACAGAGAAGGAAGTCATGTCGAAAACATTCAGGGAACCCGAATAGCCATTGAACTCGCCAAAAGTAGAGCCATCCAAACTTGCGAGCACTTTCGGGGTGGTAGTGCAATTATCGGAAGCGGCAGGGAGCACATCTTCCAAAGACGCTGAGAGGGGAACAATTCCATTGACAGAATCCGTCACAGGAATGATACGTTTCCCCGCAGAGATATCGTCGCACGAAAGCTCCGGTTTCTGTTCGTCCCGAAGCACGACAACCATCGGTTCGTCGGTATCGTCCCTCAGCACACTTCCCGCATTCGTACGCACTGCGACACGCCAGTATATCTTATCCCCAGGGGCAACATCCGACAAGACTGGCGCTGTGGCGAAGTCCACCCAAGGACCATCATTCAAGCGATACGAGTAGGTGGTATCCCTACCCTGCTTGGAGCAATATGAAATGATTGGACGATATGGCCTCAGATCCAAGAATTTCAGGAAGCATCCATTGTTCGGCACACTATCCTCCATGCGATTCACAACATTATCGATATAAAAATCATAGTTGACCAATGCTCCAAAGATAGTCGTGTCAGGGCATAGACCATCTGGCGTCGAGGCGATGAAATAATATTCCATGTCATAATCACCGACCACTGCGGTATACGTGCTCGACGTGCCCAACAGAGTGCCAGAAGGAGTCAACCATTTGAAGGAGGTACGTCCGCTCGAGCTTGGGTCAAACGAGAAGGTCACCTCCTCACCCGAGCAATCAATTTTATTCCGCTGTTCCTCCGTCAAGGAAGATTTGTCGACAGAAGGATAAAACGTAAGGTCAAGCGTAACGATCGTATCACACCTTCCACTTCCCCTTACCGTATCCTTAGCGGTATGGTTGCTCTCCGTGTAAGTCTTGCCATCGATCCATACGAACGGTTCACCGCAAGAGACGCGGGTATCCGTCTTTTCGCAATAATCCTGTATCAACTCGGTAGCACCCATATCAACCGACGGACCAGACACGCGGACTCTCCCGAAATAATCCACATCCGTAATGCGGGAGATGGCTGAAGTATTGCCCGCATCCACACACGGAGACTCCTTCCGCAAGGAATAGTCGGAATTGAGGAGAGGATTGGCGGAGATATTGCCCGTACCCGCGAAACCACCCTGCACGCAGGAGTAGGTCACATTGGCTTTGTTGAATATGGATCCTCCGTTTCCGTATATGATACAATTGGTGATCCTGCAATTATTGTTGGAAGAATTGACCGCATACCGGTTATTCGAAGACCCCGAGCGGGCATTGTTCCGCACCACTGTACAGTTTATCATGTCGCCACCATTCAGGTTCACCGCCGCAACGTTCGAATCGTCCAACACATTCGAGTCGACCACCACGTTAACCAGACGTCCGCCTGAGTTTACCAACACCACGCCAAGCGAAGGTTCCGACGAAATGTTCTCCGTGATCAAACCTCCGATCAAGGTACCCGAAACCGCAATAGGAGCGGCATTCGTACTATTTTTGATAACAGAATTGTTCAGTTTCAGCACCGCACCGCTATTGACCGACACAAAGTGGCTATAGTATGAGTTATATGTCGTGGAACTAATCTTGTTACAATCCAGCACGACATTCAGGAACTCGACCTCCGTGTTTCCGTTGACATAGATGCTTGTGTTCGAAAGATGGAGCTGGAAAATGAAAAGATCAATAATGGTAGCTTTCCTCTTTATGGAGAACCCCTTCTCGGACATCACCACCACGTTCCGAGAGAAACTAAGATCATTATTCAGGGTCACATCACTGAGCAACTGCACCGTATCCCCCCGCTGTGCGGCATTCACCGCATCGGTAATGTCCGTATACGAAGCGCCAGTGCTCGACGTACCGACAGTTATCGTACGACCATACGAAGGAGAGACAGACCACAAAACGCACGCAACTATCCCTAAAATTATTTTAAATCCCTTTGTTTTCATAATCACTTTTCATATTTCGCGCCATTCACTGACGTTCCAAATCACAAATTTATGAAGAAATCCGACATCAGCAACACAACGATTTAATCTAAATAACCTCAAAGATGGAAAAAAATCTACAATACACCAACATTTATTAACATTTTTTTAGGGCGAGCCTGCGGATGCCATGGAAACAAGGGGAGCATGGAGTTGAAAAAATGTTGAAAAAAAGTTAATAACAGGTTGAAATCGTGTTGAAGGGAGAAGGAAAGAAAAAGGGGATGAGCCAGCGACGGCGCATCCCCTCGTATATGAATCGATTGTAAATTCTACATGTTCATACCGCCACAGCAGTGGATAACTTGTCCAGAGACATACGAAGAGAGGTCTGATGCCAAGAATGTAGCGACGTTAGCCACGTCCTCAGGTGTACCACCTCTTCTCAACGGAATAGTATCCGTCCATTGCTTGCGCACTTCCTCGGACAACTGCATCGTCATATCCGTCAAGATGAAACCAGGAGCGATACAGTTCGCGCGGATGCCACGGGAACCCAACTCCTTAGCGGTGGACTTAGCCAGACCGATCATACCAGCCTTAGAAGCGGAATAGTTGCATTGTCCCGCATTACCGGAAACGCCCACTACTGAACTCATATTGATGATGCTACCACCACGCTGACGCATCATGATAGGCGCACATGCATGGATGAAGTTGAACGCGGACTTCAGGTTCACCGTCAAGACAGCGTCCCATTGAGCCTCCGTCATACGCAACAACAATGTATCCTTCGTGATACCCGCATTGTTCACCAAGATATCGATGCTTCCGAAATCCTTCTGGATCTGCTCCACCACCTTATGAGTCTCCTCGAAATCAGCCGCATTGGAAGCATATCCCTTAGCCTTCACACCCAAAGCGGCGATCTCAGCCTCTGTCGCTTTTCCAAGCTCGTCTATCTTCAAATCCGTGAATGCTATATTGGCACCCTCACTGGCAAACTTCAGCGCGATCGCCTTTCCAATACCTCTGGCCGCTCCAGTGATAAGAGCAGTCTTTCCATTTAACAATCCCATAATTATATTTTTTAGTTATTAATCTATCGCAAAGATATGAATTTATTTCCAATCTCCATTTCGCTTAATCAAATCAATCAGCCTATCGACCGCCTCCTCCTCCGGAATGAGTTTCTCCACGCAGGTCTGCCCCTTGTAAAGGTTCACCTTGCCCTTCGAGGAACCCACGTAACCATAGTCGGCATCGGCCATTTCGCCCGGACCGTTCACAATACAACCCATGATACCGATCTTCAGTCCCTTCAGGTGGGAAGTCTTGGCTTTGATCTGTGCGATGGTGGACTGCAGGTCGAACAACGTACGCCCACAGCTCGGACAGGAGATATACTCCGTCTTGCTAACCCGCACACGCGAACCCTGAAGAATACCGAACGACAGGGAAAGCACCTGTGTCTGAGGCACATTCGGCGCCTCAATCCACAATCCATCCCCCAAGCCATCGATAAAGAAGACGCCAAGGTCAGCCGCCGCCTTGATTTGCAAATCCTCCAGGTTAGAGTCCGCATACGTACGTTTCAGCACAACCGGGTTACGCACCCCATCGGCAAGCAAGGCATGGAAGAAGGCGCGTTGCTCCCCCACCCCGTTCTGATGGTTGGTCGTCAAGACAAATACAGTATGCTCGTCCACAGCCTCCCTGACCTCCTTGGAATAATCCGGGTACGAAAGCTGCAGGAACTTCAGCGGAGAGACGTCGAAACGCAAGGCGGAGAGTTGGTTCACTCCATAAATCGTTCCACCGCCCATGCGGTCGCCTTCCAAGCAATAATCAGGGGTCAAGCCGTTCGAAGAGACGGCGGAGGAGAGCATCACGACAGGGAGCGCCTCCCCACCGATATTTCCCACACCGAACGTCGCTCTGCGGGCATATTGGAACGGATTGACCTTACCGGAATCCTTCGCCGAAATCTTCGCATGACCAGTCCTGCCCGTGATATAATCCACCAACTTACGTGCCACAGGTATCTCATGCTCAGGCGCCTCGCTCAACGAGACACGCACCGTATCACCGATACCGTCCGCCAGCAAAGCCCCGATGCCCAAAGCGGACTTCACCCTACCGTCCTCACCATCGCCCGCCTCGGTAACGCCCAAGTGCAAAGGGAAAGCGAGGTTCTCGGCACGCATCGCGGCCGTAAGCAAACGGACCGTCTGCACCATGACCACCGTGTTGGAGGCTTTGATGGAGATCACCACATCGTTAAAGCCATCCTCCCTACAGATACGGAGGAACTCCATGCACGACTCCACCATGCCCCGAGGCGTGTCACCGTACCGGGACAAAATCCTATCGGACAACGAACCGTGGTTCACCCCAATCCTCAAGGCGGTGTGGTGTTCCCTGCAAATACGCAGCAAAGGAAGCAAACGGTTCTTTATCTTCTCCAATTCCTGTTGGTACTCCTCGTCCGTATAATCGAAATGCTGAAGCGTATGCACCCTGTCGACAAAGTTTCCCGGGTTGATACGCACCTTCTCGACATATTGGGCGGCCACCTCGGCAGCAGCCGGGTTGAAGTGGATATCGGCCACCAAAGGCGTGTCGCATCCCTTGTCTGACAAAGAGCGACGGATAAGCTTCAGGCTCTCCGCCTCCCTGACGCCTTGGGCGGTAAAGCGCACCAGCTCCCCCCCGGCGGACACAATGCGCAACGCCTGGTCCACACTGTTTTCTATGTCGTTCGTGTTGGTATTGGCCATAGACTGGACACGTATCGGGTTGGACCCGCCCAACTCCAGTCCGCCTATGTGCACGACAGAAGAACAACGTCTCCTATAGTTGAACAAATCGTCAGATTCCAAATATTCCATAAGCACCAATGAAAAAAAGATTTCACACATTTCTAAGCTGGAAATGTGTGAAATCCTATTATAAAATCCGAAAAACTGAATTATTCGTTACAAATCCCCTTTTTACTCATCCACGGTTGCCACCTCTTTCGAGTTTGACTTCTTCGTAGTTGACTTTCCGCCTGCAGGGACATGAGCGTCTTTTTTGTCAATGCTCTTAGGCAAGAAACGATGAGCGATAGGAGCGGCGATGAACCATGAAGAGTAGGTTCCCACGATCACACCAACCAACATGGCGAAGATAAAGCCACGGATCGTATCACCACCGAAGACAAAGATGATCAACAATACCACCAATGTACTCATAGAGGTACTGAACGTACGGCTCAAAGTGGAGTTCAAGGCATCGTTGAACAACTTATGGCTCTCACGAGTAGCGAAGTTTCTACGGAACTCACGGATACGGTCGAAGATGACCACCTTATCGTTGATGGAGTAACCGATGACCGTCAAGATGGCAGCGATGAACGACTGATCCACCTCCATGGAGAACGGCATGATATTCTTCAACAAGGAGAATATACCCATGATGAACAACGTATCGTGAACCAAAGCCGCAACCGCACCCAAGCTGAATGACAGGTTACGGAAACGAATCAAGATGTAGAGACCGATAACCAACACAGCGATCAACACTGCGAAGATAGCGGAGGTCTTGATATCGTCTGCCATCGTAGGACCCACCTTCTGGGAGCTCTGCAAACCGTATGTAACGGAACCGTCCTCGTTATCCGCAGCAAATCCGCCGTCAGCCGTACGAACATATCTGCTCAAGAACATATCCTTCGTCACGCCGTCAGCCAAATAGGACTTAACACCGTCGTAAACCATTGACTCGATCTCATCATCGATATTATCGGAAGTCTCCATGATCTTGTAGTTCGTGGAGATTCTCACCTTGTTGCTCTCACCGATAGTGATCACGTTCACATTATCGAACACGTTCCTCAACTGGGAAGCCATCTCAGCCGTATTGACCGGTTGCTCGAAACGAACGATGTAGTTACGTCCACCCGAGAAATCAATACCCGATTTCAATCCTGAAGTGAGGAGAGAAACCAAACCAATGGCCAAAAGAATTGCGGAACCGATCATGAACTTCTTCGCCTTTCCGATGAAGTCGAAGTTCACATTCTGCAAGAAATTCTTCGTAACAGAAGTGCAGAATGGCAAAGACTCCATCAACTCAGGTTTCTTATTGCTCAAGAAGTCGAAGATCAGACGAGAGATGAAGACAGCGGTGAACAAAGAGCAGAGCACACCGATGATCAATGTCGTGGCGAATCCCTTGATAGGACCCGTACCGAACACGAAGAGGATGATACCCGTCAACACCGTCGTGATGTTGGAGTCGATGATCGCGCTCAACGCATTACCGTAACCATCCGCCAAAGCCTTCTTGATAGGGCTACCGTTTTTCTTTTCCTCACGTATACGCTCATAGATCAACACGTTCGCGTCGACAGCCATACCGAGTGTCAAGACGATACCGGCGATACCAGGCAACGTCAAGACCGCCTTGAAGGAGGCCAGGACACTAAATATGAAGAACACGTTGCACAACAATGCGAAGTCTGCCACAAGACCTGGAACCAAGCCATAGTAGAAGATCATGTAAACCAACACGAGGATGAAGGCCACGATGAAGGAGATGAGACCTGCATTGATAGCCTCTTGACCCAAAGATGGACCAACGACATCCTCTTGAACGATGTGTGCAGGAGCAGGCATCTTACCAGACTTCAACACGTTGGCCAAGTCCTTCGCCTCCTCCATGGTGAAGTTACCAGTGATTTGGGAACGACCGCCCGTGATCTCACAGTTAACGTTCGGGAAAGAGTAAGCGTAACCATCCAATACGATAGCGACGCTCTTATTGATATTCTTCTTCGTCAAGTCAGCCCATTTCTTAGCGCCTTCCTGATTCATCTCCATGCTAACCTCAGCGGAAGAGCCATATTGGCTAAGATCCGCGCGAGCGTCAGTGATGACGGAACCGTTCAACGGAGCCTTACCGTCCCTTCTTGCGCTATTGATAGCGATCAACTGAACGTTGAGACCCGCCTCGTCGATTGTCTTAACGGTCCATACCGGACGCAAGCTGGCAGGGATGAGACGTTTCTCACGCGCCAATCTGAAGTAGCTCATCACCTTCGCGGTATCCTTCACCTCAGCGATACCAATGACAGGACCTCTACCGTCAGGACGTTGCATTTGCTTCAAGATAGCAAAGAGCGGATTCTGTTTCTTGAACTCCTCAAGGCTCATATCCTCCGCATTCGCGCTAAGTGAATCCGAAGCCGTAGCGGCAGCGATAAGGCTATCCGCGATAGACATGGCAACGGTATCCTTCGTAGCGTTCTCAGCCGTATTCTCCTGTGCGTTCTCGTTCTCAGCCTTCTTGGATGCGGAAGCCTCCATATCCTTAGCCATGTTGTTCACAGCTTGGAGATACTCATACACCTCAGAATAGTCGTAGGTCTCCCAGAACTCGAGATCGGCAGTA
Organism: Paludibacteraceae bacterium; assembly: GCA_017962085.1. Taxonomy (GTDB): domain Bacteria; phylum Bacteroidota; class Bacteroidia; order Bacteroidales; family Paludibacteraceae; genus UBA1181. The sequence goes on from JAGCWA010000008.1 coordinate 64,608, forward strand.
CCCTGCAACAGTTTACGAACACGCTCAGGCTCCTTCACACCCGGCATCTCGATCAAGATACGTCCGGCGATATCCAATTGTTGGATATTAGGTTGAACCACACCGAAACGGTCGATACGGGAACGAAGCACATTGAACGAGTTGTCAACAGCGGCCTTCACCTGCTCCTTAAGAGCGGAAACCACCTCACGATCCTCCGGAGTGGAGGTGAACTTGTCCTTAAACTCATATGAGAACAGGTAAAACAATGGTTTACCTGGGTTCGCCTCTTTGTAAGCCTCAGCGAAAAGGTCCACAAAATCCTTTTGCGTGTTGAGTTGCTTCTCTTTCGCCAACTTCATCGCCTTGTCAAACTCTTCGGTGTTGGCCTGGCTTCCAGCCAAAGACTTGATAATGTCGGCAACGGATACCTCCATCACCACATTCATACCGCCCTTCAAGTCCAAACCTAAGTTCAACTCATTCTCGCGGCACTCCTTCAACGTGTAGCCCAACCAAACCTTCTGACCCGCAAGAGAGTCGAGATATCCGTTGTATTCTTCCGTACCTTCGCCATACATCTTGGCGGCCTTATGCTCATAATGGTTGGTCACAAGGCTAAACGAAAGGTAGAAGAGGCACGCGAATGCGAAAAGCACCGCAATCAACTTTACAAATCCTTTGTTTTGCATTTTAATAACAGTTAATTATACTTAATTTTAAATTTATTTTTCACATTAACGGACTGAATCACTGGGCCGAAAGCAAACCCACTTTCAATCGGAGCGCAAATATAGTTATTTTTGTTTTATTTCACACGCCAAAAATAGACGGATTTTCGAAAAAAAATTGAGACAAGCGACCTTTCTCCCCTCCGACTCGCCACAAGTAGCGAAATAATGGGCAAAAAAAGAGGAGGCGCCAGGAAACTACCCGACCCCTCCTCTATAAGAATACGGAAGTGGAACTACGATCAGAACTCCACCTTCGGCGCCTTATTAGCACCATACTCCGACTCGAAGTATGAGCGCGTGCTCAGACCGAAGATTCCGCCCAGAATATTATTCGGGAACGTACGAAGTTTCCTGTTGTACTCCTTAGCCGTCTCATTGAACACACGGCGGGACTCCGCGATGCGGTTCTCGGTTCCTTCCAACTGTGCCTGCAATTCGGAGAAATGCGTATCCGCCTTCAAATCAGGATAGGCCTCCGCCACAGCCAACAATTTACCCAATGCGCTGGTGACACCCTGTTGCGCCTCCTGGAACTTCGCCAACTCCTCCGGCGTGATGTTCGAAGGGTCGATCGTAACGGAAGTAGCCTTGCTTCTCGCCTCGATCACAGCCGTGAGCGTTCCCTGCTCATGCTTCGCATAGCCTTTCACCACATTAACTAAGTTAGGGATAAGATCCGCACGACGCTGGTATTGCGTCTCCACATTACCCCATGCCGCGGTCACATTCTCGTCCAATTGGACCAAGGTGTTGTAAGCGCCGATGCACCAAAACGCAAGGACAGCTAAAACCGCGATTAAAATTATCGAACTCTTTTTCATGTTACTTATAATTAAAATTTGTACTAATTTGATTACACATTATATACCACAAAGAGAATCTCAGAAGCGGGAGCCTGCGCCACCGCCACCGAAATGGCCTCCACCGAAATGGCCTCCACCGAAATGGCCTCCGGACGACCTGCCGCCGCCGAATCCGCCGCCGAATCCGCCGCCATAACCTCCCGACCTACGGGTGGTGCCGGTCGACTTATAGATGGTCCGAAGACGAGTCGTCTCCTTCCCGCACTTGCCACACACGTATGTGTCCTTATACTTCACCATCGTCTTGTCGGAGTAGACCTTTTCGCTTAAGGTCTGCTTCAGGGAGTGTTTGCCGCAATTAGGGCACTTCTTATTCTTCCACCACGAATACAAAGCGATGAACGGGAAGAAAAAGAGGATACCGAAGAAGAAGAGATAATCGAAGAGGGTAAGGTCTTCTTCCTCCTCCTCCCAAGTCATGGAGCCTTGCAAAGTGTCATAGACAACGCGTACGCCCATCGTCATACCGCCAGACCAATCCCCCTCCTTAAAACGCGGGGTCATATAACTCATTTGGATTCTCTTGCATATCGCGTCAGGCAAGTATCCCTCAAGGCCAGAGCCTGTGGAGAACTGCACACACCGTTCCTGCGTGGAGAGCAGGATGACCAACCCATTGTTCAGCGAGGATTTGCCCACACCATATTTTTGTCCAAGGCGAATAGCGGTCTCATAACAATCATGGTTCGCGAGGGAATCCACCGCGACGACAACCACCTCAATACCCGTGGAATCCTCCAATCGGCCCAGCAAGGCATCCATCACCGCCACAGAATCCCACGACAAAATGTTCTCAGGGTTGCAAACATAACGAGACGCATCCTGAAGGTGGACCATCTCAATATTGTCGACACCATACTGCTTCGCATGGAGTCCGACAAAGGATAGTAAGACAATGAATATAGATAAAATTTTTTTCATTCCCCTTTTTCATTATGCTTCATACAAATATAGGAGAAAAGAAGGACTCTCGCAACATATATATGAATAAAAAAAGGGGTCGGAAAAATCCGGCCCCTTTGAGGATTAAAAATCAATTACTTTTTTTCTTATTCAGCTTCTGTGTCAGAAGCAGGAGCCGTAGCAGACTCCACTTGTCCTGTCAACTGAGATTTCGCGCCTGCCTCTTCTCTCGGATATACCGCAGCACTAGCTATACTCAACACAACCACCACACACACCAAGAACCAAGTCGCTTTCTCCATGAAATCAGTAGTTTTCTTTACGCCCATGATTTGATTCTGAGCTTGAAAACTTGAAACCAAGCCTCCTCCTTTAGAGTTTTGCATTAATACTGCGCCAACCAAAGTAATGGAAGCAATCACAACAACAATCGTAATAAACGTAAACATCTTTTATAACTTATTTGTTTAAATTTTCTATCAGTCTTTCAAAGAATCTGATTTGGTCTGCAAAGTAAATGCTTTTTTCTGGATTTTTCAAACTTAACTGCCTAAATATTTTTATCGCCTTGTCAAACTTCCTTTGTTTGATATAGATTTTGGCCAACGTTTCCGTCAGGCAAGTTGTTTCTTCCTGCTGATTTTCAACCGGTTCCGAAAGTATCGGTGCCGGCTCGACCGGAGCGTCGCCGATGCTATATTTTTTTTCGTCAATCGACTCCCTCGAACATATAAATTCGTCAATCAGGCTTTGTCCGCGCATCTCTTTCACCTTCCCATCCGTCTCGATCGGCTTCAAATCGTTCAGCAGCTCGGTCATATCCGTAATATAGGTAGGAGAAGGCACGACACGGGAAGTCTGCTTTTCCGGCTCCGGAACAGACTCGGGCTCCACGGCAGGCTTGACCACAGCCTCGGGTTCTTCCTCCTCAGGCTGAATAAGGACCAATTGGAAGAGCGCGTTCCTATCGGCGGCATAAAGGGATGTCTTCCTGAGTTCCTGGTCGAAACGGAAATCCCCCATGTTATGGAGGCCCTTCAAGTAGAGCAGACGGAAGGTCTGGGCATAGGGGAAACGCTCCATGTTCTCCCGCAGGTCCTTCAGGTGGCGCTCGGAAACACGTCCGGGATGCTCCATTAACGATATGAGTTCACTTGCCGTCATCTTCTTACCAATTGGCTACGGTTGCGTTGAATATTTGGCTGACGATGTCCTCGATCAGCAATCCATTGAGTTCACCCTGCACCTGGTCGATCGTGTACTGGTTGGAGAAAGTCTGGTAGGAGGAGAATGTCTTCTCGAAGCTCTCCGTGGAATTGACCCTGTTCACGAAACGGACAGAGACGGACATCTGCAGACGGGAGTCGACGGCCTCACCGGAGGAGTTCACACCGCTGGAGACCACATTATAACCCGTGATGTCTCCCGAGATCTGCAAGTCCCCGTCATGTTCCACGAAACGGAGCGCGGTCTTGGAGGAGAACTCCTCCTTCAGCTTCTCCGTGAAGTCCGAAGACAACGAGGCATAGACCAGCGGCGCCCTATTCGGGAACTCGTCGATGCTGATCGTCTTCACGACCGTATAATCAATGGACGACCCATTGAACTTATAAGAGATCTTGCAGGAGACGACCGCCAGCAACAGCGGGGCGACCAACGCCAAGAGAAAATATTTCCTTTTATTCCAAGCCATATTGTTTGATCTTTCTATACAGCGTACGCTCGGAGATCTTCAAATCCTGCGCCGCGTATTTCCTTTTATTATTATGTTTCTCCAATGCCTTCTTGATCATATCCTTTTCCGCATCCTCCAGGGAGAAATTCTCCTCCACATACTCCTCCATATCCTGGATGTCCCTTTGCGCCTTGATCTGCGTCACCGAAGGAGAGGAAACAGGAGTGGTCTGCACACCCGATTCAGGCTGGAAGCCAGACTCCAAGCCATGTACGTCATCGATGGAGTGGCGGATGTCACGGTAGCCATGCATTTCGGGTTGCGTCATCTGCATATCCTCGACATGCATGCCGGCACCCCGCATGATATCATTCACCAGCTTCTTCAAATCGTTCATATCCTTCTTCATGTCGAACAAGACCTGATAGAGGATCTCCCGCTCGCTGTTGAACGACTTGTCGCCCGACGAAGGAGTGATCATCGGCAAATTAGAGCCCACCGCCTGGGCAGGCAGATAGGAGAGCAAGGTCTCCTTCGAGATCTCACGGTCCGTCTCCAGCACGGAGATTTGTTCCGTCACGTTCTTCAGCTGGCGGACATTGCCGGGCCATGGATAATGGAGCAAAAGAATCTTAGCCTCCGCAGACAACGAGACGGCCGGCATCTTGTACTTCTCCGCGAAGTCCGTCGCGAACTTGCGGAACAGCAGATAGATATCGTCCCCGCGCTGGCGGAGCGGCGGAACCGAAATAGGCACCGTGTTCAATCTATAATACAAATCCTCGCGGAAACGTCCCTCCGATATGGCGCGGGACATGTCCAAATTGGTGGCGGCGACCACCCTCACGTTGGTCTTATAGACCTCCGACGAACCCACCTTCATGTATTCGCCGGCCTCCAAGACACGGAGGAGGCGCACCTGTGTGGAGAGGGGCAACTCGCCCACCTCGTCCAAAAAGATGGTACCACCGTTCGCCTCCTCGAAATAGCCTTTTCTATCTGAGGTAGCGCCCGTGAAGGAGCCCTTGACGTGTCCGAAAAGCTCAGAGTCTATCGTACCCTCCGGAATGGCGCCACAGTTCACCGCAATGTACTTGTTATGCTTCCGCACGCTGTACTGGTGGATAATCTGCGGGAACCTCTCCTTGCCCACACCGCTCTCTCCCGTGACCAGCACGGACAAGTCGGTGGAGGCCACCTGCACAGCCACGTCAATCGCCCGGTTCAATGCGGAGTCAGCCCCCACAATACCGAACTTATTTTTCACACTTTGTATTTCACTATTGTTCATCATGATTGTCCCCGTCTTACAGACAACCACAAAAATACAACTTTCAGATGGATTTCTCCCTAAAAAAGAATACATTTGTATTTCGATAAACATTTTTTAAGACATGAGAAAAATAATATCAACAAACAACGCGCCAGCCGCAATCGGGCCTTACAGCCAAGCGGTCTGGGCAGGCGACACGCTATATTCGTCTGGGCAGATCGCCATCGACCCCGCCACGGGCAACCTCGTCGGCCCATCCATCGAGGAGCAGACGAAACAAGTGATGAAAAACATTGGGGAGATCCTGAAGGCGGCCGGACTCACCTACGCCAACGTCGTGAAGACCACCGTCTTCATCACCGACATGGCAAGTTTCGGAACAGTGAACCAGATCTACGGGGAGTATTTCAAGGAGAACGCACCCGCAAGATCCTGCGTGGAGGTGAAATCCCTACCCAAAGGAGCCTTGATTGAAGTGGAGGTGATAGCAGGCAAATAAGCCGGCATCCCCCACCCGTCAGGGGTTCAATCTCGTCCAATTGATAGTCGGCGAACATGCCCCGTCCAACGTCTCGGGCGAAATGGAATATTTATGCAAACGCATTCTCCCCAGGTTATATATGTTTCCCCAACACGACATTTCAAAATTCATGCCAATATTTTTTCTTTTTGAAAAATCAATTATATTTGCGAACATAATTGATAGACAACATACGTATATACAATCAAACTTACACAGAAAATGAAGTCTTTTTCCAGGGTTATTTTCTTAATCGAAGTGTTTACGTGCCTTCTCATCGGCAATATGCAATCGCAGGGAATATTAGTTTTCGAGATTTCCGATTCCAAGAACAATGCCGTGACTAATCTTCCCATAACCATATACCAAGGAGGAGTGCCATTCAAGAGTTATACCACAGGCAATGACGGGCGTGTGGTGGATAATGAGTTCCCCCAAGGCAAATACTCATACAGTTTTGAATACGGAGACTTGAACAAAGACACCTTCAGCGTCTCCGAGGGGAAATACACATGGGTCAATTTGGACTACAGAGTGTTGCAGATTTCCTTCATGAACGATTTGGGAGAAATGCAGAGTGACAAGAGAGCCACCGTATATAAAATAAACCCTGACTATTCGACGACATACATCTGTGAGAAATATTCAGACCAGACGGGTGTCCTGCAATTCACTTTGCCTAAAGGAGACTACCTGTTCAGCACATTCAAAGGAGACTCGACCATCCATTTGGAGGACGAGAACGTCAACACGGAGGTGGAGATGTCCAGCGGACAAATCACGCACTCCTTCAACTTCAGGTTTGTGAGGAACGGAAGGGAGATCGTCATCCTGACAAAAGAATTCGAAGTGACATACATCGGAAAAGACAGTGTCTACCACTATGGTTCTGCGGATGTGGCGCCATCCGTCACGGCATGGTCCGTCAACGGGTACTACGAAGCAAGCAGATCGAGCACACCGATATCCCTCTGTGCCGGCACCTTCGCGGTTTCCGTAGAGACAAGGGAATACGGAGTACTGACCGACACGATTGTCGTAACTGACAACGATCGTCTCACAGGGAATATACACGATTTCGTTCTGAAAGATCCCTCAGAGATTGACCCCCATGATAATAATGATGATGATGACGACGATGACAATAACAACGATGACAATGGGGATGAGGATGACGACGATGAGCCCGAAACATTCAATGTCATAGTGAAGGTACTATCCAACAAGGACAGCATCACCCCTGTGGCAAAGATTCCAGTCATTATAGAAAACCTACAAAACGGAGCAAAAGTCGGCATGCTAACAGGTTCAGGAGGAGTTGTCACATTCGAGGCAAAAGGCCCATACAATATATATGTTTTGAATGACACCATGAAAAACTTCGAGGTGACGCAAGACACAATCATCCATACATATACAGACCTAAAAGCGACGAGGATACTCTTCGATTTCTTCTATGGAGACGAGCAGTTCTCTCCTAGCTCCATCAAGGACATCGTAATATGGGACTCCTACAACAGCGACGTGTACTTCAAATACCCTTCCACTTTCACGGAAGCGACGGAAACATATGAAATCGAGGACTCCATCCTATTGCCTCCAGGATTATACACCTACAGTTTCTATTTGGCAGAGAGAGGCTATGACCAGAGAATCAACAAGAGCCTATCCGTACACAAATCAGACACCGTCACCCACGCTGTGACGAAGTTGACTCCATTCCATCTAGTCACCATCAAACTGTTAAACGTCTATGGTGAAGCTTTCGAGTCCCGCCAATACATCCACCAGATCGTAGGTAAGGCCGCCATGGAACTCCTGACGGATAGTGCAGGTATATACACCGAATCATACTTGGAAGGTTCCTACACCTTTGCGGCATTGGGCGACACACAGACGATCAAGCTCAAGTCCGACACGACCCTCTACTTCAAAAGCAAAGGGTACGAGAAGAAGGTATACTTCCAATTCATCCACGACGGAAAATTGGTCTATCCGCAAATCATGAACATGGACATCTACAAGGCGGACAGCACAAAATATTGCAGGATCAAATCCGAACTCAAGGATAATTACAACGGCAATGAAAAAGCGTGGGTATTTAGCTCACCGGCCATTTGTGACACAGGCAAGTATTTCGTGAAGTATGAATTGAAAGACTACGACTTCAAGGGTGTCCACTCGCGCCTCTTCGAGATTCCAGGCAACACGTCCCGAAACGACACGACCATCTACATCGTGGTGCCAGTGAAACGAACAGTCACTATCTACGTCAAGGACGCGAACCTGAATCTCTTGCAAGGCGTCAATGCCAACATATACAAATACGACGAGAACGGTGTCCTATCCACGAGCACCTATTACGACGACAACTCACACGAGGGTATCCGAACCAACATAGAAGGTCAGGTCATCGACCTCCTAACCCCGGGACGTTATCAACTGAGGATCATCGACATCGTAAGGGATTTCATCGTTAAGGACTACGATATGAATTTCGATGTGGTATCCGGTGCTAAGATGTACGACGTCAAGTACATCGCCCTATACAAGGAGAACAACGAACCGGCGACCAACCTGCTATTGGACATCCAGAAAAACGGAACCTTCTACAACTCCACCTACACGGACGAGAACGGCACAGTGGAAATCTTCTGCGAGAAAGGCTCCTACTCCTACTTCCTTCACTACGGAGAGGAGCACAAGGGCAACTACGAGCTGAAGGCGGACACCACCATCTACTTGTACCTGGAGAACCCTATCTCTATCGACTCCATGTACATCAACGGGTGCGTATGCGTCAGCCATGGTGACACGATAGACCTGAGCCTGCGCATCCTTCCGGAGAACGCCACGTCAAAAGAGGTGGAATGGGAAGTTGACAACCAAGCCTTAGCCAAGGTGACTAGTGACAACAAACTGGTCATCAACAACATATCATTGGAAGGCTTCTTCACATTGACCGCCAAAGCCGTCGACGAAGGCAAAAAGAGCGTGTCAAAGAGATACCATGTGGGAGCAGACTGCGGATCATCCTTCACCCTCCGTTTCGTGGGTACTGAAGATAGGGACCTGCCGATCAGCGCCGACACAATCAGCCTACGCATAAGGCCAGACAATGAGGACGGCTTCGACCATGTGTTCTTATATCAAATCTCCACGGATTCAATCAATTGGAGCAATTTGTCAGAGCCTACGATGGATACCATTATCACGGTCTCCACAAGCAACATAAGCAAGTACGCATATCTCCGCGCCCTGACCTCGACCTCAAGAGAGGCGGCGCTCGATTTCGCAGAAACGGGCAATTCAAGCTGTGGAGCGGACAAGATATCCAATTCACTCATTCTAAGGCATAACCAACTCACCCCAGCCAACTGGGCAGACTCGATCTGCTCCAACCATGGTGATTTGTATTTCGCCATCAACAGACAAGCGTTGGACAAGCTTCCGGAGGGATACCAAATCGAATGGGCGACGAAGCAGTTAGGAGATGCGGAATACACCCCGATCGCAGGCATGAGCGGTAAAGACACGCTGAAAATCGCCTTCGACTCCACCGCCTTTGTTCGGGTCGCTATCCAGAAGGACAGCAACATCATGGTTTCGTACGAGCATAAAATCTTCGTGGAGCAGTTACCATCCATCACACTGACATCAGACAAGGATACGGTATGTCTTAACGACACTCTCCGCCTCTCCGTCACCGTCAACAACGGGCAAATCGGTTCCTACACATGGAGCACAGGAGAGATCGGACAATCCACCGTCGATGTGATCGTGCGAGACAGCACCTATAGCGTAATCGCCCAATCATTCCACAAGTTATGTCCTGCCCAGTACGACACCATCCGACTTGTAGTGGACAAGCCTATCGACATTCAAGTGTACGCAGACCAAGCGGCGATATGCGAGACGCAGACGGAAGGGACCATTCTACGTGTGGACAAGATGGGCAACCTTATTGGCGGATTCACATGGAGCAACCAATCCAAGGCAGACACATTGCTCGTCACACCAGACCAAACGACCTCCTATTCCGTAGAAGCCTCCTCCTTGTACGACAGATGTCCACGCATCGAGAAGAGCACTTCAGTGGAGGTACGCAAGGCGCTCTCGGTACAACTCTCCGTGGATGAAGACGACATCTGCCAGACAGGCACGGACTCCGTCACATTGTCGGCGAAAGCCCTTTCCGGTTCACACTACCACTATATCTGGTGGGACAGCACGGAGACGGATGTGCCGGAGAGAACCGTACTGATTGACCAAAGCAGTTCCCCTTGGGTAATGATACGCGACAGTGTCTGCGCGGATTCCGAGAAAGACTCCGTAAAGATACGCGTGGCCCACCCTTCGGAGGCGACCATCAAAACCACCACAAAGGTGGTTAAATACGGATCCAGCATCAATCTAGTGGCAGAGACCACCACCCCAGTAATCGGTCCATACACCTGGTACGGAATCGCTGAAGACGGTACGGAGGAAGCCATATCCACGACGGAAGAAGCCCACTACATCGACTTCCCGAAGGAAGATGTCACCTACTATTACTTGGCGGAGAATGGAGCGTGCCCGATCATCGTGAGCGATAAGATCGCCGCCCACATGACGGACAACATTGTCATACCGACCCTATTCACGCCACACACAGCAGATGGATTCAACGATGACTTTATGCCAGGCTATAAGGTCATCATCTATGACCGATATGGAAATATCGTATGCAACTCCTCCAATGGATGGGATGGAACATATAGGGGCGACACAGCCGATCCGGGCGTATACATGTATGTCATCACGCTTAAGGACGGACGTGTCGAGAAAGGCACAATTGAAGTATTTAGAAAATAATGAATAAGGGAAAGATCAGAAAAATGAAAAGAGTTTTTTTATCCTTATTAGCTACATGGATGTGGTTGGCTTCCCAAAACGCATTCTGCAACCAAGAATTTAATTTTTCCAAAGGCGAGAATGTGGGAGAGGAGTCCCTTCTTTCCCCCTACAAGGGAGAGACCGCCATCTGTGTTCGCCATGACAGCACGTTTATCGCGGAGTTGAACGAGGACGGGTCCATCAAGACGATGACCTATACGGAGGAGTTTTCCCGCATCAAGCCTGACGGGCAAGTAGCCTACAGCGACAAGTCAGGAACACTATACTACTCGAAGGCGGGCAAGCTCTTCACCGCCAAGCGGAGGAAAGACGGGAAATGGGAGGAAGACAAATACATCAAGATCATCGGTTCGGAGGTAGAACGCGACAAATACCCTGGTTCGGTATTAGCCTACGCCAACTGGAGGTATAAGCCTAGCGATAACACAGTAATCCTGAATCCGACAATCAACGAAGACGAAACCGAAATGTATTTCGCCTCCAACATGAAGGATTCAAAGGGCTTGGACATCTGGAAGGTGAAGAAAGACCCGAACGGAGAATGGGGCGTTCCCACCCAAGTGGGTAGCGACATCAACTCAGACGCGGATGAGAACTACCCTTACATAAGAGAAGACGGGTCCCTTGTCTTCGCCTCCAACAAAAAGGTGGGCGACAAAAAACTCAAAAAGGGGAAATACAACATCTATGTGGCCGACGCAAACAAGCCTACGCACACATACGCCGAAGAGAACGCGAAAAAGGATTTGGAACGACTAGCCGCCACGACCACGGAGCAAGAGGAGACGAAAGCTAACGATTCCTTATTGGCGGAAACTCCAGACAAAGCCGTCACAGAAGAGAAACAAAGCGAGGAGACTCGTCCAACCGAGGAAGAGATACACAAGCAGATAATGGACGAAATCGCACGTGTCAACAGTCTCGCACAAGGGAACACCGCCCAAAAGCAAACCGACGACAAGTCGAAGGGTAACCCAGACGCGGTGATCCAACTCTCCGAAAACGTGCAGGCGACCCACGACATGCGCATTTTCTATTTCAAGTTTGATACGGACATACCTAACGGTACATACGAAAAAGACCTGCTCGTCGTGCTGGACTTCCTCAAAGCCTATCCCGACAGCAAGTTCCAGATCGTCGGCCACACCGATGAACGAGGCTCGGACGAATACAACGACGAGTTGTCTCTCAAGCGCGCGGAATGGCTGCGATTCAACCTGCTGCTTAAAGGCGTGAAGATGGATAGGCTCGAGGTACGTGGAGACGGGAAACGCCACCCTATCGTTAAGGATGCCAAGACGGAAGCGGATCACCAGAAGAACCGTCGCGCGGAGATCACCAAAATGAATTGATAAACAGAGAACGAAACGATATATTTAGGAACAATGAATAAGAATAGAATAAAAGCTATAGCTCTTGGTTTGGCTCTGTGTTGCGTCGCTACGCTTCATGCGCAGCAGGACTTGTTGTTGTCGCAGCAATTTTTCTCCAGAATCAATGTCAACCCTGCGGGCACCGGAAACAACGAGAAGTTTGACCTCTTCACATTGGGACGGTTCCAATGGGCAGGTGTGAAGAACAGTCCTAAGACGTGCCTGCTGAACTTCTCGGGTTATAGCGAGCAGTACAAGTCCAGTCTCGGTCTGACCGTCAACTACGACAACCTAGGTGTGGCCCACAGCACCACCAATGCACAGCTTGTATATTCTTACCATATGGATATAACGGAGAAATATATCCTTTCGTTGGGTTTGTCGGGAGGTGCCAATTTCGGATACTTCAATCCAGAGAACAATATCATGAGGGACGAGGCCGAGCGGAACAACGGAGACACCTACGTCAAGGAGAAGACGACGGAGGTGAAGCCTGACCTGAACTTCGGTGTGGAGTTCACCTCCATGCACTGGATGCTCGGCGCCTCCTGCACGCACATAATCCATGACAGTTCCACCACATTCCAGTCAGGGCGCCACTTCTACTTCTACGGTAGAGGATTCATTCCGCTGACGGAACACTTCGACCTCGCACCCGCCCTGGTATACATGCACAAACACAAGACGAATGTTATGGAAATCAACGCCATGGCATTCTACAACAAATTCATTTGGGGAGGACTAACCTGGAGGCCAGACTTGTCCAAGCCGACAGATATGTCTATGATGGCCATCACGCTTGGTTTGGAGTGGAATATGTTCCGTTTCGGCTACACGTATGACCTGAACTTAGGGAAGTACAACAACCTGCCATCCAACACGCATGAAATCATGCTCTCCTGCTTCTTCTAAGAAGGAGGTAACAACCGGCACTAGTCATTGGATGTTTTCTGGCGTGGTGTATGTACGTGGACATCACACTTCATGTTTTTCCCTTTCGGATGCGGGGGACAAGGAAGACTTTCAACCTCAGGAAAGCTCATATAAAAAAGGCAGAAAGTTTAGTCGCTTTCTGCCTCTATGGAATAGCTGATCGTAAATGGTCATAGTCAATGGTGAGACAACTAGGGGAAACATGCACTCCCCAAGCACTTAGTTCTCACCTTTTTTCTTCAACACGACACGAATATTACTCTTCACGATCTCCGTTTCAGGACCATTATACGCCACCACCGTATCCTTCCATTCGTAGTCACGCTTGTCGAAGATGAAGAGGAAAACGCCTTTGGAACAGCCATCCTTCTTCACCGTGAAACCGAAATCTCCATCCTCGTTAGTCTTTATAGAGTCGGATATGGTTTTGAAATGGAGAGTGCCATGCGTCACATCGATCTCACCCCTCTTATTCGTTGCGTTATCAGGGGCTGGTTCACTCATGTAGACATCCAGATCACCGACCGGGTTATTCTCCCCGTCCACCACATTTCCCATGAACAGGTACGTGGTATCAGGGCAACCGTACGCACAGTAGATGCAGGAACTCAGGCCAAAGAGGGAAAAGAGGAAAGAGAATCCCTTGTTGAGAAAAGAAAAAAGTGACTTCATAACGTCCTGTTTTAGGAGTTCATAAAAATTAGAATCCGTCGAATATAGAGCGCTTGCCACCCTTCTTGAGCGGGAGGGTAACACCCACCTTCATGCCCACGCAGATCGGGATGACCTTCTCCGTCAGCGTGCTGTTGAGGATACTCTTCTTGCTGATACCCATGGTGGCGTCGTGGTTAGAGACCATGTCGGAGAGCCCGTAGGAGAGATAACCGCCGATATGCAATGCGCTGGAGTTGTTCAAGGCGCGGGTCCACATCATGTCCACGTAGACGGAGATGAGCGGCAAGTCCGTGTCGATGTCGTCGTCCCCGTTCGCGTCCTGCTTGTAGAGGCCGTGGTGCGGTATGTTGGAGAGCTCCGCCTCGATGTCGCCGCCGAAGTAGGCGCGCGTCTCGACCGAACCGCGGGAGTACTCGTACTTGGAGATCAGCGGGAAGGCCAGTTTAGGACCGGCGCCGATGATGAACTGGGAGTAGTCGTTCAGGAAGAAGCGGGCGTAGAGTCCTATGGGCACCTCGATCTGGAAGGTCCTCTGCTTCTCGTTGAAGTCGTTGAAGATCGTGCGCAGGATGTAAGGCACACCAGCGTCCGTCTCGGTTTCCGTCACCTGCTTCTCGATGGTCTCGTTGATGTAGTAGTTCGCCGTGAAATAGGATAGTCCGACACCCACACCGTAACCGAAATTGTTCACGATGAAGTGCTGGAACTGCCACTCGAACATCACACCGCCACCCGGTTTCGGCTTTCCGATCTCCGGGGTGTAGTTCAATACTTCCAAGCCTCCCCCGAGGGAGATGTTGAACAACTTATCCTGCGCCGATGCCACTTGGGGCAACAACGCCAGCATCAACCATGCTAATTTTCTAAAAACCAATTTCATATCTTTTTATTTTTATTGTTTCCAACTTATTTCACCAGCACCTTACAGTTCGCATTCTTGCCGTCGTTGACGGTCAGGACGATGACGTATTCCCCTGATTTCAGGCGCATTACCTTCTCCAATTCCACCTCGTCGAGGAGTTTCTCCACCACCCCATTGGCGCGGTAGACCACGATGCGGGCGTCCTTCAAGTCTTCCTCCGCCACACCCGATACCTTCACGGTGAATTCCGTACCCTTCGCCACCACATTAGGCTCCGCCGTGATGGCGTAGGCGGCCTCAACAGGAGCATAGACGATTGGTTCAATGAAGTAGCTCTTGCCATCCTTGTCGGTCACGTAGACCATGTACTCCCCATCGAGGAGGTTGACATCGTTGAGGTATTGCTGGGCGGCGTTCTCGCACTTCCTACGATCCTTGTACCACTGGAAGGTTTGAAATTGTCCGTCTGCGTTGCGGCAGATCACCACGTCGTTCCATACCTTCACGTAGTAGCTCTTCCGCTTGTTGTCCGGAAGCATCACGTTGAAGGTGAATTCCTTCTCGGCGCAGTTCCCTTCCCCGTCGCACATCTCCAGCGTGGCGGTGTAGGCGCCCGGCTCCAGGCTGGACGGGCAGGTCAGAGAGACCGTGCTGTCGTTGGTGACGTCGCCCGAGCAAAGGGTCTTGTCCTCGTAGCGAACCTCATACTTCGAGCCTTCGCCGCCCGTGAGTTCATAGGATATCGTTTCGGAACCGCCCGGCAGAACGAGGTATAGTTTCTCCTCAACGGTCAGTTGAAGATTAGGTTTCTCCTTCTCTATGGTGAGGCTGTAGCGCACGATACTGTCGCAACCATGGATTGTCTGCAACGTATCACTCCATGAAGCATCCTCCGTGTAGGTAGTGCCCTTCCAGGTGTAGCTACCCTCCGCAGTGATGGTCGTATCCACCACAGAACCCCTATGGATGGTCAGGTGGTAAGTAAGGATGCGGTCGCCACCGTCAGAGGAGGTCAGCGTGTCGCTCCAAACACTATTCTCGCTGTAGGTGACACCCTTGTAGACGTACGAACCGCAAGCCGCAATGGACGTATCAGTGACAGGAGTTGGTACTTCACCGTTGATTATCAAGCTAATATGCACAATACTATCACAACCATTAACCGTCTGCAACGTATCGTTCCACGAAGCGCTCTCCGTGTAGGTGACCTTCTTCCAAGTGAAGCTCTCCTCCGCCGTGATGGTCGTATCCGTCGTCACGCTCTTGTGGAGGGTCAGGTGGTAAGCGAGGATACGGTAGCCACCATCGGTGGTGGTCAACGTATCGTTCCACGAAGCATTCTCCGTGTAGGTGACACCCTTGTAGACGTACGAATCGCAGGCCGCGATGGAGGTATCGGTAACAAGAGCAGGCACGTCACCATTGATTATCAAGTTAATACGCACAATGCTATCACAACCATTAACCGTCTGCAACGTATCGTTCCACGAAGCGTTCTCCGTGTAGGTGACACCCCGCCAAGAGAAGTTTCCCTCCGCCTTTATGATCGTGTCCGTCGTCACACCCTTATGGATGGTCAGGTGGTAGGCGATGACATGGTCGGCACCCTCAGTGGAGGTCAGCGTATCGTTCCATGAAGCGCTTTCACGGTAAGTGATGCCCTTGAAGGCGAACGAGTCGCAAGCGACAATCGCAGAGTCGGTCACAGCGAGAGGCTCCTTCTCCTCGTAGAGAGCCGTGAAGTAGTAGGTATCAGGGATAGGCAGGACGGTCAGTTCATTGTCCCAACCCACAAAGGTGTAATTCTCACCGATGAAAGGTTCCTCGCCCTTGTATTCAGGGACTGTCTTGCAATCGATGGTATCCCGCCAGAGCTCCGCGCCACCCGGGTTTTGGAAGACGACGATCGGGGAAGAGACGATTTTGAAGGTAACCGGGACCTCAGAGTATCCATGTTTGTCGTATTTACTACCGCAAGGGAATATGAAGGTGCCAGGTTCATTCGTTCCATCCACCCATTCCGCGGTAGCGTTAAACTCATTGTCCAGAGACATGACACCCACCTTGACATAATTGAGTTGGACGCACCCGTTAAACATATAAATATAACAATTCTCCACCAATTCCGTAGCCGGCAATTCAGGGGCCGTCTTCAATGATTCGCAACCAATGAACATGCCGTGATAACAGTCATGGACCAATTTAGTCGCAGGCAAATCTGGGGCTTGTATCAGGTTGTCACACCCATAAAACATTCCCTGATAACAATGCGGCATCAACGTGGTGGCAGGCAATTCAGGGGCATGTGTGAGACTATTGCAATATTTGAACAAACCATCAAAGCAATATTCATTTGGAATGACAGTCGACTCCCCCTTCCCATCGATCAGGCTCATTATGCTACCACCAGCCGCGATCAGTCCAGACATTTTGAATTCGTTCGATGAGATCAATGAATCCGCATCAAGCCAATTAAAACCATTAGGGTTATTTCCTTTCAGATAAACCTTATCCCCCACATTCTCCAACGTTATTTTTTCGCTCGGATCCAATTTCTTCCATGATTTCCCTTCGTCAAGGGAGTACCAAACGTCCGGGACCACATCACCGGCATTACTGTACCATATTTGGGAGCCAGCCTCCTCGGCCGTGAAGTGGAGACATTTACTAGGGTCAAACTGTTTCTCATATACGGCGGTGAAGTAGTAGACGTCAGGATCCGTGATGAGCGTCGGCTCAGGATCCCAGCCCAGGAAGGTGGACTGTTCACCATAGGTTGGGGTCGCACCCCCATATTCAGGGATTGTATTACAGTCGATCGTATCTTGCCAAAGCACCGTGCTGTCCGGGTTTTGGAAGATGACAATCGGGGAACTGACGATCGTAAAATTCCAAGGCACCTCGCTGACACCACGTCTATCATACCTACTACCGCAAGGGAAAATGAAGGTACCAGGTTCATCCACGCCCACGACCCATCCATCCGTAGCCCTCATATCATTATCCAGAGACATGACACCCACCTTGATGTAGGTTAGGTTCTCACAATTACTGAACATATCCATGTAACAATACGGCTTCAACTCCGTGGCAGGCAATTCAGGAGCAAGGGTCAAAGACCTACAATTAGCGAACATCGAGTTGTAACAATACGCTTCCAATTCCGGAGCCGGAAGTTCCGGAGCCTGCACCAAAGAGATGCAATCGAAGAACATCAAATTGTAACAACTCGGTTTCAACTCCGTAGCCGGAAGTTCGGGAGCCTGCGTCAAAGAAGCGCAGCCGTAGAACATCGAATGGTAACAAGATTCAGCCAATATCATAGCCGGGAGTTCAGGAGCCCGTGTCAAGGAGGTGCATTGGGAGAACATACCCGTGTAACAACTAGGCTTCATTTCCGTGGCAGGCAACTCAGGGGCACGAGACAGAGAACTACAACCCAAGAACATTGCCACACAACAAGAAGTCGCCAACTCTGTAGCGGACAACTCAGGGGCTTGAATCAGACCAGTGCATTGGGAGAACATATTCATGTAACACTGCGTCGCCAATGTCGTGGCAGGCAGGTCAGGAGCCTTTTTGAGGGCACTGCAACCAAAGAACATGTAGGAATAGCAGTTCGGCGCCAATGACGTGGCAGGTAGCGCAGGAGGATTCACCAGCGACTCGCAGCCACGGAACATATCGCCATAACACATCGTATCCAGCTTAGTGGCAGGTAAGGCGGGAGCCGTCTTAAGCGAATCGCAATAAGCGAACATATAAGAATAGCAGAGCTCCCGCATCTCAGTGGCAGGCAACGCAGGAGCCTCCTTGAGGTTCATACATCTCATGAACATTTCGCTATAGCATGCAAGCGTCAATGTCGTGGCAGGCAATCTAGGAGCCTTCGTGAGGGCGGAACAATCGGCGAACAAAGAGTTAAAGCAACGTTCACATGGAATCACAGTCGTTTCACCCACACCATCGACCAAACTCATGATGCTACCGGAAGCAGCTATCCTACCCGACAAGCCGGAGAATCTCAAGTATGGCAACCCGGCACCGTCCGGATTATACCCCCTGACATAGACTTGATCTCCCACATGATCCAAAGGCACCTTTTGGTTCGGGCCCCACGATTCCCAACTTTTTCCTCCATCCACGGAGTATTCCATATCCACGGATCCCAGAATACAAGAGTACGCCACTCCAGAGCCCGCCGCCTCGGCCGTGAAGCAGAGCCAGTCACCTTCGATGTTATCAGATTCGTCGCGGTATTGAGCGGTATAATAATAGACACCAGGGGCATAGATGAGCGTCATCTCCTTGTCCCATTTCCAGAAAACCAAACCCTCCTTGTAGGTAGGAGGCATTTCGCCCCTGTATTCCGCCGCAGTGAAACAGGCGATGGTATCACGCCAAAGCTCCGTACTGTCCGGATTACGGAAGACGACGATCACATGTCCCTCGATGTCGAAATTGTCCGGCACCTCGGAGACACCATGTTTGTCGTACTTAGTGCCACAAGGGAAGATGAAGGATCCAGGGCCATCCACACCGGCGACCCAGTTCTCCGTCGCCCCCACGTTATTGTCCAAGGACATAAAATCCACCTCGATATATTCCAAGCTGGAGCACCCCTCAAACATGTGGGCATAGCAATGGTCCGCCCAGACGTCGGTCACCAACAACGGAGCCCTCTTCAGTTGCGAGCAGTCCTTGAACAATCCATAATAGCAACTATCCGCCAAATCGGTCGACATCAGATTCGGAGCCATGGTCAAAGAGGAACAACCTTGGAACATATAGGCGTAGCAACCCGGCGCCAATCCTGCGGCTTCCAGAGGGGAAACCACCGTCAGATTCTCGCAATAGGAGAACATAGAGGCATAGCACTCCCTTTCCAGCACATGGGCGGGCAAATCAGGCATTTTCTTGAGACTGGTGCAATGGCTGAACATATTCTTGTAGCAAGCCAAACTCATTGCGACGGCAGGGAGTTCAGGCGCCTTGGTAAGCGATGCGCATCCGGCAAAGAGCGAGTCGAAGCAATGCGCGCATGGGATTACCGCCCGACCATTTTCCCCAGCGACCAGACTCATCACGTTACCGGAGGCGGCGAGTTGTCCGGACATGCCGAAGCAAGTCTTGTCGGAGGCGCTATGGGAGAAGCCATTCCGGTTGTCACCCTTGATATAGACCTTGGAACCGACTTCCCCAAAGGTGTAGTGTTCCCCCGGACTCAGTGTCTGCCATGTCTCGCCACCGTCGACGGAATATTGCACATCAGGGCGATTCTCACCGTAGTTCGTGTACCAGATCTCAGAGCCCGCCTCCTCGGCCGTGAAGCAGAGCCAAGGACCCGGAGGCACATCACCACCCTCCGAATATTGGGCGATATAGTAATAGAGCCCCGCCTCGGAAGGGGTGGTCAGGTCCTTATCCCAACCAATGAAGACCTTACCCTCACCATAGGTAGGGGTCGGGCCCCCATACACCGGCACCGATTCACAATCGACGGTGTCGCGCCAAAGCTCCGTATCGTCGGCATTCAGGAAGACGAGGATAGGAGACGCCTTGATTTCAAAATTATCCGGCACCTCAGAGACCCCATGTTTATCGTACGTGCTGCCGCAAGGGAAGACGAAGAGGCCAGGGCCATCCACGCCATCGACCCAATTCAGCGTGGCGTCAAAATCATTGTCCAAGGTCATGACACCCACTTCGATATAGTCTAGGCTCGCACATTCGGCGAACATCTCCTTATAGCACTCCCTTTTCAGCTCCGACGACAACAACAGAGGGGCGCGGGTAAGAGAGGTACACCCCTTGTACATCGACGAGAAGCAGCCATCCGCCAACTCCTCGACCATCAATTTACCGCCATCGAAAATACTTGTACAATACGCGAACATGGACGAATAGCAATAATCCGCCATGACAGAGGCTGGCAAGAGACCCACCTCAGAAATAGAAGCACATCCATAGAACATGGAGCCATAGCAACTTGGCGCCAGAACCTCCGCCGGCAAATTCGGGATCCGAGTCAACGATTCGCAGCCATAGAACATGTTCGCATAGCAAGCTTCAGCCAACTCCATGGCAGGCAATTCCTCAGGGGCGACCATTAAGCCCGTACATTTCATGAACATAGAATTGTAACAACCCTGAGCAAGCTTCGTGGCCGGCAAACTTCCAGCCCCACCCAAAGAGAGGCAACCCGCGAACATATAGTTATAACAATATGGAGCCAATTCCATGGCAGGCAATTCAGGGAATTCGGCAAGGATCTCACACCCCGCGAACATGTAATGGTAGCACGACTCCTTCAATGAAACGGCAGGCAAAGAGGGAGGGTTGGAGATTGTTGTGTTCTTGAACAGATGGGCGAAGCAATAGTCGTTCGGTATTTGGGTGGAAGTGCCCTCTCCATCGATCAGGCTCATCACACTACCTGAGACATCTATTTTGCCCGATGTCTTAAATTGAGTATATACATTTTCCTGATGGGAGAAGCCATCCGGGTTGAGACCCCTGATATAAACCTTATCCCCGGCACTTCCCAACGCCACCATATCCCCAGCGTTCAAAGGAGTCCACGTGACACCCCCATTCTCGGTATATTCCACATTAGGGTGATTACCGCCGACGTTCTCTATCGTAAAGAGGGCGCCGTCCTCTCCTGCGGAGAAGCAGAGGCAATTAGGAGGCACAGGGCTTACCATGTTTTCGTAGACGGCGGTATAGTAGTAAATGCCCGGATCAGCGATCGCCTCCAGTTCCTTGTCCCATCCCAAGAAGGAGGTACCCACACCTACGCTAGGAGGCATAACACCTCCATACACAGGTGTATCGCCACAGTCTATCGTGTCAGTATACAATACCGACCCATTAGGATTCTGGAAAATGACGATAGGCGAACCGACGATAGTGAAGTCATCAGGCACTTCGGAGGCGCCATGCTTATCATACGTGCTACCGCAAGGGAAGACGAAGGTTCCGGAACGATTCACTTCACTGACCCAATCCTTTGTCGCATCCACATCATTGTCCAAGGAGAGGACCCCTACCCTGATATATTCCAGGGACGAACATCCTTCGAACATTTTTCCGTAGCAATCCTTCACCAATGCGTCGGCAAGCAGGTCAGGAGCCTGCGTCAGGCCCTCGCACCACTGGAACATGCCTTGGTAGCACCCCTCCTTCAGTGTCGTGGCAGGCAATGCGGGCGCTTCGGTCAGCAACTTACAGTTCCCGAACATACCCCCGTAACAACCCTGCGCCAAGGTTGCGGCAGGCAAAGCGGGCGCTTCGGTCAGGTTTTGGCATCCATTGAACATGAGGTTGTAGCAATATGGAGCCAGTGCGGTGGAAGGCAACTCAGGAGCCTTCGACAAACCAGTGGAACGGAACATCTCCGCATAGCAATAATCCGCCATTTTCGTGGCAGGCAACCCAGGAGCCTGCGTCAATTTGGAGCAGGACATGAACATCGCCTCGTAGCAATGTTTCGCCAGGGTTTTGGCCGGCAATTCCGGGGCACGTTCCAACAAGAAACAATTATTGAACATATTGGAATAGCAGCCTTCCGTCAAGGTCATGGCAGGCAGCTCCGAGGCCTGCTTCAGGTTCTGACAAGACTGGAACATATGGTCATAGCAATATTTCGTCAGGGTTGTGGCGGTCAGATCCGGCGCATTCAAAAGGCCCCCGCAATAATAGAACAAGTAGGCGAAACAATAGTCGCACGGAATGGTTTCGGAGATCCCCACTCCATCTATCAGGCTCATCACGCTACCCGAAGCGGAGACATTTCCTCCCAATATCATGAAATGCGAGCAGGCGTTCCTATCGTTGCTGTCGGGAGAGAACATGTCATACAAAGCATGGGAGAAGCCATCCGGGTTATTACCCCTGAAATAGACTTTATCGCCCACATTTTCCAGGATGACACGTCCGTCCGGTGTCAACGGCAACCATGTCTTCCCCTCATCCAAGGAGTATTGCACGTCAGGGGTATTGCCGCCATAGTTCAAGTACCCGATTTGCGGAGTACCCGATTCGGAAGTGAAGCAGAGGTAGTTTGGAGCCCCAACATAATCATACACGGCGGTGTAGTAGTAGACATCCGGCACAGTGTGTACCTCCAGGGGTTTGTCCCATCCCTGGAAAGAATAATCAGGGCCCATGCTCGGCGGATTCCCGTTGTACACAGGCGCCGCATCGCAGCCGATGGTATCCCGCCAAAGCTCCTTGCCGTCCGGGTTTTGGAAGATGACGATCGGTGAGGCTACGATGGTGAAGTTATCCGGCACTTCGGATACACCATGTTTGTTGTATTTGCTACCGCACGGAAAAATGAAAAGGCCTTCTTGGGTGATGCCTGACACCCAATCCTTCGTGGCATTCACATCGTTGTCCAATGACCTCAAACCGACTTTGATGTAGTTCAAGCTGGTGCAGTTTTTGAACATGCCATTGTAACAATTACTTACCAACGTTTGGGCCGGCAATTCAGGCGCAGTAGTCAAACTAGTGCAATTTTCGAACATACCCTCATAGCAATAAGATGTCAACTCCGTAGCCTTTAATTCAGGCGCTTTAACTAATTTCTTCGCTTCCCTGAACATGTACGCATAACAACTATAGGTCAATTTCGTGGCGGGGAGATCCGGCGCTTCCGTCAATCCCGTGTAGGCGAACATGTTCATGTAGCAATTAGTTGCCAACGTGGTGGCAGATAATACAGGCTTTTTTTTCAATTTAGAACAGCTCATAAACATATTCCCATAGCAGAATTCGGACAATGTGGTGGCTGGCAATTTCGGGATTTCCGTCAATCCGCAGTTATAAAACATAGCGTTATAACATCCCTCCGCAAGAGTTGTGGCTGGTAATTCGGGGGCTTTGGTGAGTACATTACAGCGTCCGAACAAGTAAAAAAAGCAACCTTTACTTCCACTCGGTATGACGGTCGTATTGCCCTCTCCGTCTATTAGGCTCATCACGCTTCCTGACGCGGCGATACTTCCTTTCATTTTAAAATATGTGCAATCCAGCTCGGGCAAATCCACGAGGGTGTACATACTCAAGACATGGGAAAATCCATTAGGGTTGTTTCCCCGTATATAGACCTTGGATCCTACAGTCGGAAGGACAACATGACTGTTCGCCTCCCAAGCTGTCCAGGAGGCACCCCCATCTGTGGAATATTGCATGTCCGGATGGTTATTCGCCTCATTCACATACCACACTTCAGAGTTATCCGCCTCCGCCGTGAAACAGAGATAGTTGGCCGCCAATCCCCCGTGGAACGAGAAAAATAGCAGGATGAAGGTGACAATCCACCTGTAACATTTGTAAACACGTACCATATAACCTTCTAAATTACATCCCTTAAAAGCGTGGCATTAGACTCTAAACATATCACACAGAGCAAATTTAATAATTTTTAAGAAATGCCCAATATTCTTCAACAAAAAGCATTCCTACAATGTGTGAAGGCACCCATGGGAAGAGGCGTCATTTCACCAGCACCTTGCAGTTGGCGTTCTTGCCGTCGTGGACGGTCAAGACGATCACATACTCCCCTGTCTTCAGTCGCATGGTGCTCTCCAGTTCCACCTCATCGATGAGCTTCTCCACCACACCATTGGCGCGGTAGACCACGACGCGGGCGTTCGGAAGTTCCTCTTCTGCCACACCCGACACTTTCACCGTGAAGTCTGTGTTGCGGGCCACCACGTTAGGCTCCGCCGTGATGGCGTAGGCGGCCTCAACTGCGTCGTAGTGGACTGGCTCGATGAAGTAGCTCTTGCCGTTCTTGTCGCTCACGTAGACCATGTACTCTCCGTCGAGGAGCGTTTTGTCGTTGTAGAACTGTTGGGCGGCCTCCTCGCACTTCTCTCGTCCCTTGTACCACTGGTAGGTGAGGAACTGGCCCTCCCCGTTCCGGCAAATCACCACGTCGTTCCATACCTTCACGTAGTAGCTCTTCTGCTTGTTGTCAGGCAGCATCACATTGAAGGTGAACTCCTTCTCGGCCTTCTCCCCTTCCCCGTCGTACATCGTCAGGGTGGCGGTGTAGGCGCCCGGTTCGAGCTCCTTCGGACAGGTCAGGCTGACCGTGCTGTCGATGGTGACATCGCCCTTGCAGATGGTCTTATCCTTGTAGCGCACCTCATAGGTGGAACC
>JAGCWA010000009.1 GCA_017962085.1 Paludibacteraceae bacterium
GAGAGATGGAAAGATCATTCAAACAGTGGAATTTATCATGCCTGTCGTCTGAAGGCACAAAAGTGTCAACGATCTTTTGATACATATACCGCCTTAGCGGCACTGCCCCCCTAGGGGGGCAACTAACCCCCTTAAATTACTTTTCTAAGGAACATTAAAACATACTTTCTAAGGAACAAAAAAGTGTCAAGGATGTTCTGAGATATGATAAATAGCCTGTAAGGCTTATTCTTTAAATAGCCCAGGGCAACACCCTGGGGAATGAGATGGGGTGGGTAGGATGCGCCCCTGGAGGGGGCAATAGGGAATAAATTTAGATGTTTTGTGGCATAACCAATCTCCGTTAATAATTTGCCCTTACAGGGCGCATGTTCGCATATATACGCATTACCCAGGGCGTTGCCCTGGGCTATATCTATATGAGCCTTTCAGGCTCTGGAAACCACCACTAAGGGAGGTCGCCAATATTCGTCCGAACCATTCCGCCTGAAAGGCTGCAACAGATATAGCCCAACGGCAACGCCTTGGGGTAAGGATAGGGTGCAGATTCCATGCCAGCCTGAAGGGCTGGGACAGATCATTTTTCCCTTTTTGGATTTTTATTATATTTGCGATATTAGAAGAGTCTTTTTCTGAATATAAATAGTTGGTTGTTATGCTCGGCAGCAATTGGAGCTGCCCACCATTAGCAACCAATTTTTTGTTCTATCGTAATGTCTTTAGCATAAAGGAATTCATATTACTTAAAAATAAAATGTATAATTTTATGTTTTATGGAGAAAAAAATATTGAAATCAATAGCATTAAAATGTTTATGGACTGTGTTCGTGTGGCTTCTTGTCATATGTGTTATCCGTGGCATTATGACGACGGCTGTAATAACGTCTGAAGACATTCAGGAATATATGAATGCGACAGATTTTTATCTGGCAGGTAAGGTGACGCTTATAAAAGATGATGCTGGATCAAGCGGATTGTATATGATGGAATATGATACAATAAGTATTAGAAACAAAAGTATTGGTCGATGTTTTTGGGGCGTGTGTGATACTGCTGCGAAAAACGTCTTTTTCCATTCTTATACGCTAAATTCCGATTATGTATATATAGACTCAAGGAAAAGGTTGATAACTGCCAATCCTGCAGATACGGTCTCTATGGTAAAATTTCGGGTTTTTGATATTTTCTTTAGGCAGCTAAGGGAGTACCAGGGAGAAGGAACAATACCTTTTTGAGATGATAATGTGCAGATGACCTTCAATAAGAGAAAACATAGTCGGTTCCTTTGGTTATTAGCATAAAGGAATTTATATTACTTAAAATCTAAAACACTAAACCAAATTCATTATGAATCAGGCGAATACTGTAAATAAAGGTAATTTTGCGAAGTGGTTGGCCGGATATGTTTTTATTTATATTTTTTGGTCATGTGACAGAGTATTGACGTGTAGTTGGGTGGATTTATGTGTGGTGGTTGTCCCTTTTATTATGGTTGCGTTGCTGTTTTTAGAAAATAAGATCATAAATGTGATGGCAATTGTGGTGTATGCAATATTCTTCCTATTGTCGTTATCCTCTTGTTGCCTATATTACTATTATTTAAATTCCGACGATAAAAAAATTGAATGCTTTAGTATAGATAAATCTTGTCGTGGACAGTCATGGAAATCTGATAAATGTTACTTCCACTTTAGAGATATTAATGTTTCGTGTCGTGCCTTTATAGACGATGAGGAGACACTCAGAAATGATTATCTTGTACAGATGGAATATAGAGAAATATGTGACGATGTATACTTGGTGTATGGGAAAAACATTATAAAGAAAACGAAGGCTCAAATGCCTGTTGAATAATTGCCATGACATATGAGTTATTAGCATATAAATTATATCTTTATCCCCCCCCAAAAAAAAGTGAAATAATGATATGAATAAAATATACAAACTTCTGATTCAATGTCCTGTGGAGATCCTTATGTCTATCTTTTTCTTAGGATATTTGTATAAATATGGACCTTTTTACGAAACTGCGGGAGAATGGACGACTCAGACGAAGGATTGTTTAATGACTGTTGGTTTATTGGTCACTATGATGGTGCGGATAGTGGTCTCCAAATTCGCATCTCTCAAATATGGAATTATTGCTTCGGTAATAACTGGACTTGTTGTGATAGCTTTGCTCTTCCTCGATTTTGTCGTTGATAGTCATTGGATCCTACCGTGTTATCTAATCTGCGTTGTCGTATGTTCCTGTATGGTTCAGCATAATAACATTGAAGAGCAGATTAGCAAAATGGTGTTTCTGCTGATTCCGACAATTGTGGTTGCTCTGTTTATCCGTTTTCTCGTCTCTTTTGTGTTGGAGGTGACAAAGGAATGCCTTGGACCGGGAGATGCTGCTGTTGCGGATGCTTATGCGTTGGTCGGAGGGACGGTTTGTTTTGTTGTTGGGTATCAGATAGTAAACGAGATACGATTTAAAAAAGAATAGCGTGTTGTATTCCGTTTATTTTGTTCGAGCCCTTCAGGCTCGGGAGAGAGTGGTGGGATGCGCCGATTAACCTATGGCGGTGCCATAGGCTATATCTATATGAGCCTTTCAGGCTCGGGAAACATTCTCCCCCTTCCAGCAAGGGGAAAAGCAACAAAAGCATGAAACAAGAAGATCAATACATATGTCCCGTGATGCGGAACCTCATCGATCAGCTTGAGGAACGAAATATCCCTTTGGCCGAAAGTCGCATGAGCGATTACCATTTCCATGAGTTCTATTTCCGCGTGAACGCTAACCCTGAAATCATAAAAACGCTGCACTTCGAAGGAGCTAAAGTGGTGGGAAACCGTATCGTATGCGATTGCCATTGGAGCACAATGGAATTTGACAAGGCATCGGTTTATGAAATGCATGATGATGGTATTTAATAGCCTCGTTGTAATTATAAATTCATTAATTTTGCAGTATATCAGTGAAGTATAGGGAACGATAAAGTACTATTTCACCCAATTAGAATTATTGTTTATGAAAAGAATCATTATCACTCTATTCGCATTATCAGTTGCATTCATGGCATCGTCCGCCTCACTTACGAAAGAGCAAACAGAGGCGTTGAACGATAAAATCAAAGACTACGATTATGTGGGCGTATTCAGCGAGAACAGAGCTCTTGTGACAAAAGATAACAAATCAGGATTCATCAACAAATCAGGTGAGGTGGTCATACCATTGCAGTTTGAGAATGTAAAAAGAGAAGGGAAGTTCAGAAATGGGCTATGGTGCGACGAATCGGTAGGTGTTATCGACAGCATGGGTAATAGAGTTGTCCCAGAGGGGAAGGTGATAAGAATTGTTCGACTTCCTATGTGCTATGATCCTGCTGTGCGGATTCATAGTTGGTGGGTTAATGAATTTTCTTATTTCAAACCGGTGGATATCATTCAAATTGAGACTGAACCAGGCAAAAAAGTCACATATTGTTTCGAATATGGGAAACTCCTGTTTACGATGGATAATGATTGGCCGGTAGTGAACGTCCGTACGGGAGAAGTTCTTTCTATTACCAAGAAAGGGGAAAAAGAATATTTGGGTGAAGAGCAGGTGAAAAAGCAAGGCTTTCAATCTCTTGATGATTATAATCGTTATAATTATTGTGCCGGGAGAGCCCTCAGAGAATGTCTTGTGATGAAAAAAGACGGCAAGTGTGGCGTCGTCGACATGAATTTCAATGTCGTCTGTCCGTTTATCATTGAAAGCACTGACATAATAGAAGACTATATTGACGGGACAATCCTGTCCAAAAAGTGTGTCATCGATGACTCTGGGTTAGGGGAACAGGTCCTTCCATTAACTATGACCATTTATAGAAACAAAAGGATCTTAGTAGATAAGTTATACAAGGAGGTGGAGGTATATGGGAAATATCTATTTTTCGATGGATATTCGCCTTCGTCAACTTATATATCTATGCTGAATGAACATGGCATACAAGGTATTCCAGAATCGGCGAAACAAAAAAAATTATACACCTTGGAAGGGAAAGAGGTGAATCCAATGATCATACCTGTTGGCCAAAATAGGTTAAGGCTTATTGTGAAGGATGAGAGATCATCATGGATGTATGAAGATGCAAAAGGGAATGCAATAATAAAGGAACCTCTATATCTTAAAGATCGGCAATTTTTTGGGAAAAGAATCATAGAGGTGGAATCTGAAGAAAGTGAAAGAGAAATCTCTCATATTTGTATTGATGTCGTCACAGGGGACACAGCATGGATCCCTGAATATCATCCTATCTTCGACTATCTGAATGCTGGAATCCTAAAAATATCGGAATTGTCAAAGTATCGTACCCTCCCGCTTTCCCAATATCTTCCGCTTAGTAAGTATGATGTCACTACTTCCCCAAAAGATAATGAATTGAATGTGAAGTTTATGAATAAGGAAGTTGACGGGAACAAGACTTACATGATAAAAAATGTAGAAACGGGCGTGGAAAAAGAATTCAAAGAGATATCCTCCTTCTCAGATGAGTTATTGCGGGTAAAGTACAATGACAGATGGTATTTCTTGAATGACAGGGGAGAGGGAATCAAATAATGTATATGATTATAGTTTTAACATAAAAGGACTCGTATCACCTAAGAACACGAGTATTCATATCATTAAATGAAGGTGCATTTCGACGGAATTAAATATCGCTATTTCAATGAAATCTTTATAGAGATTGCGTTTCTTTTATCTCAAAGAGATAAAGTCTTGCTATATAGAGTACGTAAATTCGAGATTAAAGAGAATTTGACGTTTCCGAAGGAGTGGGTTGACTATAACCTGTCAGGAGAGATTGTGTCAATTCGAACAAATGAGGATTTAGATCAAATGATAAAACTGGCGAACAATGTTTACATTAAAATATGTTTTTCAGGAAGTAATTGCACCAAAGATGGAATCATTGAATCATTCCATATTATAGACGAACACGCTAAAAATTTCAAAGTGATAGAAGAAGAGTTTCAAAACAGTGAGGAATACAAGATCGGGGAATCCGATGGAACCATATAATCTATTAAAAGTTAACCCCATGAAGAAGATATTTTTGTTGCTTATAATGTCTGTAATGACAATGCGCATATATTCGGACGGCTTCGATTGTATTCAAGGTAATTGGTGCCTATTGTCTCTTGATGAAAGCGAAACGATTTATAGTATAATAGATGGCTACAATAAGCTTGATTTATATAGATCGGATGGACTCCAATCGGCAAGTGAAGAGCATATCGTATTGGTGAAGAAGCATCTGTTGGAAAGCGAATATGACTCCAGACCGCTTAATCAGGATTCTAAAATTGCGGAAATAGAAGATCGTAATTCCAAGGTGGGTGTCTTTGTTACTGACCGCCCAGATGGTTGGGATGCTTTTGGCACCAATGGTCGACTCGGTTCTGGCGATCATACGGCGTGGCCTGTATCATGCGATGAGGAGAGCATGTATATCTACAACCATGAATATATTAGGATGACGAACTTTAGCTTTGATTTTTTGTCCTTGCTACGTGACGTGTCAATTAAGAATCTCAAAAATTATGTCCTTAAATATTTAAAGTTTGAACTTGCTCTTCCTGTAAAAGAGTCTATAAATGGGGAAAAGGATGGAGAGAATATCCAAATTGGCAAGAAAGATATTTTGAGAGTGTTGAAAACCGATGGCGCCACGTGTCAAGTGGAAGTTTGGACCAAAAATAAAGGAACCATTCAATGTAATGTGAAAAAGGAGGATATTACATTCTTGGGAGATTACATAGACGATAATAGATGATAAGAACCCATTAAATTTAGAGAATCATGGATGAGTTTAGGCTTTTGATATTAATGTTTATCTGTCATGTGCTAGATGACTTTGTGTTACAGCTTGCGTGTTTAAGTAAGCTCAAGCAGAAATCGTGGTGGATGTCTCAGACGGATAATGAGTTGTATAAACGTGATTACTATGTGGGTTTAGTTGTGCATAGTTTCTCATGGTCGGGATGGATCCTGCTCCCCTTGATATTCTTTGCCCCGGATGTTCCCGGAACGATGCTATTAATCGCCTTTCTGATCAATGGAGTTCTTCATGCGATCATGGACAATAGGAAAGCGAATAAGCTGGATGTGAGTTTGTTGGCGGATCAGTTGTTCCATTTCTTCCAGATAATGGCAACTTGGATCGTGTTGTGTGTGGTGAGGTAGGGAATCTTTATCGCTTAAAACAGATAGAATAAATACTTCGCAGGTTAATACTAATGAGTCTAAATAATGGAGGCGTTACAAAAAAAAGTAATAAAAGATATTCTTAAGGATTCTTTTGTCGTCTATTTAATTTTATTGTTCTCAATGTTTCATTTGTCATCCTCCGGCGACATTAAGATTAATGAATGGATATTCTATCCTATTGTGTATTTTGCCATACAGTATTCCTTTGTCATTATAGAAGTTATTCTATCGTTCATTTTATTCTATTTAAAACGGGTAAAGAAAATCTCTTCGCATTTTTTTGTTGTCTCAATCCTGTGCGTTCTATACATTGACATATTGCCTATTACTGGTGTTTTCCAAGGTCATTATGATCGTTGGAGTGTTGTAGTGGGATTTGTCCTTTCAATTGCATATAAAGTTGTGATGACGAAATATAGATCTGTAAAGTATAAAAAAGAATAGTGGGGGATGGATTTTGGAATGTATAAATCAACGCCACACTCCATCATCTTCAAAAAATGTGCTAAATTTGAAACTATGGGTTCGAACACAATATAGAGTAGTATATGAAGATAATAGAAAAAATACAAGATGTCCGAAGTTTTGGACTATATAGAGGGGAGGAGTTTATTGCTTTAAATGATAGGATTTTAATTGGCAATAGGGAGATGGATGTAATGCCAAATGAGGATTATTTTTGTCATAATGATGTCTTAACTAAAGGTGTGTATGGAGAGGGAACGAATAAAAAACACTATCTATATTCCGACGGCAAATTTCTAGCTGAGGAGTGCCGATATGAAGACTTTGTCTTTTTCAACCCAGACTCTTATTATTCTTCAGTGTATAAATGCGATGAAAAAAAAGAGTATTTTTCTTTTATAGAGAAAGGCCAAGAATATTTGTTCAGTGTTGATTCAGATGCTTTCTTTTATAACCTTAGATACAATAAGCGGAATTCCATATTACTACTTCCTAAATCAGACAATAAAAGCATTTTGTTTTATTCTAGGGATGGTAATTTGCTTTGGAAATATAATGTTGAAAGACAGGATGTTAGCATTGACTTGAATGGTACAATAGAAGACGAAGATTTTGTGATTATATGTTGCTATACAAACGAACTCGAAAAATATTCTGTTGAGTGTTTCAATATAAAAACAGGGGAGAAAATTTGGGGCATTTATGGAAATGATATACAATGTGGTTCTTCATATAAGTTGGGACCAAAAGGAATGTTATATGGTCTATCTACTATATGGAATGATAAGGCAGAAATCGTTATGGAGTGTATTGCCCTGAAGAATGGAGAGCGAATGGTTATTGATATAAAGGGAATAGAAGATTCTGACATAGATATAGATTCAAGTCGTTCCACAATATATGGAAACATGTTGTATTTTAACTATAATCGTCCTGTCCCAACTATTGCTTCTATAGATTTGGGAACTATGTGTTTGGTTGAAGAATTGAAAATAAAGACTTCAAAATATGCGAGAATGGGAGATTCCCCTATAGTGACAGAGGATAAAGTATATCAATATATAACCTCAATGCGTGAATTACATGTTTATAGCAGATAGTATCTCCTATTTCCCCTTATCCGCCGCGATCACAGCATTGATCATCTTGACGATTTGTTGCACCATCGGTTTCCGCTGTCCGGAGAAGTTGGAGACCATGATGCTGAAGGCGTACCATTTGTTGTTGGCGTTGATGTAGCCGGCGTAGTTCTGCACGCGCTCCATGCTACCGCTCTTGACGAACGCCTTGCCTTCCAGGGCGGTGCCCTTCATGAAACCCGCCACGGTGCCGTTTCTGCCGGCTGTGGGTAGTGTCTGGAGGAAGGATTTCGAATAGGTGCTCTGATTATGCATGTAGGAGAGCACGTCTACCATGAACTTCGGTGAGAGGGCGTTCTTCATCGATAGGCCCGAACCGTCCACCTGGAAGATCCGTTTGGTCTCGATGCCCAGCCCCGACCAATACTTGGATATCACGCTGGCGGACCGCCATCCCACGCAGGGCGCGAGGCTGTCCTTCTGCTTGGATAGGATGAGGAAGATGCTCTCCGCATAGAGGTTGTTGCTCTTGTGGTTGGTGACCCGCTCGATCTCCTTCAGCGTGGCGGACTTATGCACGAAGAGCGTGTCGCGGATCGAGTCCCGCTTGTACCATCTGACCGTGGTGGCGAGTGAATCGACCGTGATGCCCGCGCTGATCAGCAGGTTGCGGAGGGAGTCGGCCAAGAAGAGGGCAGGCTCTGGCATCTCCGTTTTGAGGAACTGTTTCGTGTTGACCGGCAGGTTGCCCCTGAACGTGGGAGCCCAGGAGAAGTCCGTTTTCGTCATTCTCCACGCTTTTTCCTTCCCGGTCTGGGTCATCTCTATCTTGGGCTGTAAAAGTCCCGTAGAGGGCGTGCAACTCGTGTAGGAGACTCCGCAGGAGTCGGACGACAGCACGATGCCCAGCAGGTTGTCATGGATGTTGAGGCCGGAGGGGGTCGGCGAGTAGGAGGAACCGATGTCCTCCACCAGCCAATGGAACGGTGCGCCGTCCTCCCTGAAGACGGAGGCGTCGCCCACCACATGTCCCGTGATCCGTTTGATGCCCTTCTCTTGCAGGGCAAGCAGTGCCTCGGCGTAGAAATCGCCTGCGCTTGGCGCATAGGCGGAGCCTAACGTGGGGTCGCCTCCTCCACGGATGTAGAGGTCGCCGTGAAGCGTCGAATCGACGATCGTGCCGCAGTATTCGATGTTCGTCTTGAACCGGAAGGTGTCGGAAAGCATCTCCATGGCGGCGGCCGTCGTGATGATCTTGGTGACGGAGGCAGGGTTCCTGTCCGTCATCTCTTGGTAGCTCGCCACGACCCGACCGTTGGTGATATCTTTCACCAAAAAACCTATGCCCGCCTGTATGAGGTTGTCGGAGTTGACGAACTCCTCGATGGCTTTGTTCTCCTGCGCCATGGCGGACATGCAAAGCGTAACGGATAGGATAAGGTTTAAAAAGACTTTCCGCAT
Organism: Paludibacteraceae bacterium; assembly: GCA_017962085.1. Lineage (GTDB taxonomy): Bacteria > Bacteroidota > Bacteroidia > Bacteroidales > Paludibacteraceae > UBA1181. The sequence goes on from JAGCWA010000009.1 coordinate 9,250, forward strand.
AATTCTTCCTCCTTTGTCGAATGATGTTTGCTATCTTTTCTTTTTGCTGGATTTGATGAGGTTGCTGAGGAATTTGTTCAACACGTTCTTGAGTACAGGAACTAATACTTTGTTGAAAAAGCTATTGCTGTTACTTTTCTTTTGGGACTTTTTCTCTTTTTCCTCTTCTTTTTTCTTCTTTTCCTTTTCCTTCTCCGCTAATTCCTTCGCTTTCTGCTCTTCCATCTTCTTCGCATCGTCAATCAATATCTCGTAGGCGGAGCGGCGGTCTTCCGTCTCGCGGTACGATTTCTCGAGACCAGACTCCTTGATGGCCTTCTTCCTCTCCTCCTCGGTGATCGGACCGATTTGGCCCTGCGGGCAGAGCATCTTCGCCCTTTCCACCACGTTAGGGGCACCTTTCTCGTCGAGGAAGGAGATCAGGGCCTCTCCCGTCTCCAACTCAAGCAACGCCTTCTCCGTGTCGAAGGATTCGTTGGTGCGGAAAGATTGCGCCACGGCCTTGACCGCCTTCTGGTCCTTAGGCGTGAAGGCGCGGAGGGCGTGTTGTATCTTGTTGCCCAATTGACCCAAAACGTTTTCCGGAATATCCATCGGGTTTTGGGTGATGAAGTAGACGCCGACTCCCTTGGAACGGATCAGTCGGACGATCTTCTCTATCTGCGTCAGCAATGCCTTGGAGGCGTCGTCGAACAGCAGGTGCGCCTCGTCGAAGAAGAAGATGAACTTAGGCTTGTCCAAGTCTCCCACCTCAGGCAACTCGTTGTAGATGGAGGTCAGGAGCCACATCAGGAAGGCGGAGTAGAGCCTTGGGTTGTGGTAGAGCTTATCCGCCGCGAGGATGTTGAGCATACCCTTCTTGGTGTCGTGCATTCTCTCCGTGACGAAGAAATCCTCGATCTTGAATTCAGGAAGGCCGAAGAAGAGGTCGCCGCCCTGCTCCTCCAGCGCCAACAGGTTTCGTTGGATGGCGCCCACGGATATGGACGAGATGTTACCGTATTCCGTTTGGAACTCCTTGGCGTTCTGCCCGATATAGTTCAGTGCGGCGCGGAGGTCCTTCAGATCGTCCAGCGGCATGTTCCTATCTTCGCAGATGCGGAAGACAGCGGCCAGCACGCCCTCCTGCGTGTCGGTGAGCGACATGATGCGGGAGAATAGCAGTACACCGAAGTTCTTGATGGTCACACGCATCGGAACACCTTGTTCCCCGTACACGTCGAAGAACTGGACAGGGTAGGGTTGGAAGTCGAACGTGACGCCGAACTCGTTTTGTCTCTTCTCGATGAATTTGGTCAGGGTACCCTCTTTGTAGACGCCCGAGAGGTCGCCCTTCATGTCGGCCATGAAGCAAGGGACACCCAAATCACTGAATGATTCTGCCAATACTTGGAGGGAAACTGTCTTTCCTGTTCCGGTCGCGCCTGCGATGAGGCCGTGTCTGTTCGCCATCTTAGGCTCGATGTAGAGCGGATGGTCCGAATGCGCTATGTATAAGCGGTTTTCGTTATCTAACATAGTATGTCGTTTTTATTCTTTGTTTTCCGCAAATATAGTAAAAAAAGAGCGAAATGTTAAGGTTTATAGGAGGTTAGTTTGTTGCTAAGAGCAGGTGGAGGGGCATCCGATAGGAAGGAGTGGTTTCGGAGCAGGTGAAAAGTGTGATAAAGTAAAGTTATACTTTAGATTATCATGATAAAATAAAGTTGCACTTTGGATTATCATAAAAAATGTTATGTTTGCAACGTTGAAATAATGTTAAGTGCAATGATAGAAATGTATCCAATTAAAACACATTGTAATTAGACCCGATAAACAGATGGAAAGAATTAAGGCAGTCATTAAGCGAATCGATTGGTTGGACCGGGAGATCCGAGAGGCGGATGTGTGCTTCGAGGTGGGGAAGAATTGTTATTGGGCTTTCTGTCATCCTTGCGGTTTCACGGAGGGGGAGGAGAGATACGTCGGGCTTGATTTTGTTGATTGTGAGGATATTACATGGGAAACGATGTTCTCATACAATAGGGATGAGGAGAAGAAACTGGTTCCCATGACCAACGATAGAACTTCCTATTGCTGCTATGGAAAGATTGTAGGCGTCAATCCGTTGGTCGTTGATTGCGGAGACCTCCGCCTTGATTTGGGAGCCCTGACCCATGACGATAGGGTGGTCGGGTCTTATGTCTACTTCGTGATTTCCCGCCTGGATGTAGTTGCGGTTTAATTTTGTTTTAATGACCGTAGAGACGCACGGCCGTGCGTCTCTACACCCCCAAATACTCCCAAAAATTCTCCTTGTTCACCACGTTGAATTTTGCGTTGGGGTATGCGTCTGCAAACGCTTTGGGAGCTTTAGGGTTCTTCTTCCCGGCTTTCATTTCGAATGCGGTAAGGTTGTTGTTATTCTCTTCTATCAGGTCAATTTCTTGTTGATCGTATGTTCGCCAGAAAAACATGTTGGTGCTCGCTAAGTTGTTGTGTTTCATCTTCATCCGCTCACTGATGATGAAATTTTCCCACAATGCGCCTCTCTCTTCGCTCGATCTGTCGGCGAATGGACGAAAATCATTCAACACAGCGTTGCGGATGCCGTTGTCTTGAAAATACCATTTGGATGATTTGGTGACCTCTTTACGTAGATTATTGGAATATCCTCCCAAACGGTACAACACGAACACTTTCTGCAACAGGTCGAGATATCGCTCCGTTGTGTTACGGCTAATGCCCAACTGCTTGCCCAGTTCATCAATGGATACTTCACTGCCGACTTGATACGCTATCAATCGCAACAGATCGTGCATCTTCTGTGCGTTCTTTATTCCATCGACGGCGAGAATGTCCCTTAATAGATAGGAATCCACAATATCCGTAAGATAACGAGCTTGCTCTTCCGACGACTCTATGCTGATTAGTTCCGGATAGCATCCGTATATTAAATGACTGTCTATGTTCGATATGGTCTCAAATACTGAATTATGGTCGCTCAACTCTTTGAAAGAAAATGGAGTCAGGAAAAAACGTGTGCATCGTCCAACTAATGGTTCTCCCGCTTGATTCTGAAGGTCAAATGAGGAGGAACCCGTCGCGATTATCGCCAAGCCTGGTATTTCATCAACCATTAATTTTAGTTTCATCCCAATGTCGGGAATATGTTGCGCCTCGTCGATTGCCAACAAGTCTATTCCCGCAAACAAACGTTTGTAGTTGCTTATGGATTTGTCCGCGATCATACGTGCCGTGTCGGCGCTTTCTCCATTCAATAGAAGTTTCTTCCCCTTGAACTCGTCAAGGATCTCGCGTAGCAGCAGCGTCTTTCCAACACGCCGAGCCCCAAATATTAGCATCACTTTTTGTGGCTTGATTCTTGCTGCTATTTGATGTTTTAGTGTTCTTTCTATTGCCATGCCTTTTCCCGTTGTTACGATTTGCCTACAAATATAAAGATAATTAGCGTGTTATCCAAATAAAATGTAAATTCCTTCAGTCTAATTGAACGAATTAATGTAAATTTCTTCAGTCTCACTGAACGAATTAACGTAAATTCCTTCAGTTGCATTGAACGAATTAACGTAAATTCATTCAATGGGTCGATGAAAATTGCTGTTCCCCTTGCCTGATATGGCCGGGAAAACACGAAAAATATTGGTTGGATGGATTTGATGTGTTACCCTTTCACCTGAACCTCGCTGCACCCGTTGATCCCTCTCTTGCTGACCCGTATCTGGGTCGGTATGCGCTCCTTCAGGATCTCCACGTGCGAGATGATGCCGACCTTCTTGCCGCCGAGGTTATGGAGCTTCTCCAGCATATTCATCACAGCGTCCAGGTAATCTGCGCTGAGGGTGCCGAATCCTTCGTCGATGAAGATGATGTCGGTGGTCAGCCTGCTTTTGTTGAGCGTGGAGAGGCCTAAGGCCAGGGCGAGGGAGATGATGAAGCTCTCGCCTCCCGACAGCGTGTTGCAGGGGCGCACGTTGCCGCCCATGTAGAGGTCACGCACCCAGATGCCGAGGCTCCGACTGTTGCAGCTCAGTTCGTAGCGGTCGTTCAGTTTCATCAGGAAGGCGTTGGCGTTGTTCAGCAGTTGGCGGAGCACGTAGCTTTGCGCGATGAGACGGAAGGCCTTTCCGTCGCTGCTGCCGAAGTGCTGGTTGAGGATGTCCCACTTGCTCCACTCCTCCCGTAGTTTCTCGACGTTCTTCCTGACCTCCGCCACCTTCCGTATGTTCTCCTCGCTCCGCTTGAATTCAAGCTCGATTTTTGCGGTGGATTCGATGATTCCCTTCATCTCCGCCTCGGCTTGCTCGATTTTCTCCGTGATGGTTACGAGGGTGGTCTCCGAGGTTATTCCTTCAGGTTTTTGCGCTTGGGTCTCTTCGATTCTTTTGTTGAGGCTCTTGATCTCGCCCTCCGCCATGTCGATTTGCCTTCCCTTCTCCTCGATCGCCTGCTTCTCCTCTTCAAATCTCTCTTTGGTGATCTGCTGCAATTCGGTGAGGCGCTCCTGCGTGAAGGTGCTGTTTTTTCGGATGAAATCGTCTATTTTTTGTGTCAGTTGCGTTCTCTCCTCCTGGTTTTTCCTCAGGTCGCTTTGGAGCGATGAACACTCTTTCGCCAACTGGGAGGTGAGCTGGGTGAGTTGATCGATTCGGGTGGAGACGCCATCGCTCTCCCAATCGGGGAATGTCTGCAGGATCCATATCTGGTCCCGCTCGATGGCCTCGAGGGCATTCTCCCATTGGCTGATCTCAAGGATGAGCCGCTCCTTCGTCTGGCAACGTTCCTTGTATGCTTTCACCTCCTGCTCCAGGGAGACGAGGAAGGCGGGTATGTCTGTCTCCCATTGTTCCCGCTTGATCTTCTTCGCGGCGGTTTCATATCTTTTTTTAGCGTTTTCATCGTGGGTTTTAGCGATGCTCAGGCTCTCTGTGATCCGCTCTTTGGCGGCGTTCGCCCGCTTCTCCGCCTCGTTGAGCGCCTCTTGGGCTTTGTTGCGGGATTGAACGATGGTGTCCTTCTCCTTCTGCAGCTCGCCGATGACTTTTTGCGTGATGAGGATGGTCTCCCGCTCTTGCTCTTTTATCCTCTTCTTTTCTGCGATGGATTCGCTGATTTTTAGTTTATCTTGGGGAATTGATAGGCTTTGGCACAATTGCAGTATCGTTGCTCCTCTGTGCTTTGTCTCCTCCTCGATTTTCCGGATCTCCTCCGTGAGGTTCTTCTTCTCCTGGAGGATCAGCTCGATCCGCTTTTCGCAGTCGGTCAGTGATTTCAATGCGTTTTCCTTGGATTTGCGGATCTCCTCCAACTCCTTTTCGTAAGGGGCGATGGCGGCCTCCAGTTCACTCTCTTTCACGATGGAATCGATCTTTTTCCCACATATCGGGCATTCGTCCCCGACCTTCAGCGAGTGGCGTATCTCCTTGATGGCGTCTCCCACGGCCAATCGTAGGGTTTGCAGGCTCTTGGCGTGTTTCTGCTCTTCCTCCTTCCAATCCTCGTACTTCTTCTTCTCGTCGGGTACTCTTTGGGTGAGACTCTTTTCCTCTCCGGTCAGGACGGTTAGCTTCTCCTGTTGTGCGTTGAATCGCGTCTCCTCCTTCTGTTGGAGTCTCCATTCGTTGTCGAGTTGTTGCAGACGGGTGATCTCCTCGTTCAGCAGGTTGAGGTCTTTGCCCTTCAACTCATCCTGTTTGGTGGTCAGTTCGGCTTGCTTCTGCTGCTCTTTTTCGTTGCACTCCTGTTTTATTTTTGCGATTTCATCGATTTTTTTCTGGATATTGGGCAACTCCTCCGCCTCGATCCTCTTCGCTTCGTTGCGGGACTTCTCCGCCTCTTTCCGTTCGCTCAGGTATCCGTTCAGGTTCTCTTGGATGGAAGGGAAGGCCTCATACATCTCCGCCTCCTCTTTCTGCTCCTCCAACTCCTTCGTCAGTTTTTGGTCGAGGATCCTCTTCTCGTTGAGTCTCTCCTTCGCCCAGGTGATGCCACCGCTGATCCGGCGGAACTCTTTCCGGATGTTCGCCTCCTTCTCCGACAGGGTGATTCTCTCCGCCTCACGGTTCTTCAGGTTGAGCATTTCGTTGCGCACCTCGATGGTGGCGCTCCACTCTTCGATATTCCTTTTTTGTCGGATGAAATCGGGCTTTTTTATCTCCTCTTCCAGTTGTTGGCGGTTTTGGGTGGCGGTGGCGAGATCCTGTTGCAGCTTCTTCTCCGTCGTCAACCACTCTCTGATCCCTTCCGCTTGGCGTTTCCCTTTTTGGGCCATCGCTTGACGGTCGTTCAGGATCTTCAGCTCCTCTTTCTTTTGGCGGGTCTCCTCCTCGGTGAGGATCTCGAACCCCTCTATCTTCTTCTCCTCGTCGGCGCAAGCCTCCTTGACCGCCTTCGCTTTCTCGAAGATGGCGATGCCTACTTGGGAGTAGATCTCCGTGCCTGTCAGTTTCTCCAGTATATCGGACTTCTCCTTCTCGTTGCTGGAGAGGAACTTGGTGAACTCGCCTTGGGCTAGTAGGGAGGTGCGGCAGAACTGTTCGTACTTCATCCCCACGCATCGTTCGATTTCGGCGTCGATCTCCTTTTTTTTGCTGAAAAATAGCCCTTTCACCGGACATTCCAGGGAACGGCTGTCCTCTATTTTCCCGGTTCTCTTCTGTCGTACCGTCCAAAGCGCGATGTAGGTTTGTTCGTCGTTCCCGATGAAGCGTAGTTCGGCGGAGCCCTCTTTCGCTCCCCGGCGCATCATCTGTCTGATGTCCTTGAAGCCCATCACCTCGCTTTCCTCCTTCTCTTTGACGGATGCGCTGTTGTTGATCCTTGGCGTGTTGGCGTAGAGAGCGAGGCAGATGGCGTCCAGTATCGTGCTCTTGCCGGAACCTGTCTCTCCGCAGATGAGGAATATAGGGTTTCCCGAGAAGGGCTCCTGGTCGAAATAGATGTCCGCTTTCTCGATGGAAGCGATGTTTTTTATATGTAGCGATAGGTATTTCATGCTTCCTCCCGCTCCTTTCTACGGAGTTCCTCCGTGATTTCCCGGATCATCGTCGTCATCTCTTTGTCCAGCTCCTTGCCGTATACCTCTTGGTAGTAGGTGTTGGCGAGTTCGGCGGGCTCCATGCTTGTGATTTCGTAGGAGTCGATGATTTGGGCGGCAGACGAGTGTTTCCTCGCCTTCCTTGTTGTCTTTATCTTGCAGAACCGGCACTTCTTCAGTTGGAGCAGTTGCTCTATCCTCGTCTCTGCGTCCGAAGGCACATACTCCTCCACTTCCACGTTGAGGCAGACGTAGGAAGAGGGGTCGACAGGGGTTTCGGCGAAGGCCTTGAACGCCTCCTCGAAGGGCAAAGGTTCCGATGGAATCGTCAAAAAACGATGGTCGTTATGGATGGTGACCTCCTTGACGGAAGCCTTCTCGCCGTGTCGGTTGATCTCCACCACGGAGACCGAGTGCGGGTACATCTCGTCGAAGTTGACTTGGATCGGGCTGCCGCTGTACCTCGCTTTCTCATTCCCTTTGATGAATTGCGGGTGGTGGATATGGCCCAAGGCGAAGTAATCGTAGTAATCCCCCAATGTGTTGATCTCCACGTAATCCATGCCACCCACCGATTGCTCGTCGTGCCCTCTGGTGTCCGCCCCGCAGAGGGTGAGGTGCCCCATCATGATGACAGGCACATCCTGTTTGTTCTTTTCTCGGACGATTTCCTGCGTCGTGTTGAACAGTCCCATTTGGCTCTCCCTGATATGGGGGATGGCGATGACGTAGGCGATGGTTGCTCCGCCTTTCCCTTGGATGGGAATGATATGTTTTTTTTCGATGGATTCGTTGTTTTCATCTTTCTCGGCGTGACCGATCACCTTCACGTTCGCCAATTGCCAAAGCTCATCGGCCGACTCCAGTCGGGAGTAGCTGTCATGGTTGCCGGCGGTGACGATGATGGACATGGATGGGCACGCTTTGTGGATGGCTACCATGCTGTCGGTGTAGAGCTTCTGCGCCGCGGCGGAAGGGACGGCGGTGTGGTAGATGTCTCCGCTGACCAGCAGTGCGTCGGGTTGTTCCCGCTCCACGATGGCACACAATTGTTGGAAGAAGCTGCGGTGCTCCTCCTCACGGTCATATCGGTAGAAGTCCTGCCCGATATGCCAGTCCGATGTGTGTATGAATCTCACGGAGAGATGTTATTTATTTGAAGATTTTCCTTGTAGCCTCTTTGAACCGTTCCTTCCTCTTCCTTTTCGCTCTATCCTTGTATTTCCAATCGAGGAAAGATTGGACGCATTGCTCCACGTCCGCACCACGTTCTTTCGCGTAGTAGGTGGCGCATAGGCGGAAGAACTCGTCGTTGCCGCGCATCCTTCTGAAGTTCTCGCAGCCCATCTCGACGCTGACTGGGCAGAACTGCATCCGATTGATGTCCACGAGAGAGAAATTATAAGATATTTTCCCCATTTCATCGACTTTTTCGCGCAATATGTTTCCCGGAGAATAATCGCAATGCAGGATGTCCGCTTCGTGAAGTCGGGCGGTGAATTCCGCGAAGGCCTTGATCAGATCCTCCTTCCCCGCATTGTCTTTGTCCTCGTCGTTGAAGAGCCTCATGTGACCGTCCATAGGGGTGTGCAGGCTGATGAAGAAACTTCTGTGGAGCAGACCGTTCTTTTTCGTCTCGATGTAGGCGACGGGATCCGGCGTCTGGAACCCCTTCGACAGGAGCGTGAGCGCATGCTCGTAGGCGCGGGAGGCCTTGGAAGGTCTGAAGAAGGTGTAGGCGATGCGGTTGATGAGAATCGGCACCTTGTAGGATTTGACGTTCAGGGTGAGTCCCTCCACCTCGTATAGTTTTATTTCGTTCCTTGCCAGGAAGATCGATTCGCCCTCCTTGTCGAAGATGTCGGGCAGACTCTCGATGAAGGTTCGCAGGTGAGTGTATTTGTCGTTGAGGACAAGCTTCATTTCTCCCTTCCTCCCATGTATTTTAGGTAAACATACCAGGCACCCATTTGACACAGTTTGAAGCCGTAATAGCCATCCAGAAATCCCAGCTTGATGATGTAGTTGATGAAGAAACGGTAGATGGCTTTGAGTATGATGACGGGTTTGCTATAGCGTTTGCCGCTCATCTTCACCTCCAAGGCGCCCAATTTACCGTACTCCTCCGTTTTTTTGACATGTTGCTCCACGCTATCGTAGGTGTGGTGCTTCAGGTCTCCGTTGATGCGTATGATACGTGTAATCGATTGGCAATCAATCTCTTCATGCACCAGTTTTTCACTCCAGTTGGCGCAGGTGCGGTTGAAGAGGCGTACTTTGCTCTCGTAACCTCCTTCATAGAAACGGATCAGTTTCTTGCAGTAGTAGTTTCTTCTCTTCAGGGCATAGGCGGTGGTGGCTTCCCCGAGGCCCTCCTGCTTCAGCGCAAGAATCGCCTCGGCGAGCTCGGGCGATAGCTCCTCGTCCGCGTCGAGACTGAGGATCCAGTCGTGGCTGGCGAGGCTGACGGCGAAACGTTTCTGCGGACCGTAGCCGGAGAACTCGTGCTGCACGAACTTGCAGCCCAATCCCCTGCAGATCTCCTCCGTCCTATCGGTGGAGAAGGAGTCCACAACGATCGTCTCGTCGGCAATCGCCCCAATTGAGCGTATGCAACGTTCGATTTTCTTCTCTTCGTTCCGAGTGATGATGACCGCTGAGATGTTTGCCATTTTCAGTTTCGAATATTGTTTTCCCTGCTTCCCCAAAATGGGACTACGAATATACTATATATTTTCGATATTTTCCGTTCGCATCGCTTGAAATCTTTTCGGGAAAGAACGAGTTGGAGACGCCAACTGCGCAAATCCCTCTCATAGTCAATGAATTTCCCTTTTGTTAGGCCATCCCCGATGCAATGTGTTTGGGTGTATGTTCACGTTCACGGTGTCTGGATTGTGGCAGGGTGCGTACCCCTTTGCCCTTGTGGTGTCGGATAAAAAGTGCATACAAAAAAATGAGTGTGGCTCGTTTCACAACGTGTCACACTCGTTTCGTGGTTTTTCTTAAAGTTATTTAAATATCTATCAGTAACACAAAGGTACTAAATAAAATATTAAATGCAAATTTCCGTTAAGCAAAAAAATATTTGCTTGAAAATTATTATCTATTGTTGTCAAAAAATGTATTTTATTATAAATCATAATTATACATAACGGAAACGGCCGTTTTTCCTGCGGATTTGAACGTTATGGGGTGAACTGTACCCCTATGAAAAAATAGTTTCCCGGGGCTACCTCCCCTAGTCTGTGATTTGGCGTTTGTGGGGAATGGAGGGAAATGAAGGGATCCTTCCTTCACTGAAACATAATATGTTGCGATCCTGTTCTGGTGAATAATGGTGCACAAAAAAAAGTTCCACTCATCTCACGACGAATGGAACTCTACTATTAACTTTTATAATCTTATGTATATGATGTGTATATGATTGAATATTGAAGTTCTTATTTTATTTGCTTGTTTCGAAAACTATTATACCCCAAATCTTTTCATTCCCTTAACACGATGCAAATGTAGAATAATTCCACAGACCGTGCAAATATTCTTGTGGAAAAAATCCACTGAGATTGATTTATTATTATTATTCAATTTTTCCGTTATAAATAAAATTTCATCTATACTGATGGCTTGAAGACGTTTGGATGCCTTTCTCCTGCTGGCTTTCGATGACTTTATGATTCCCCGATTTTGGGAGATCGATGGGTTAGGGTGTTAGCCTATCTGTTTGGCGTAATAATGTATTAAACCTTTGATGTGCTTATAGGTCGCGGCGGAGAGGAGTTTCTTTTGGGACGCCCGGTTGTAGTGGTGGATGATTTGGAACTGGGGTAGGATGGTGATTTCTTTCCCTGTCCGGGCGATTCTTTGGCAGAAATCCGCATCCTCCGGTCCGTAGAATATCTTTTCGTCCAAAAAGCCGATTTCATCGAGGATTTCCCGCCTGAACATCTGACAAGCCCCAATGGTGTATTCCGCGGAAAAGGGCGATTCCATCGACAATTCCTTGTGATAGAATTGCCGCTCGTTTTTTTCGTTGATCCATTGGGAAAAACCTTTCGGGAGGAATTTCTTCGTCGCGAGGAGGTTCATCAGTTTATATTTCGGCCAAGGGAGTTTTCGACAACTCTCCTGGGGAATTCCCTCCGCATCGGTCAGCTTGCAGGCGCAGAGTCCGCACTCGTCGTGCTCCGTGATATAGTTGAACATTCCTTCCGTCGCCTCTTTGTTCACGATGGTGTCGATGTCCAGTAACCAAATGACTTCATTGCTGGTTAGCCTCATTCCGATGTTGCGTGCGGGTGCGACCCCTTTGTTCTCCGGCAAGGTGTGGAGTGTGATGCTTCCCTTGAATGAATCGAGTAGCTGGAGGGTGTTGTCCTGCGAACCGTTGTCGACCACGATGATCTCGGTCTGGATCCCCTTCGTGGCTTCCAGTATGGAGGAGAGGCATGGCTCGACATCCTTCCCCGAGTTCCATGTGAGGAGTATGACGGAGAGTGATTTATTGGTCATTTGTGGAATAATTTTCTTCTTAGTGCGGTAGCTGCGATGCAGAAGTCCGACCAAGAATTGAATTTCTTTATGTGGTTGAATATGAAGGAAGGTCGGATGAAGAACTTCACGTTGTTCCAGAACAACATCTTCTCCATCTCCTCGCTGGATAGGTTAGGGTAGTTGATGATGGATTTGTGCTGCACGTCGGTCGGGACGTACTCTCCCCCCTTGATCCAGTTGTTTTGCTTCGCTAGTTCGTAGAATTCGGTGCCCGGGAAAGGCGCCACGATGTTGAACATCACTTGGGAGACCTTCAGTTCTTTGGCCTTCTTGAGCGTCTCCTTGATGGTCTTCTTCGTCTCGAGCGGGCTCGTGCCGATGAGGATGTTCAGTTTTACCGGCACATTGTATTTCTTCAGGAGCTGAATGCCTTCGTAGATTTGTTGGGAGGTGATCCCCTTCTTGATGTATTGGAGGATCTCGTCGTTGAAGCTTTCCACGCCGAGGTCGACGAATTGGCATTGGGCGTCCGCAAGGAGTTGCGCTGTCTCCTCCGTGATGGCGTCCACACGTGCCTGGCATCCCCAACTGAGTTGGTGCTTTTTCAGACATTCGCAGATAGGGCGCAGCCGCTTGGCTGTCGTGATGAAGTTGTCGTCGATGAAGCAGATGGCTTTGTAGCCTTGGCTGACGAGCATCTCGATCTCCTCGATGACGTTCTCGACGGAACGGAAGGATATGAAAGGTTTCTTCCCCGTCACCCGTTTGTTCTCTATTTCCCTTGCGAAGGTCAGCGAGCTAGGCACGCAGTAGATGCAATGGAAAGGACAGTTGCGGCTGGTGAGCACCGTCGTGTAGGGGTGCTTTTTCAGCTTAGGGTTGGTGAAGGTATATTGCTCGATGAAATGTCGTGCGGGGAATGGCAACTCGTCCAGGTCCCGCAACAACTCGCGCGTCGGGTTGTGCGTCACCTTGCCGTCTTGCAGCCATGTGAGGCCTTTCACCTGCGAGAGGTCACCTCCCTGCTCGATGGTCCGCACCGCCTCGGAGGCCGTCAGTTCGGGCTCCCCGCGGGCGATGATGACACGCTCGTCCATGAGCAGTTTGTCCGTGTAGTAGGTCACGCCGGGACCCATGGTGATGACCCAAGCGTCGGGATGGTTCTCCCTGATCATTTGGATGCACTTCCGGTCTGTTTCTAGGGATAGGTTCACGCACCAAAAAGCGTAGATGTCGCTGCGGTCGTTCCGTAGGAAGTCGGACAGTTCCTTTTCGCCCTTCTTTTCCATCACGAAATCCTCACGCCGCACGTCATGTCCGTCTCTTTCCAATACGGCCGCAACGATGAGCTCATAAATGTTGGGCATCGGGTAGACGAGGTGTGTGCAACCGGCGGTACGCTCGGCGGGCATTTCCCCGTCCAGTGCGGGCGGTACGATGAAAGTGACGACCATAATCTCCTTTTTCTGTTGATGATACTTCTATGAGGGGAACGGAGCGTCCCCCGGATTATTGTATGGTCGGGTTATTCGTTCGCCATCATTTGCTCCGCCTTTATCCTGTCTTCACCGATGGCGGCGCGCAGGTCGTCCTCAGAGCAGAATTTGTTCTGTGCGCGTAGTTTGTGGAGGAACTGCATGTTGATGCGCTCTCCGTAGATGTCTTCGTCAAAGTCGAATATGTTGACCTCGATGGATACCTCACCTCCTCCGTAGGTTGGTCGGGTACCGATGCAGGCCACGCCCTTGTGTGTCTCGCCCCTCACAGTGACCTTCACGGCGAAGACGCCGAAGCAAGGGATGCATTTGTTCTCGATCTCCGGCTCGATGTTGGCGGTCGGGAAGCCCAGTTTCCTGCCGTTCTGCTTGCCGTGGATGACCGTACCCGAGATGTTGTAGTTGTAGCCGAGGTAACGGTTGGCCAACTCGATGTCGCCTACCCCAAGCAGGTTGCGGATGAAGGAGGAGCTGATGGTGAAGTCGTTCTCTTCGTAAGGTTCGGCTCTCGTGACCTTCATGCCGAGTTCCTCCCCGTATGTGCAGTAGTCGTCGAAACCTTCTTCCCTGTTCTTTCCGAAGCGATGGTCGTATCCGATGAGGAGGTGCTTCACGTTGAGACGGTTCTTGAGCACTTTCTCCATGAAGTCATGGGCGCTGAGGTTGGAGACCTCCGTGGTGAATTCCATCTGGATGCAGTAGTCCACAGGCAGTTGCTTCAGCAATTCCAGCTTCTCCTCATGGGTGTTCAGCAATTTTGGCTGATAGGCCTCGTGGAGGATGATCCTTGGATGTGGCCAGAAGGTCAGAATCGCAGACTTCAGCCCTTCGCTTTTCGCTACTTTGGCCAATTGCTTCGCTAAAAACAGATGTCCATGGTGGACTCCGTCAAAGAATCCGATTGTGAGCGCAAGCCCTTCCTTACTTGCTAATCCCGTCTCCTCTATCAATTCCATCTTGCTTCTTTTTTTATTCGAATATTTTGTACTTTGGAGACAAAATACTACTTTTGCCTTCGTTTTGCAAAGGTAACAATTTTTGGTTAATTGCAAGCAGGACCCATAGCTCAGTTGGTTAGTAGCACCTGACTCATAATCAGGGGGTCACAGGTTCAAGCCCTGTTGGGTCCACAGACGAGGAGAAACATGGTTTCTCCTTTTTTTATAACATATTGAGTGATAGATGTTTATAAATCCGTCTTCTCTCGGTATTTTTCTCTGTGTGGAGTTTTTCCACAACCTTGCAGGGGTGTATCTTTTTGATGTATTTCGATGAAAAAATATTTTGGCGAAATTTTTCTTGATGATTGATTTTCACCGATTTCCGAAGCGTTTTTTAGGGTGTCGATGGACGGGAGAGATAAGCGCCAGAAAGGGTTTTGCCCTAGTTCTTAATGTTGGATTTTATTAAAATAAAAGGAATATGGATAAGGAAGAGAGAATCGCGCGTGCGAAGGAGCTTTTTAAGAGTGGTTTCAATTGTTCTCAGTCTGTGGTGGCCGCTTTCGCCGATTTGTATGGATTGACGGAGGAGCAGGCTTTGAAGGTGTCCGCCTCCTTCGGTGGCGGTATCGGTCGTATGCGCGAGACTTGCGGCGCAGCTTGCGGCATCTTCCTTCTGGCCGGACTGAAGTATGGTTCGACTGACCCCAAGAATGCCGATGCGAAGGGTGAGAACTACCGTATCGTCCAGGAGTTGGCGGAGGATTTCAAGAAGGCTAACGGTTTCCTGAAGTGCCGTGACCTCCTCGGCTTGGACAAGAATCTGAAGGAGTCCCCCCAGCCTGCCGAACGCAACGCCGCCTATTATGCGAAACGCCCGTGCGTGGAGATCGTGGCTTCCGCCGCTAGGATATGGGCGGAGAAGCATGAGGGTTTATAAAAAACATACCTGTTGACTCGTCATGGACTGTGCCGGGTGCGATGGAAAGGTGGATTTATGAAAAGTGTCGCCCTATGTGCCGCATCGAATCATGTGTTAAAAAATATGTTAAATAATATAAAAACCCAAAAAACTATTTTCGTTTAAAAAGTTTTCAACTAATTTTGTGCCGGAATATTGAGAGCGTTGATGCGAGGCGTGAAGCGCCCTACCAGAAATGTTGTTAATTATGAACACGGAAAACCGGGACAAGATTATACGTGGTGCGTTGAAGTTGTTTCAGGCACAAGGGATTAAATCGGTGACGATGGATAAGATCGCCACCTCGTTGTCCGTTTCTAAGCGAACGATATACGAGCATTTCGCCGACAAAGAGGCATTGGTTTCTGACTGCCTCGCATATTTCAAGGAGGATTATGACAAGAAACGGGAGGAGATCCGCCAGACGACGGAGAACACATTCTCCTATTTGTTGGAGATGTTCCGGTACAATGTCTCAATGTTCAGAACCATCAATTCGAATTTTTTTTCCGATGCCAAGGCGATGTTTCCTGACCTTGTCAAGGAGGTGAAGATGAACAAGAAGTCGATGACCGCCAATTTCCAGGAACTGATAGAGAAGTCACAGCGGGAAGGCCATATCAACAGCTCTTTCTCACCGGTGGTTTTGGCGGAGGTCTATTATGAGATGATGAAATCCATACAGGATCCTGACGCGTACGATTTCACCCTTACGCCTGCGACGGAGGTGTTCCGTATCCTCAGCAACATCTATTTCCGTGGCGTCGCGACGGAGAGCGGGTTGTCTATCATTAAGAATCTTCTGGGTGGTTATGAGGAGGCTTGATAGAATAATGAGTTAATGTAACATAAATATGATGAAAAGAAATTTTGGTAAAGTTGAGTGCCTGTTGGCAGTGGCGTTGGCGTTGGGCGTTCCCGCATTCGCGCAGTCCTCGGATTCGTCGGCTGTCATCCAAGACGATTCCAAGTTGTCGTTTACCTTGGACGAGGCGAAGAAGTATGCGTTGGCGCATAACAGAACGATAAAGAACGCTTCATACGACGTGCAGAAGTCGGAGGCGGCCCGTTGGAAGGCGATCGCCAGCATGTTGCCGCAGGTGAGTGGAAATGTGGGGTATAATTATTTCTTCGACAAGAAAAGTACAATGAAAAGTGGCGAGATGGAATTCCCGATTTCTAATCCCGCTTATTTCGAATTTGGTATCACGGCGACGGCTACGGTGAGTGGCTCGCAGATCGTTGGCGTGAAGGTCTCCAAAATCGCTGAGGAACTTTCACAGATCGGAACGGGCAAAACGGACCAAGTCATCACGGCGAACGTGGAGAAGTCGTACGTGAATATCCTCGCATTGGAGAAGACGAAGGAGCTTCTTACCCGTAATCTCGAGAATTTGAACAACTTGCATAAGATGACCATGAACGCTGTGAAGGCGGGTGCCGCTGAGCAGAACGACGCGGACCAGATCGCGGTGCAGGTCTCTTCCATGAACAGTGCCCTTAATCAAACAAGCCGTGGCATTGAGGTCTTGTACAATACGATCCGCTTGATGACGGGTGCGAAGCCTGATGCGGAAATCGTCCTGACGCAGACCTTGGACGATGTGGTGAATCCTGAAACCATCCTCTCCTTGATGGGTGAGGATTTGTCGCTCTCCAGAAACTTCGACTACTTGCTGAAGTGGAAGAGTTTGGAGTTGTCTGATAAGCAGGTTACGTTGAGCAAGATGGCCTACGTGCCTAACTTATCTCTTTTCTACAACTACGCCAGCAAGGCCTTCCCTGGTGACGAAGGTATGAACATGGTCCCTCCGCATACGGTGGGCTTCAAACTGAATGTGCCTATCTTCTCTTCCGGCAGCCGTTGGGCGGATGTGAAGAGCGCGAAATTGGACTACGAGAAGGCGCGGAACGAAATGGAGGATACGGAGCAACAATTGGGTATCCAAGCAAGACAGTTGAGATATAATCTTACCTCCGCCTATGAGAACTTCGAGATTCAATCCAACAATATCGGTGTGATGCAGCGTGTCTTCAAGAGCAATACGGAGAAGTTCAAATATGGAACAATCTCCAGCATGCAGTTGACAACCTCCAGCACGGAGTTGGTGAATGCGCAGAACACTTACATCAACGCTTTGTTGGATATGGTGAACGCTCACGTGGAGTTGAGGAATCTTTTGAATAGATAATTACGATAATAATTAAAAACAAATATACAGATGAAGAAAGTAGTAAGATGGGGCTGGGTCTCCGTGATGGCTTTGGCTTTGGTCGGTTTGACCGCTGGTTGCGGCAAGAGTGACAAGAAAAAAGCGGACGAGTCTACTGAGTCCGAAGGGCCGAAAGTGGAAAAGGTTCGTGTCGAGCCTGTCGTAAAACAAGAGATCGAACGTGACGTGGAGTGTACCGCTGTGCTCGAAGGATATGAGACAATGAATGTTTCCCCTTCGTTGACGGGTATCATCGAAAAACGTTTCAAGGATGTGGGCGACCACGTTTCTACCGGTGATTTGTTGGTGCGTATGGATCAGAACCAATTGATCCAAGCGAAATTGAACCTCGCGAACCTCGAAACCGAAATGAAGCGTATGGACGCTTTGCTGGCGGGCGGTAACGTGACCCAACAGACGTACGACAAGACAAAGATGGGCTACGAGCAGGCTAAGCAACAGGTGGAGTTCTTGCAGAATAACACCTTCTTCAAGGCCACCTTCCCTGGCGTCGTTTCCGCAAGGAACTATGAGAGCGGCGAGCTCTTCAATGGCGCAAGACCGATTTTGACGGTGGTGCAACTGAATATGCTGAAGGCGATCATCGACGTGCCTGAGGCTTACTTCCCTAAAATCAAGGCGGGTATGAAGTTGAACATCATTTCCGACATCTACCCTGACACGAAGTTCCCTGCTACGATCGAGACGATCTACCCAACGATCGATGCGGCTACCCACACTTTCCAGTGCAAGGTGAAGATTCCGAACGGTAGCATGAAGCTCCGCCCAGGTATGTATGTGCATACCGCTGTCAATGTGGGCAAGGTGAAGGTGTTGGCCGTTCCTTACCAATCTGTCTTGAAACTGACGGGTTCCAACGAGCGTTATCTCTTCTTGAACGAGAACGGTTTCGCGAAACGTGTGACGGTAGAGGCTGGTCAACGTTTCAACCGCTATGTTGAGGTTATTTCCGACGAGGTTGTGGAAGGTGGCGAAGTGGTGACCCAAGGTCAAGCTCGTCTGATCGATGGTGTCGAGTTGCAGATCATCGATGGTGACTATCAAGAAAAGATAGAGGCAGATACATTGATATCGGATGCGAAAGAGGCTGAAGTGAAAACAGAGAAAAAATAAACGCATTAAATAGTAAACGATGAGTATATACAAAACCGCGATTAATAAGCCGGTCACCTCTATCCTGATTTTCGTGGCCGTCATGTTGATGGGTATCTTCGCCTATATCAAGTTACCTATCGACCAGTTTCCGGAGATCGAACCTCCGTACATCGCTGTCATGACCTCCTACCCGGGTGCCAACGCCAGTGAGGTGGAGAGTAACGTGACGAAATACCTGGAGAATAGTTTGAACTCTGTGGACGGATTGGACGAGTTGACCTCCACGTCAAAAGATAATCTTTCCTTGGTTGCCTTGGAGTTCGAGTGGGGCGAAGAGCTGGATGACGTCGTCAACGATATCCGTTCGTATGTGGATATGACGAAGGACAATCTGCCAAGCGGATGTTCTAACCCTCTG
Source organism: Paludibacteraceae bacterium (assembly GCA_017962085.1). GTDB lineage: Bacteria > Bacteroidota > Bacteroidia > Bacteroidales > Paludibacteraceae > UBA1181. Next base: position 27,925 of record JAGCWA010000009.1, read on the forward strand.
ATTATTAAATTTAACAGTTCTTCCATGCCGATCATCCAGTTCGCTGTTCAGGCGAAGGAGAGTTATCCGGGCTTGGAGAAAATCATGAACGACATTGTCATCCCTCAGTTGAACCGTGTCGACGGTGTGGGTAACGTGACGATGTCTGGTGAGCCGGACCGCTATGTCTACGTTGAAATCGACCAAAAACAGTTGGATGCATACGGCATCTCTCTGGAGACAGTCGGTAATGCGGTGGCCGCCAACAACCTGAACCTCTCTTCCGGCAACGTGAAGATGAAGAAAGAGCAATACGCCTTGCAGGTGCGCAGCGAATACTTGGAGAGTTCCGAGATCAAGGATATCGTCGTGGCCACCATGCCTGACGGGAAGCAGATCTATGTGCGCGACATTGCGACCGTACGCGATACCATCAAGGACCTGAGTCTGGACGAGAAGATGACCTCCAGGGGGGATGCCTCCGGTCAAGAGGCTGTCCGTCTGATCATCTCGAAACAGACGGGTGGAAACACTGTGCAGATCTGTCGTGATATCCACAAGGAGTTGGAGAAGATCAAAGCCTCCCTTCCTGCGGATGTGAAGATCAACGAGATATATGACTCGTCCACGGATATCGTCAGTGCCATCGATTCTTTGAAGGAGGCGGTGCTCTATGCAGTCTTCTTCGTCGTACTCGTGGTGCTCTTCTTCCTGGGCAAGTGGCGCGCCAGCGTGATTGTCGGATTGACCATCCCGATCTCTTTGCTGGTTTCCTTCCTCTATTTGTTGGGCGCCGATAGTTCGCTGAATATCATCTCCCTCTGTTCCCTCTCCATTGCGGTGGGTATGGTGGTGGACGATGCCATTGTGGTCTTGGAGAACATCACCACGCATATCGACCGAGGCTCCAATCCTCGTGAGGCGGCCATCTATGCGACAAATGAGGTGTGGATCTCCGTAATAGCTACAACATTAGTGATCGTTGCCGTATTCGTGCCTTTGACAATGCTGACAGGTATCGCCGGTATCCTATTCAAGGAGTTGGGTTGGATCGTGACGATCGTCTGCTGTACCTCTACCGTTGTGGCTATTTCCCTTGTGCCGATGCTTTGCTCCAAGTTGTTGAAGGCGAAGACCGTTAAGGTGGATAAAGAAGGTAACTTGATCGTCGAGAAGCAAAACACGAGGAAACTTTCTTACCAGAATACGGTGGTGAAGTTCCTGGATAAGTTGGATGCCGCCTATGCGAACTTGTTGCGTTGGTGTCTGACTCACAAGAAGATAACGATGTTGGGTGTCGTAGCGTTTTTCGGCATTTCACTGATTCCTGCGCTGACAGGCTATATCGGAACCGACTTCATGGCTACGCCGGATAATGGTCGTCTGACCATCAATGTGGAATTGCTGCAAGGTACCCGTGTGGAGGAGACCGCTAAGTTCGCCCGTATGCTGGAGAAGCGTTTCGTCCAATTGGTTCCGGAGACGAAGAACATCTCCACGACTTGTGGTTCCAATGAGGATGCCGGACTTTCCGCACTCTTCTCTTCCACGAGAAACAATACGATCCAGATGCGTTTCAATGCGGACAAGAAATATACACGTACACGCTCCATAACGGAGATCGCCGAGGTGCTTCGTCAAGAAATTGCCTCCTATCCGGAAGTCTCTGATTTTAAGGTCTCCAGTTCAGCTGGTGGTGGAATGGGAGGACAGAGCACGGTAGAGGTGGAAATCTACGGATATGACTTTGATGTGACCAGTTCTTACGCTGCGCAGGTGAAACAGTTGATCGAGTCGAAGATCCCTACGGCACGTAACGTGGACATCAGCCGTGATGATGACCGTCCTGAGCTGAAGATCGTGGTGGATAAGGTGAAGGCCGCTCGCCATGGATTGAGCTCTTCTTCGGTCGCTTCGTTTGTACGCAACCGTGTCAATGGTATGTCCTGCGGCTTCTTGAAGGAGGATGGTGACGAGTACAATATCCTCGTTCGTCTGAAGGAGGAGAACCGTAGCTCCATCGACGCCATCAAGGATTTGTCCATCCCTACGTCGGGTGGCAACGTGAAGTTGAGCGAGTTAGTCTCCATCGAGGAGTATTGGGGACCACCGGAGATCACCCGTAAGAGCCGTCAACGTTATTTGATGGTTGAGGTGACACCTTACGAGACCTCATTGGGAGAGTTAGCCGCCGAAATCGAGAAGGTATTGCCTCAGATCGAGAAGCCAACTGGCGTCTCCGTCATCTTGGGTGGTGCTTACGAAGACCAACAGGAATCTTTCCAGAACATGGGTCTATTGTTGTTGATCATTGTAATTCTCGTATACGTTGTGATGGCCTCACAGTTCGAGTCGTACGCCAAGCCGTTCATTATCATGATGGCGGTTCCGTTCGCCTTCTCGGGAGTCATCTGGGCATTGTTCATCACTGGCACCTCGTTGGATATGATCGGTGCGCTGGGTTGTGTCATGCTGGTCGGTATCGTGGTGAAGAACGGTATCGTGTTGGTGGACTACATCAACTTGATGCGTGACCGTGGCTACGAGTTGAACGAAGCGATTGCCCTTTCCGGACAGTCCCGTCTCCGCCCTGTGTTGATGACGGCCATGACCACCATCTTGGGTATGTTGCCTATGGCGTTGGCCACTTCCGACGGTTCGGAGATGTGGGTGCCGATGGGTATTGTCGTGATCGGTGGTCTGATTGTCTCCACAATCGTCACCTTGGTGGTTGTCCCTGTCTTGTACGGTATCATGTCCAAACATGGAGAACGAGACAAGGAGGCTGAGATCCGTTCGCAATACATCTTCATGGACATCAACACGCACGGAAGCAAAATGGAGGTAGTTGAAGGTGAAAATAATAACTAAATAAAAGGCTGAAGTATGAAATCTGTAATGATAGTATTCAATCAGGCGAACACAGAACGTGTCGAGTATATGTTGGATAAGTTGGGCATTCGTGGCTTCACCTTTTTCGAGCAGGTGCAAGGACGCGGAACCAAGACCGGTGAGCCTCGTAGGGGCACACACACTTGGCCTGAGATGAACTCGGCCGTGATCACGGTCGTGGAGGACGAGCAAGTGCCGACGCTCTTGGAGACGGTGCACAAGCTGGACCTCCGAAACGAAGATGTGGGTGTTCGAGCATTCGTATGGAATATTGAGCAGACTATATGATGTAGTGTGTGGCTTTTTCAGAAAGGGACATGGCTGTCGGAAGGCAGCCATGTTTTTTTGTCTTAGTTCGGCCATGGGAAACATTGTTAATGGCTTAAAATAGAGGTTTATATGCATTCTGCTTGATGAAAACGCCCAATTTATGGGTGGAATCCGAAAAGAATGTATAGATTTGTACTATCTTTTCAGGGGCGATTTATTGTTTAAAAACCTAATTTATTGGCAGTTCGTGCAACTTTTTTTGCCCCAAAAAATCCTTTTTGAAATTCAACTCTTTTTTTAATATCTTTGTAAATTCGTAAGTATGCTTTGTTGAGTAGTGACTTGGATGATTATTTGTGCAATTGAATAGAAAGATTTGAAGAGATTATTAGCCATATTGTTAACTTCGACTGTTTTAGCCGTCAGTATGTACGCTCAAACAGATTCGGAACGCATTCGCGAGGAACAACGCGCCAGAGCCGAAAGGGTGAAGGAGGAGCAGGCTGCGAGGCGTCAACAGGAGTTGCATGAAAGGGAGAAACGTCTCGAAGAGGCAAAAGCGGCTAATGAAAGGGTGAAGAAAGAGCAGGAGGAGAGGCGTCAGGCGGAGCGCGAAGAGAAGCAACGCCAAAAGGAGGAGTGGAAGAAAGTCAAGGCTCAGGTGGATGCCCGCAAGGCGGAAGAGAAGGCGAACGAGGCGAAGAAACTCAAGGAATACGAGCAGTTAGTCGAACAAGAGAGACAAGCCAGGGAAATGCGTCTACGTCGCGAGGCGGAGATGAAGCAGCACGACAAGGAACGATGGGCGGAGAAGCAGAAAGAACTGGACGCCGCCCGCAAACGTGACGAGGCTGCGGCGGAAAAACGTCAACAGGAGTATGTGGCCGCCTCGGAGCGTGAGAAACTACGTCGAGAGATCCAGAAACAGAAGGAGGCGGAGAGAAGGAACCAGCAGGCACAACAGTGGCAGCAGAAAAAGAACGAGTTATCCCAAAACAAAAATAAGGAGGCCGAGGAGCGGGAAGCTCGTTTGGCTGAATATCTACAGGCCGTCGAATTGGAGCGGCAGGCCCGTGAAATGCGTATTCGTCAGGAGAACGAGATGAAGCAACGCTACACGGAGCTCTGGAACAAGAAGAAGGCGGAGATCGAGGCGGCTCGTCTGCGGGAGAAGCAGGAGAACGAGCGTCGGCAGAAGGAGTATGAGGCTATCATCGCTAAACAGCGTGAGACCCGTGAGGAGCAACGTAAGAGAGAGGCTCTGCAGAAACAGAACGAACGTGAGATGTGGGCGCAGCATAAGCAGCAACAAGACGAGATGAGGAAACAGGCGGAGGTTGAGAGGAAGCGCCGCGAGGCGGAGCATGAGGCGGAGATGCAGCGCGTTTCGCAGGAACGTCAGATGCGCGCCAAGAGACAGCAGGAGGAGCGTGAAAGGGAAAGACTTGCCCAAGAGGCGAGGAAGGAGGAGCTGCGTCGTCGCCGTGAGGAGCAGGCCGCTAAGCGTGAGGAGGCTGTCCGCAAGAGACAAGAGGCTTCCATGCAGAAACGCGCCGAACATGAGCAGTGGGTGGAGAAACAGAAGCAACTGCAGGATGAGCGTATGCAGAGACAGCAGGAGCAGAAGGCGCAGAGACAGGAGAAACAGAGACTGCAACGTGAGAAAAAGCGTGCGGCTAAAGAGAAGGCTAGACAGCAGGAGATTGAGAGGAAGAGGAAAGCCCGTGAGGCACAACAGCGCCATCGTGAGTTCATACAACAGATGCGCGAACGTGAGAAGGCCCGTGAGGAACTGACTAAGAATAAGGAGAAGGCGTTGGCTGAACGTATGAAGCAGAAACGCCAGGAGGAGAAGCGTAGGCAGATTGAACTGCGTCAGGCTCAACGCCAGAAGGAGTTGGAGCGGAAGCAGGCGGAGAAGGAACGTGCCGCAGCTTTGCGCGAGAAGAAGAAAGAGATGATGGAACTCCAGATAGCTCGCGAGAAGGAGGCCCGTGAACGTGAAGCGGAAAGGGCACAGTTGAGAAATGACGAGGAGAGACTGAAAGAGTACCAGCAGAAACAGCAAGACCTGAAGGAGGAACAGGAACGCCTCGAAAAGGAGAATAAGCTGGAGGAGAAAAAGAAGAAGGAACTCCAGGCACAGCGCGAGAAGATAGAGAAGGAGACGATGAAGCTCGCCAAGAAGATCGTCGCCGCTAAAGAGAAGAAACTGAATGCGGAGGATAAGGCCCGCCGTAAGGAGGAGAAGATGCGCGAGAAGATGCGTAACGAGATCGCACGTGACTCCGCAAGATTGGCGGAGCAGGAGAATGCGGACTTGGAGCGTTTCGCCAAGGAGGATGCGCAGGATGAGGCTGTGGCTTTGACGAAGAAACAACAGAAGGCGCTGAAGAAGATTCAGGAGAAGAAGCGATTGCTTCAGGAACAAAATACGAAGGATTCTTTGATGCTGGTGGATGGTGACTTCGACATCGCCACAGGCAAACGTGATAACTCGGATTTGCCACCGGATGTGCGTGAGCGCGTCGAGCCTAAGCAGAAGGAGGAAGAGGTCGTGCTTGATGATGAGAACTCCTTCGCCTTCGCCAGCGGTGAGTTGGATTCCACCTACATGGCGAATATCGACTCCTTCGCCGTGGATGAGGAGGACGAGGCGACCCTCGTCACCTCCATGATCGACTCCGTGCTCCTGCAACAGCAAATCGCCGAGTTGGAGGAGGAGTTGCAGAACGTCCGTGACGTCAAGGAGTTGGAAAGGAATAAGAACCGTAAGGGAGATGTCATCCTCCGCAAGATCAAGATTCCTAACTGCCGTTATCTGAACGACGTCTACTACGTCAGGGATAAGTTCGAGTTCAGGTATGAGTACGACTTCTTCCTGCACTATTTCGACCATAGGTATTTCCACAGAAAGAAATTCTATGATATGGACGATTCGACCCGTGTCGTCGCGAAATATGTGATGCAGTTGGTAGGTAAATCGAAGTACCGTCATACGAACTTCAACAAGGTGGCGGATTCCATTGCGGGCCTCTTGCCTAACTACCCGGTTGTGGAGTATCTGGATTCCGTGATCACCGACTTGAACCTTGAGTATCTGGCGACGGGTGAGATTAAGATCAAGTACAAGAATCGTCGGCAGGATAAGATCCTCTCCAAGATATTGCCTACGAAGATCAACGACGAGGGCGGTGGTTCTTTGGGTAACATCAAGTTCTATACGTCGAACCGTCGTAGGGTCATCGAGGAACTGGATGCTTCGCAGTACGATTCTTTGCTGATCAAGCCAGACTCTCTACAGATGCAGGAGAAACATTTGGCGGACTCTCTGGATGCTGTCCGCATGAAGATTCTGGAGCAGGATAGCCTGCAACGTATCCAGGATAGCTTGGCTATGCTGACGAACGAGCTGGCCATGGAGGGGGCCGAGAAGGATAGCCTGCATCAGGTGTTGGATGATATGCTGTTCGGTGGCGCCATGGCGGATTCCACCGCATCGGATTCGACGCTGTTGGCGGAGGAAGAGGCGGATGCGCCACAGAAGGAGGTGCTACCAGTCGCGGTGTCCGACCCTGTCTCTCTGAACGATATAGGCAAGTTCATCAGGATGCTGGAGGCGCAGCGAAAGGAGGGAAAGAGTGCCAAGAAGTCGTCTTCCTTGTCTACTCCTTCCGTGCCGATTTCGTCGTCTCGGTCTTCGATACTTGACAACCTGAGTGCGGGTACGTCGAAGAAGACGGAACCGACCGTTCCTCCTAAACCGGCGGCCACGACTCCTGCGCCTACTGAGCCGGAGGTTCAGTCACCGCCGGAGGAGAGTGTTGAGGCTCCGAAGGAGTCCCGAAAGAGAAGACGTAGGTCGAAGGAAGCTGAGGAGTCGGAAGAATCGGCAACGCAGCCGTCCGAGTCCGCCGCTACGGAGAAGAGCGAATCACCTAAGGTGGAGAGCTCGAGCTCGTCTGAGGAGCCGGACGCCCTGAATGAGGAGGAAGACCAGTCTTCCAAGAAAAAGAGGTCTCGTAGGAAGCGTAAATCTTCCGAAGAAGAGGATAGCCCATCGGATACCGATGGAGAATGATAGCTAATAAATAAAAGTGTAAGGAAGTGAATAATTTAGTATTGAGACTTATTTCAGGAATCGCTTTTGTTGCGATTATGGTCACATCTATATGGATGTCATCGTATGTTTTTGGGGCGGTTTTCCTTCTGATAACCGTTCTGTCGTTGCATGAATTCTATGCCTTGGCGAATAAGGCTGAAGGCGTGAGTGTGGACAATTGGATGTCTGTCATAGGGGGAGCGTTGCTTTTCGTGATCGCTTTCTGCGTCACTTTCCTCCATAAAACGTCCGCCCTCTATTCGGTTTATATCTTGTGCGTCGCCACGATTTTCGTGTTCGAGTTATTCAGGAAGAAGAGCAATCCTATCTTGAATTTGGGTGTCTCTGTGTTGGGCCATGCTTATGTGGCTCTTCCCTTCAGCCTGTTCTGCATTGTGGAAGGGGCTTCCAAGCATTCCAATATGTTGCTTCTCGCCTTTTTCGTGATCATCTGGGCATCGGACACGGGAGCCTACTTGGTGGGACGTATGTGCGGCAAGCATAAGATGTTCGAACGTATCTCTCCTAAGAAGACGTGGGAAGGCTTTACAGGCGGATTGCTCTTCGCCATCATTTCCGGTCTGATATTCCACTATTCGGAGTGCGTGCCTACGTTGCATGTCGCTTTGTGGATCACGCTGTCGGTCTGCGTTTTCGTCTTTGGCGTGTTCGGTGATTTGGTGGAGTCCATGTTCAAGCGTAGCCTGAAGGTGAAGGATTCAGGAAACCTTATCCCAGGACATGGGGGTATGTTGGATCGATTTGACAGCGCTCTGTTGGCGGCTCCGGTCCTTTATGTGATTTTTTCACTAATTCTGTAGTCATATTTGTCCTGAAATGATTGGAATAAACAAAAAATATTAACTTTGCATTGTTATAAGGATTTTAAGATGAGGATTCATAAAGAAGGAAAGGGTATATTGACGAAATTGCTGGCATCCATTGTTGTGGTGGATGTGGTGCTTGGGTTGTTATTCTATGCGTCCAATCCGATGTTTGTTACGGTTTTTTGTCTCTTCAGTCTTTTGGTCTTTCTTTTTTTCTTAAACTTCTTTCGTAACCCGAACAGGGTATACGAGGGGGACAGCACGGGCTTAGTGATGGCTCCGGCGGATGGCACGGTTGTGGTGATTGAGCCGACGGTGGAAGGGGAGTATCTGAAGGATGAACGCATTCAAATATCTATTTTCATGAGCGTCTTCAACGTCCATGCGAATTGGTATCCTGTGAATGGTAAGATTTTGTACTACACACATAACGATGGTTTGTTCTGGAAGGCTAATCTTCCTAAATCGAGCACGGAGAATGAGCGCTCGACGGTTGTTGTGGAGACGGTGAACCAGACGAAGGTGCTGTTCCGTCAGGTCGCGGGTGCGTTGGCCCGCAGAATCGTAACCTATGCGAAGGTGGGTGACGAGTGTCACATCAATCAACAAATGGGCTTCATCAAGTTCGGCTCCCGCGTGGATGTCTTCGTTCCGAAGGATGCCGAGATCTTAGTGAACTTAAAGCAAAAGGTTGTGGGTAACCAAACGGTTATCGCGAAATTGAATACGAAATGAGCATAAAAAAACATATACCTAACACCATCACATGCATGAATATGGCCTGTGGGTGCATTGCGGTGGTGATGGCTTTTCAGGGTAATTTCATATGGTCGGCGATCTATATTCTGTTGGCCGCTGTGTTTGACTTCTTCGACGGCATGGTCGCTCGTCTCCTGAACGTGAAGTCTGATATTGGAAAGGAGCTGGACTCTTTGTCCGATGCGGTTAGTTTCGGTCTGGCGCCGGCCGCTATCATCTATAATCTGCTTCGTAGCATCATGGGGGATGATTCGTGCCTCCCTTACCTGGCTTTCCTGCTGGCTATCTTTTCGGGCCTGAGGTTGGCTAAGTTCAATGTCGATGAGCGGCAGACTTCTTCCTTCATCGGTTTGCCTACGCCGGCGAATGCGATGTTCATGTCTTCGCTCGCGGCTTTGTCCGACCCGATCGCTCCGATCCCAGGTTGGTTCGATGTGGAGGTCATCCATGACATTGTCACCTCACCGATCGTGATCCTTTGTTTGGTCTTCTTGTTCTCTTACCTATTGGTGTGCGAACTTCCGATGTTCTCGTTGAAGTTCAAGAACCTGAAGTGGGAAGACAATAAGATACGTTTCATTCTGATTATTTCGTCTGTTGTGTTGGCCGCTATTTTCCAAATGGCTGCTATCCCTTTGATTATCATACTGTTTATATTGATGTCCATCTACACGGCTTTCGTTAAAAGATGAAGAAATTCATAAAAACTGTCTTTGCCTCATGCCTGGGCGTTATATTGGCATTTTTCCTTCTGATCATGGTTGTTGTCGTGGTAGCCTTGTGCTCCGACTCTTCCTCCGAGATGAAGGACTCTTCTGTTTTGCTTGTTTCCCTTGATGGCGAGATCGTAGACAGGGAGGATGATGATGTCTACGTTAACCTATTTCCTTCCCAAGTGGGTCAAACGGGTCTGAGTGATATCCGCTATGCGATCCAGGAGGCGAAGAAAGACGACCGAATCAAGGGCATATACTTGAAGACTAACGTGTTGCAAACCGGGTACGCCACCTTGGAGGAGATCCGCGACGCACTCGCCGACTTCAAATCCAGCGGCAAATTCATTTACGCCTACTCTGGCTTGTATACGCAAGGCGCCTACTATGTGGCGTCTGTGGCGGATTCCCTTTTCATGAACCCTCGCGGATCCCTCGATTTCACGGGCATATCTTCCTCATCCCTCTTCTGCAAGGATTTCTTGACGAAGATTGGCGTGGAGATGCAGGTCGTGAAGGCGGGCTCCTACAAATCATACGCTGAATCGTATGTCAACGATTCGATGAGCAGCGAGAACCGTGAGCAAATGGACGAATTGCTGTCCTCTATTTGGAACAGTATCGTGGACTCTATTTCCATCAGCCGGTCAATCGAAAAGGACAGGTTGTTAGCCTTGGCGGATAGCATGATTCCTTTGCGTTCCTCCTCTTACGTGCTGGAGCAGGGATTCGTCGACGGTCTACTCTTCAACGATCAGTTCGAGTCGCTTATCCGCTCAAAACTGGATGTTGACTCCACTGCAGATTTGCCTACCGTTTCGGTCAAAGACTATGTGGCGGATCTTGTGGCGAATAAGGTGGAAGAAAAGACTTCGGACAAGGTGGCCATCTTGTATCTAAACGGAGAGATCGACAATGGTAGCACTGATGGTATCAGTTCTCCCGAAACGGTGAAGCAGCTGCGGAAACTGGGGAAGGATAGCACGGTGAAGGCGGTCGTGTTGCGTGTCAATTCGCCTGGCGGCAGCGCCTACGGTTCGGATCAGATCTGCCATGCCATAATGGAGGCGAAGAAGTCCAAGCCTATCATCGCCAGCATGGGTGATTATGCGGCTTCGGGAGGCTATTACATCGCCTCCAACGCATCACGCATATTCTCGGACAAGAACACTGTCACAGGTTCCATCGGTGTGATCGCCCTCTTGCCTAATGCGCAGGAACTGTCGAACAAGATCGGTGTGCACTACGAGACGGTTAAGACCAATAGGAACGCGGATGTCATGGAGAATATCTTCCGTCCGTTGAATACCGCCGAGCGGGCTGCCATGCAACGTTCCGTCGATGATTTCTACGATACGTTCCTGCAACGTTGCGCCGAGGGTCGCGGCATGGAGGTGGAACAGGTGAAAGAGTATGCCGAAGGTCGTGTGTGGTCTGGCATCGACGCCTTGAAGATCGGTTTGGTTGACTACACCGGTGGTTTGCGTTACGCCATCGATTCGGCTGCCGCAATGGCTAAATTGACCGACTATTCCGTTGTCGAATACCCCGAAAAGAAAGATTTTTTCCAGAAATTGCAAGAAATACCCTCTATTGGCTATGAAAAATTGAAAGAAAACGAGGTTTTTTCGAAAGAAAGATATATTTTTGAAAAAATACGGAACTTGGAGAGGTTCCAAGCGATTATGCCATATACCATAGAGCTGAGATAGCTTCCAATCCATTTGTGTGCGGAAGGGCTCTTTCACCTTAAATTACGTACACAATGAAAAACAAACCACTCATACTAAAAGTCTTATTGTGGCCATTCTCGATGGTCTACGGGCTTTGCGTGTGTGTGCGTAACTGGCTTTTCGACCGTGGTATCCTCACATCCAAGAAGTTCGATCTGCCGATTGTCTCCGTTGGAAACATCACGGTGGGCGGCACGGGAAAGACTCCCTTCACGGAGTACCTTATCCGCTGGCTGAAGGATCAGTATCGCTTAGGCGTCCTCAGTCGTGGGTATAAGCGTAGCACCTCGGGGTTCAGGATCGTCAAGGAGAAGGATACGCCCGATACGGTGGGGGACGAACCTTTCCAGATAAAACGGAAGTTCCCGGATGTGACGGTCGCCGTCGACGCAGATCGTAGACGGGGCATCAAATCGCTCATGAAGATGGAGGGGGAATCTCCGGAACTGATTCTCTTGGATGATGCGTTCCAGCATCGCTACGTGCACCCGAAGATCTCTATCCTGCTGGTTGACTATAACCGTAACATTGCGGAGGACCATCTTCTCCCCGTCGGCTTGATGCGGGAGCCGAAGCGTTCCATGAAACGTGCGGATATCATCGTGGTGACCAAGTGCCCCGACTCCATCACACCGATGGATATGCGGCTTTTCCGTAAGCACCTCAATCCATACCCGTATCAGACGCTCTGTTTCACGAGATTGGCTTATGGTGAACTACAACCATTGTTCCCTTCCTCAAAGTCCGGCAAATCGAAGAAAAAGGTGACGCTCGCCGATCTTTCCGACGGTGGTGTGTTGGCCCTCACGGGCATCGCCTCTCCGGCGCCTTTCGTGGAGTATCTGAAGAGCAACGTCTCCGAGGTATCCGCCTGCTCGTTCGGCGACCACCATGCGTTCTCTGCGTCCGACTTGAAGAAGATAGAGAAGCAGTTCGATTCGTTGGAGTCCCAGAAACGGTATATCATCACGACGGAGAAGGATGCGGTGCGCCTGATGGACCACCCTGATTTCCCGAATGCGCTGAAGTCTAAGATCTACTACCTACCGCTCTCCATCGATTTCATGCGGGGGGACGACGCGCTTTTCGCGGAGAGCTTTATGGATTTGCTGCATAAGAAAAATTGATTGTTTATTTTATTTTTTGAATGATATGGATTTGTTGAAAGAGATAAAAGCCTCAGGTGATTATTTGAGGAAACGGACCGCTTTGCGTCCCACGGTAGCGATTGTGTTGGGTACGGGTTTGGGTAGTTTCGCGGAGCGCATTGTCGTGACGGACACGATCCCCTACTCCGACATCCCCGGTTTTAAGACGAGTACGGTGCAGGGCCACTCCGGCAAGCTGATTTTCGGCTACGTGGCTGGCGTACCTGTGATGGCCATGCAGGGAAGGCTCCATTACTACGAGGGCTACACCATGCAGGAGATCACCTTCCCTGTGCGTGTGATGAAGGAGTTCGGCATCAAGACATTGATGGTCTCCAACGCCGCCGGCGGATTGAACCCCGAGTATGTGCCGGGCGACATCATGATCATCAAGGATCACATCAACCTCTTCCCGGAGCATCCGTTGCACGGACCGAACATCGAGGAGCTGGGCACCCGCTTCCCTGACATGAGCAATGCGTATGACAAGGAGCTGATTAAGAAGGCCGAGAAGATCGGCGAGAAATTTAGAATACCGCTGAAGTTTGGCGTATACGTGGGCACGCAAGGTCCGACGTTCGAGACCTTGGCCGAGTACCGCTACTTCAGGATCATTGGGGGCGACTCATGCGGCATGTCCACCGTCCCTGAGGTCATTGTGGCGAACCATGCGGGCATGTCCGTCTTTGGCGTTTCCGTAATCTCCAACGTGGGTGTCGACGCGAACCTGAGCAACGTGACGCACGAGGAGGTGCAGCGCAACACACTCTTGGCGCAGGAGAACCTCGCCATCATTTTTACCGAGATGGTGAAGGCGAGCGTCTGAGCGTGGAGTCCTGGAGCACATATGCGGATTGGAACCCGTGGCACGGCTGCACGAAGCTTAGCGCGGGCTGTAAGTTCTGCTACGTCTATCGGCAGGACGAGATGTACGGGAGCGAGATAGGGAGCAATATCGCCCGGAAAACAGCTGCGTTCGACTTCCCCGTCAAGCGCAAGCGTGACAAGTCGTATAAGTTGCCGCCGGGCAAGGTGGTCTTCACCTGTTTCACCTCTGATTTCTTCTTGAAGGATGCCGACGAATGGCGGCCGGACTGTTGGCGCATGATGCGCGAACGGAGCGACTGCATGTTCTATTTCTTCACCAAGCGCATCGACCGTTTCGCGGAGTGTATTCCCGACGATTGGGGCGACGGCTACGACAATGTGCTGATCGGTTGCACAGTCGAGAACCAGGCGATGGCGGACTACCGTCTGCCCATCTTCCTCGCCGCCCCCATCAAGCATAAGATCATCACGGCGGCGCCCTTGCTGGAGCGGATCGACCTCTCACCCTACCTGACCCCGTCGATCGAGGAGGTATCGGTGGGGGGCGAGTCGGGCGTGAATGCCCGTCCGTGCCACTACGATTGGGTGCTCGACCTGAGGCGTCAGTGCGTGGAGAAGCGGGTGGCCTTTCGGTTCCACCAAACCGGCGCTTACTTCGTGAAGGACGGCCGGACCTACCGCATCAAGCGGAAATACCAGCTCAGCCAAGCCCATAAGGCGGGCATCGATTATGGCATCGATGGCTATTTCGCACCCGAGGATGCGGATACGGAGGGCTGGGATTGAGGCCATACGAACCATTTTAAGCCCCTGTGCGGCTTTCGGAGGCATCGGATGGGGCCGTAGGTCGGACGGAGCGCATAATTCGCAAATAGACGAAAAAATGATATACCAAACTGAATTCACATTATCGGAGAAGCGTCGCGGCTGTCATCTGGTCACCCAAGAGGTGTTGCAACATCTTTCGGGACATCTGCCCGAGACGGGTTTGCTGAACCTCTTCGTGAAGCACACCTCCTGCGCCCTTTCCATCAACGAGAACGCCGACCCGGACGTGCGGGGCGACATGGAGCAGATCCTCAACCACCTAGTTCCGGAGAATGCCCCCTACTACGACCACACGCTCGAAGGGGCGGACGACATGCCAGCGCACGCCAAATGCAGCATGTTCGGCGTGAGCCTGACCATCCCTATCACACACGGCCGCCTGAACCTCGGCACATGGCAAGGTATCTACCTCTGCGAGTTCCGCAACTATGGCGGAGCGAGACGTGTGGTGGCTGCGGTGATGGGATGACGGGATAACCCGTTCTTCGGCATATCAGTCCTGTTTTATATCCTAAAAAATGGTAACTTTCTCCCCAATTTAGATACAGACTTTTTGCTTTGAAACTAATACTTTTGTTCTTAGGATTTAAAAATTATAAGATGAAAAGATTTGTATTTATCAGCGCATGCATGGCTCTATTGGCTGGCTGCTCTCAACAAAAGCAAGAAATAACAACGGATAATCAGAAGCAAGAATTGTCTCTCACGCAGGAATGGGATAAGGTTTTCCCTTTAAGTGACAAGGTGAATCATTCTAAAATCACGTTTCACAACCGCTACGGCATAACGTTGGCTGCTGATTTGTACGTGCCTAAAAATGCCGAAGGGGAAATGGCGGCAATCGCTGTCTCTGGTCCGTTCGGAGCTGTAAAGGAGCAGACAAGCGGACTCTATGCGCAGCACATGGCGGAGCGTGGATTCCTCACCCTTGCGTTCGACCCTTCGTTTACGGGTGAATCGGGTGGCGAACCTCGCCGTATGGCTTCGCCCGATATCAACACGGAGGATTTCTTGGCGGCCGTCGATTATCTCTCAACTCGTGAAGATGTTGATGCTGAACGCATTGGAATCATAGGTGTTTGTGGATGGGGCGGTATGGCAGTGAACGCCGCCGCTATCGATCCAAGAATCAAAGCAACCGTGGCTTCTACCATGTATGACATGAGCAAGGTGAACGCGGAGGGCTACTTCGCGAGTGAAAACACGCCGGAACAACGTATGGAAAAACGTAAGGCTATTGCCATGCAACGTACAGAGGATTATCGCACAGGTGGTTACAAGCGAGCTGGTGGCGTGATCGACCCTCTTCCCGACGATGCGCCGTGGTTCGTGAAGGATTACTATGATTATTACAAAACGCCACGTGGCTACCATAAACGTAGCGGCAATTCCAACGACGGATGGAACGTGATCGGTTGCCAATCCTTCCTGAACCAACCTCTCCTTTGTTATGCGAACGAAATCAACACACCGGTGCTTTTGATCCACGGTGAAAAGGCTCACAGCCGCTACTTCAGCGAATATGCCTTCGAGAAAATGACGGGTAAACAATGCGACGGCAAAAGCATGATAGAGGGCAATAAGGAAATCATGATTATTCCCGATGCTGTCCATACCGATCTCTACGATGACAAAAACGGAAAGATACCGTACGATAAAATCGAGACGTTTTTCAAGGAGAATTTGAAATGAAACGGATGGATAGGAATATATTAAATTTATACAGCAAAAAACATGAAGGTATTATTAATTAACGGCAGTGCCCGCAAAAACGGCAATACGTTCCTCGCCTTGAACGAAATGGCTAAATCATTGGAGAAACAAGGCATAGAAACGGAAATCGTTCAGATTGGCACAAAACCTGTCAGGGGATGCATCGCATGTGCGCAATGCCAAACAAAGCAATTGGGACGATGCGTATTCGACGATGATATTTGCAATCGTGTAGTGGAAAAGATGGAAGGCGCAGATGCCCTTGTAGTAGGTTCTCCCGTCTATTACGGACAACCGAATGGGTCAGTGCTTTCTCTTGTTCAAAGAATGTTTTTCTCGGCAGGTGAAAAGGTGCAGAACAAACCGGCGGCGGCTGTCTGTGTGTGTCGTCGAGGGGGTGCAACGGCTGCGTTCCAGACGCTGAATATGCCTTTCCAGATGATGAACATGCCCGTTGTGAGTTCGCAATATTGGAACATTGTTTACGGGCGAGAAGAGGGTCAGGCTTCTCTCGATACGGAGGGTATGCAAACTATGCGTACGCTAGCCAACAACATGGCATTCCTGCTCAAACAGATTCATGCCAATGGAACGCCCCTCTATCCTGAACGGGAAGAATGGAAACCTATGCATTTTATTAGATAATAACGATAAAAAGATAAAGTGAAAATGAAGAAAATAGTTTTATTCATCACCGCATTTATTGCAGTTGCATTAAGTGCATGTTCTCAAAGTAATAACAATAAACAAAATCCTAATCAAATGGAAAACAAAACGTTAGTGGCTTATTTTTCAGCTTCGGGTGTAACGAAAAAGGTGGCTCAGGAACTTGCGGGAGTGGCAAATGCCGATCTCCACGAAATCAAACCCGAAAAGATTTATACCAGTGCAGATCTCGATTGGCACGACAAGAACTCACGCTCCTCTGTGGAGATGGCCGACAAGAATTCTCGTCCTGCCATCACGGATAAACTTGCCAACATGTCCGACTATCAGACAATTTACGTGGGTTTCCCTATCTGGTGGTACACTGCTCCTACAATCATCAACACCTTCTTCGAAAGCTATGATTTCAAAGGCAAAACCGTCTATTTGTTTGCTACAAGTGGCGGAAGTACCATCGACAAGGCTGTCCGTGACTTGAAAGCGGCTTATCCTGATATCAATATCAAAAATGGACGATTGCTCAACTCCGCAAGTAAGCAAGAGTTGCAGAACTTCGTGAAAGAACAATGATTCCTTGTGCGTTTTTCAATTCAATAATAATTGATTATGAACGAGATACATTTCGATTCGGTGCAACAGTTTAACGACTACTACGGATTTGAGACCCTACATCCGCTTGTGAGTGTGGTGCACTACGATAAGCAACTGCCTATCGATGAATGTTTGGTTCACTATGGTGTGTATGCCCTGTTCCTGAAGGAAAACAAGGGTTGTAAACTCTCGTACGGCCGCACCAAATACGATTTCGACGAAATGACCGTGACTTCATTCGCTCCCGGACAAGCAATCCATATTGAACCGAATCCTGAAGTGCCGAATCCCAAATGGACGGCACTGCTTTTCCACCCTGATTTCCTGGCTCGTACGCAGTTGGGACGGCAAATTTCGCGGTATGAGTTTTTCTCATACTCAAGCAACGAGGCACTGCATCTTTCCACAAGCGAAATTGAGATTTTCCGCAGTGTGCTGGCTATGATTCAGCAGGAACTGCAACACGCAATCGACAAGCATAGTCGTGAACTGATCGTTTCCAATATAGAACTGTTGCTGAATTACTGCCTGCGTTTCTACGACCGCCAGTTCATCACCCGAGAGGAAATCAACCATGTGACCGTGCAGAAATTCGAATCACTGCTGAGCGATTACATCGACCATCAGGCCGAAACCAAAGGTATCCCAACCGTGGCTTATTTCGCTGAAAAATGTAATCTCACCCCAGGCTATTTCGGCGAATTGGTGAAAGTGGAAAGTGGCAAGACCGCGCAGGATTTCATTGCCGACCACATAGTCAGCCGTGCCAAGGAGTTGCTCAACAGCCGGACGCTCAGCATTGCTCAGGTCAGCAATAGACTGGGATTCGGCTATCCGCAGCACTTTGTGAGGTTCTTCAAACGAAAAACAGGAAAAACACCTTCCGAATACAGGGCGGCATAAAATAACAAACAAACGGAGGAAAAATGTACAGTTTAAATCACAAAGTAACCATAAGTACCTGCAACAGCGAAGGCCGACTAAAACTTTATTCCGCTCTCCAAATGATGCAGGACTGTTCCGAACTATGGATAGACAGCGAGCCGGGCGTAAAACAATATTTTGCCGACCAAAATATGACTCAGGTGCTGGCATTCCGTCAGGTGGAGATTATGCGTGTGCCGCAATACAAGGAGAATCTCACGGTAACAACGTCGGTGTTTGACATGAAACCAATGTTCGGCTATCGCAACACGTTTATTTACGACTCCGACGGAAATCCCTGCTACAAAACGTGGAGTCTGGGAGCTTTTACCGACAAGGCAACGGGGCGGCTAAAACGCATTGACGCAGCAACGCTCGAAACAATGGCTTTGGATTCGCAATTGGAAATGGATTACAAAGAACACCGAATTGTGTTGCCCAAGGACGGCGGCGTGAAATACGACGCTATTCCCGTGATGAAATCCGACATCGACTACAACCGACACGTGAACAATGCGAATTACATCCGCATGGCAATGGAACTTCTACCCGAAAATTTTAACGTGAAAAGTCTTCGGGTGGAATATAAAATAGCAACAAAATATGGCGAAGTGCTAATCCCTACGGTTTTTACCACAGACGATGTTGTAACGGTTTCACTATCAGTAAACGACAAGGTAAGCGCTATAGTTGAATTTAGTTGTAAATAAAATTCTCTTAGTTATGAGACATTTTTCTTTTTTGTTGATTTTAATTCTATGTACTTGTTGTTCAAGGAATAACGAAGTCTATGCGGAACAAACTGACCGATCACTTGTGGCCTACTATAGTTATATGGGCAACGTACGTTCCATTGTTGATGAACTTACCAAGCAGATTTCTGCCGACGTGGTGGAAATCAAGCCAGCCGAAGAAGGTCTCAAATACGAGGAAATTTACATTCAAAACGGCGAGAAACGTTTGAATCTTAACTAACACGTATTATCAAGTCCGAAAAAAATGAGCGATTATTTTGACAATTATTTCAAAGATATGCACGCAACCGACAGGCAAGGCATTCATTCCTGTCCCGACTTGATAGACTGCATTCAGAAAATTGGATTTCTGCCGTTGCTCGAAAGCGGCGTGCAAGGTTTTTGCGCAGAAGGGATGATGGCGGAAGAATGTCGTTTCATTCAGTTCGACGACGGCAGTTGGGAATGGCCGTTGTGGACGTGGAAAGGCACGGCAATCAAAGAAGGCAACTGCGTTTACGGCAAATTTTTCAATGGCAAGGCAGGATTCATCAGTCTTGATTGGTGGCCCGACTTCTACAATTGGCGACGGAGCAAAAATCCCCAATTGGAACCTGGCAGCATAGAAGAAGCCATAGTTCTGACGCTTCAAGAACAAGGAAGCATGATAGCCCGAGAACTGCGTGCGGCCTGCGGTTTCACTGGTCCAAAAATGCGTGGCAAATTCGACGCATACGTCAACCGCCTACAAATGTCGTGTTACTTGGTCACCGAGGATTTTGTCTATCCAACCGACAAACACGGACGGGAATATGGATTCGGCTGGTCGCTGCTCACAACCCCCGAACGGTTGTTGGGACGTTCCGCCTGTCTATGCCAACGCTCCCCCGAAGAATCATA
>JAGCWA010000010.1 GCA_017962085.1 Paludibacteraceae bacterium
GGTACGGTCGGGTGCGAAGTCGAAGACGTAACAATCCGTCTTCATGCGTCCTCCTATTCGTCCGGGGCTTTGTACGCGGAAGATGGTCTGCATATACGATGCCGGCGAGGTGTTCTTGCTGCCTGCCAGATAGAGCACCGCTGTCCACTCACGTACAGTGACACCTGTGGTGAGCTTGCCACACGAGAGGGTGATGGTGTAGGTGTCTTCTGGATGGTCGCCTATGGCACTGCGCACCTCTTCCAACGGATCGCCCGTGGTCTCCTCGTCCTCGTTGCCACACACGTTCACCACCTTGTACGAACCAAACACGCTGTGCGTACGCAGCATCTCCGCCAATGCTTTTCCCTCCTTCACGCCCGGTACGATCCAAAAGGTGTGGTGGAAAAACTCGCGGTACTCGGTACTGCTGAACGGATAGAGCGTTTCGCCCTTGTTCGATGAGATGATGTCGAGGAAGTTGGCGATATCCTTTCCATAGACGAATTGACCTTTATCGTCCGTCTTGAAAAACTCTGTGAAGTTGAAGGCCTTGTCCTCGTCCTGATAATGGACGGCGAGGTCTCCGAGGTTGAATGTCAGGATATTAAGTTTCGGCAGTTCCTCGTACGGGTTATGGTCGCCGGGGTGACTGACAGCCCACTCTTGTTTGGCGCGCTGTTCCATCACATAGTCCCATGTGAAGGTGTTGGTCTCGTCAAAATCGCCCGATTCAAGCAGGTTGAAAGGCGTTCCCGAAAGGTTCAGCACCTTTGTATGCTCTGTGTCCAACGTCTCGAACACCCGTTTGCCCAACTCTGTTTGCGTTCCCTCATGCGCCTCGTCGATGATGAGCAGGTCCCAATCGATGCTGAAAACCTCTTCATTCTTATCGAAATTGCCGCCTACCAATTTTGACCCACGAAGGTCTTGCATGGAGGCGAAATAGATATAGTTCTTGCCGGATTGTTCGAGCTTTTGGATGTTGTTCACACCTCTGTTTTTAGAGCCATACAGCCATTTATCGCCCTCCGCATAGAATATTTTGCTATAGTCCTCATACCAACCCTCATCCACCACGGGACGATGTGTGACAATGATGGTGCGACGGAAACCCATCTGCCTCACCACTTCGAGCGAGGTGAGCGTCTTGCCCATACGCATCTTGGCGTTCCATAGCATCTTGTCACCGTGTTTCAGCACCTTCTTCGTTTGTTCAATGGCTCTCAATTGCTCGGGGCGGAATGCCACTGGCGACCTGTCTTCCGACTTTTGGTTAGGTGTTAGGCTACTTTGCCCTTTCTTTACGGCTGCGATAGCGTTCTTAGCCGTTTCAAGGTCGCAACGGAACCACTCGTCGGCGTTTGTGCCAAACTTTTCCTTTTTTATGCCTGAACGTAGTAGAACGTCATGAACCTGCTTGTCATTGAACCCCATGATTTTACCACCTTTGCTATATGTGGTCATCTCGGTGTGCAATAATTCATACTGTATGCCAGCTGTTCTTGTATATGAATCAATACGCTTTTTAGCGGCTTCGTTGAGTTCCTTGCAATTAGGTACAAAGGTTAACCCATCGGGGGCAGTTGCCTCACCGATTTTTAAACACTTCGCATGCTTCGAATCATTGATGCGGAAAATGTAAATTAGGCTGTTCTTGAAAGTTGCTGTGTATTCCATGGTAAAGCAGTTCTAATTATCTATTATTCAATCTATTGTGTATTTTACCTTTTTAAGGGAATGGATATGTTCGGGTAATAGAACACGTTGCGTTTCGACCCCGTGCGGTGTGGTTCCTTCTCTGTGACCTTGCGCCATTCCACCACTTCGCAGTGGATACCGATATGCCCTGTCTGTGTATCTTTTTTACAAGCCAGGCATTCCATCCGTTTAGGTTCGTCTTCGAAAAGGCTAAGAGAGGGTTCTTCGGGTGCCGCCCACTCGCACGACAGCGGCACGACGCACTTCACACCGTCCATTTGCCAGAGGTTCCAGCTGATGATATAGGCGGCGTTCTCAAGTATCTTTTTATCGATGGATTGGTGGAATTTTTCTTCGTAATGCTCCATAAAGGTGTAGAGCACAGCCTCGCGGGCGAGTAGTAGATTATCGCCCTGCCACTCGAAGCCATAGGTGGCATGCAGAGCGTTGAAGGCCCAGACGAGCCATTCGTCGGATGCGGTGGTGTGTTCGCCTACAATGCGTAGTTTGCGGTCCAGCAGGCCGATGCGTTCTCTGACGGGAATGACACCGTCGCACGTCACCGCATCGTAACGGCTGGTGAGATACGGTGCTTCACCGCAGGCCACTTCGAGCCTCGGCGCACATACATACTCCTCCCATGATTTGTCTTTGCTGTCAGGGAATTGGATTTTCTCATCGTTAGTTCGCCATGTGTGTCCGTCGCAATCGTCGATTTCGGTGTTGAACACATGCTCCCGACCGAACCATGCGCTGTCCACAAGGTTGTTCTGTTTGTTGCATATCCAAGCTGGGGTGAAGACTTCCGCCTTCTCCTGCACACGTTGCTGCTGCACCTCGCGACTCTTCTTGGCACGGGGTTGAATCAGCAGGCCATGTTCGCCTGTGATGCGTTCGGGGGTTATGGGGTCGAGATAACCGTAGCCCTCGCCCAACGATTCATAGTCTGCGGTTGCCCAAAATATGTTGCGTTCCGCCTTGAAGTGATGGCTGACGGAATGATCCTTGAGCAATACACGCAGCACATCGGGCGACAAGGCGAGAAGGTCATTCTCGGGAATGTCTGTCGGTTCTACCATCTGCGCTGATGATTTGCGCGTCTCGCCTATCTGTAATCGGCAAACGGGCTGTCCGTAGGGCACAAAAAAACGTGGACTCAACATTATCCACGCTCTGAGGCCCTCGAACTGCCCGTTTCCACAGATAAGTCAAGCCCACGCCATACAGCGCAGGCATTTACTTGACTTATTCGAGTGGAAACTATGTTCTAAAGTTTTCGAGGTTTCAGAGCAGTTACCGAATAATAAGCAAACGCTTGTTAGTTAATATGTTAGAAAAATTCTACTTTCTTCTTCTTTTAATTTTTTTAGTTATTAAATCTCTTAAATTAAAGCACATTAAATATCAGTCATAAAAGTGACCTTTATCTACATCTGCACAAATGTATAAATTTTCGGTTAATTACTCAAATAATTGAAGCTTTACAAAAAACGCACCACCTATATTTTAGATCATGTAATATCAATAAATTCACGTTATACCACACCAGGGAAAACCTTTTGCCCCCTCCGGGGGCGCACTTTCATCATCCGTCCTCATCCCAGGGCGTTGCCCTGGGCTATGCAAAGAGATTGGCCCTTCAGGCCACAAAAACCGTCCCGTCTCGCATCCAGGAACATTTATTCCGCAAGATTAGCGCACAGTCCTATCGGACTGCAAGGCCAGCCCCATAATATAGCCCTGGGCAACACCCTGGGTCATGCGCAAACACACGAACATGCGCCCTGTAAGGGCAAAAGGATTGGAGCACATTCAGGCCACAAAAACCGTCCCCTCTCGCATCCAGGAACATTTATTCCGCAATATTAGCGCACAGCCCTATCGGCCTGCAAGACCAGCCCCATAATATAGCCCAGGGTAACACCCTGGGTCATGCGCAAACACACGAACATGCGCCCTGTAAGGGCAAAAGGATTGGAGCACCATCAAACCACAATGGCCAAAGACCTTCATCAGCCATTCCCTCATAAAAGTGTAGTTTTTCGAAATTATTCCCTCATAAAAGTGTAAGTTTTCAAAATTATTCCCTCATAAAAGTGTAATATTTTTTTGTTTATTCCCTCATAAAAGTGTAATTTTACATCGCATTATTTGACAAGAAAGAATATGGAGAGGCTCATTTACAATAAATTACTACAGTGGAAAGAAAGCGAAGAAAGGAAACCACTCATACTACTTGGCGCTAGGCAAGTAGGAAAAACATATATTCTCAAGCAATTTGGGCAGCAAGCATTCGACAGCTGTATATACATCAACTGCCACAACAACGAATTCGCAGCCTCAATATTCCGTTCATTCGACATAGACAGGATTATCACCGACATCGAAAGACACACAGACAAACATATCGAGGAAGGGAAAACTCTACTTATTTTCGACGAGATACAAGAAGTATACAACGGAATCGCTTCCCTAAAATATTTTTGCGAGGACAAGCCGGGGTTACACGTAGCGGTAGCAGGCTCTCTGTTAGGATTAACCATGCACCAAGGGGAAAGTTTCCCTGTCGGAAAAGTAGACATGCTGTTCATGTATCCGATGACCTTCATGGAATATCTGAAAGCCTGCGGGAAACCAGCGATAATCAACGCACTCAGAGAAAACGACTGGCGCGCGATAGAGTTAGAACGAGAGTACTTGGAAAACCGACTACGGGAATATTATTTCACGGGGGGAATGCCTGAGGCGGTCGGTGAATTCATCCGAACAGGAAACACAAAAAAAACGAGGCAAATCCAGTTGAACATCATCGACGCATACAGCAGAGACATCAGCAAACACACCAAAACAGAAGCACAACGCATACATCAGGTATGGGAAAGCATTCCTGCGCAATTGGCCAAAGAGAACAAAAAATTCATTTTCGGGATCATAAAGAAAGGGGCAAGGGCGGCACAATTCGAAATGGCGGTGCAATGGCTCGTAGACGCCGGACTCATCTACAAGGTGGAACGATGCAAAGCGCCCGAACTACCCCTCAAATTCTATGTGGACAATGCCGCATTCAAGATATACCTGCTCGACGTGGGATTGCTTGCGGCCATGTCTCAAACCGAGCCCAAAGACATCTTGCTCGGCAACAAAGTCTTCTCGGAATTCAAAGGAGCATTCTCGGAAAACTATGTATTACAGCAACTTAAGCCCATTAGCGGGGTTAACACATACTACTTCAGCAAAGACAACTCACAACTGGAGATAGACTTCCTCCTACAATGTGCGGGACGGATCATCCCCGTCGAAGTTAAGTCGGAGGAAAACGTGAAAAGCAAATCACTACACACATTCGTGGACAACCACATGAACGAAGGGAAAGGACTACGCATATCAATGAAACAACACATCGAACAAGATTGGATGGAGAACATTCCCCTTTGCGCCACAGCCCCCTATTTCGAAAAAATCATGAGCGAAAACAATGGCTACACAGTAAATCCCCAACAACCAAATAGGAAATAGTAAATCGTAAATAGTCAAATAGTAAATCCCCCAAATTTTCTCCTCCAAAAGATGAACAATCCATTTTTTTTCGTATCTTTGCGTTCCGAAATTTTCATTTAAGTGAGGAGAAAAGCTAAATGAGACAGTTAAAGATTACAAAATCAATCACGAACAGAGAGAGTGCCTCCCTGGACAAGTACCTTCAGGAAATCGGACGTGAAGACCTGATCACCGTCGAGGAGGAAGTCGAGTTAGCGCAAAGGATCAAGAAAGGTGACCGCCGCGCATTGGAAAAACTGACACGCGCCAACCTCCGTTTCGTGGTTTCTGTTGCTAAGCAGTACCAAAACCAAGGATTGAGTTTGCCTGACCTCATCAACGAGGGTAACCTGGGTTTGATCAAAGCCGCCGAGAAATTCGACGAGACAAGGGGTTTCAAGTTCATCTCTTACGCCGTGTGGTGGATCCGCCAATCCATCCTCCAAGCATTGGCTGAACAGTCTAGGATCGTCCGCTTGCCTCTTAACCAGGTGGGCTCCCTGAACAAAATCAACAAGGCGCTCTCACAATTCGAGCAGGAGAACGAGAGACGTCCTTCCACCGAAGAGGTGGCCGGACTTTTGGACATGCCGGTGGACAAGATCTCCGACGCGATGAAGATCTCCGGTCGTCACATCTCCGTGGACGCTCCATTCGTGGAGGGCGAGGATAACAGCCTCTTGGACGTGCTGGTGAACGACGATTCTCCTATCGCCGACAAGACCCTCATCAACGAGTCTTTGTCCAGAGAGATCGACAGAGCCCTCTCTACCCTCACGGAAAGGGAGAGCGAGATCATCAAGATGTTCTTCGGTATCGGTTATCAGGAAATGACCCTCGAGGAGATCGGTGAGAACTTCGGTCTGACCCGCGAGCGTGTCCGCCAAATCAAGGAGAAGGCTATCCGCCGCCTCAGACAAAATTCAAGAAGCAAATTGCTGAAGTCTTATTTGGGATAATATTAAAGATTTCACAACAAATAAAAACCCAGCACCTCCTCGGTCGCTGGGTTTTGTTTTTTCTATCAATATACGTCGTGAACAGGCCTGTCTCATTTACCACATTGAGATAAAACATTTGCTATTTGCAATCAAACTCCGTGGCCTCCGTGCCTCCATGAGGAATTATCCCCTATTCTTACACCACTCCCTAATTCCACAATCCCCGCACTTCGGGTTCTTGGCCGTGCAGACATACCGTCCGTGCAACAGCAGCCAATGATGGGCATTGCCTAATATGTCATGAGGAATATGCTTCACAAGAATCTTCTCGGTCTGCTCCGGCGTCTTGGATTGGTTCGTCAGTCCGATACGGTTGGAGACACGGAAGACGTGCGTATCGACAGGCATGGCGGGCTGACCGAAAGCCACGGTCAACATCACATTGGCCGTCTTCCGACCCACACCCGGCAGGCGGGTCAGTTCCTCCATCGTGCAGGGGATCTCACCCTTGAAGTCGGAGACGACCATCTTAGCCATCGACAAAATATGTTCAGCCTTGGAATTAGGGTATGATATGCTCTTCACCAACGCCAACACCTCGTCGAACGTGCCTTCCGACAAGGCGAAAGCATCCGGGAAACGTTCAAAGAAAGCGGGGGTGACCATGTTCACCCGCTTGTCCGTGCACTGGGCGGAAAGCATCACCGCCACCAGTAATTCATAGGGATTCCGGAAATTCAGTTCGCTCTCCGCATCCCGCATGTTCGCTTGGAACCACGCAAGCACCTTCGCATACCGTTCGGAGACCGTCATCTACGCACTACTTTTTAAGCAAACCGGTGCACTCGATCACATTCACCACATAATCGCCCAACTTCTCACATTCGGAGATCAAGTCCATATAGTAGACACCCAGTTGGTAATTATACAAGCGGTTATTGATGTCATCCACGTTCTGGTTCTTCAGTTGCTTGCGGTAGTTGTTGATTTCATTCTCCACATTCATGGACTTGTTCACATCCGCCACACTAGCGTCCGGCGACTTCACGATGTGCTCCATCTGCGTCAGGGACTGGTCCACCAACTCGAACATGTTATGCACATGCTCATACTGCTTCTCCGTGAAATCCTCGTTCGGCGAGTTCTGCCTCCTGCGGCGGATGGTGCGCGCCAAGTTGTAGCAACTGTCACCGATGCTCTCCAACTCCGACACCTGCTTCATCATGTGCTGGATCTCCGTCTTACTCTCCGCACTCAAACGTCCCTCGGAGACCTTGTTCAGGTAGTCCGCGATCTGCACCTCCATGTTGTCCGTGATGTTCTCGTACTTCTCGATGCGGGTGAAGAGCTTATTGAAATCCTCGCCCTTCTCCGTATGCAAAAGCTCCGGCACGAAACGGAACATCTTGTGGCAACGGGTGGCGAAGACGTTCACCTCCTTCTTGGCCTCCAAAATGGAGAGCTCGGCCGTGGAGAGCAAACCGCCGCCGATGTAGGTGAGGCGGGACTCGTCCTCCTCCGTGTTCGCCTTCGGGGCGATGATCTTGCACACCAAACGTTCCAACGGCTTGATGAACCATATCAGGATCAACACGTTACATACGTTAAAGGAGGTATGGAAAGCGGCCAGCACGACCGTCAGGATAGACTTGTCCTGCGTTTGCGAATGAGGGTCGCAACCCACCAGCCAGCAGACGAAATCGACGAAATGAGGGAAGATGGAGAAGATCCATATCACACCGAACACGTTGAAGACCATGTGCGCCATCGCGGCACGTCTCGCTTGGGTGGAAGCCGAGAGCGCCACCACATTAGAGGTGACCGTCGTACCGATGTTCTCACCCATCACCAAGGCGATACCCATGTAGATGTCCAGCACGCCCGCCGAACAGAGCGTCATGGTGATGGCCATGATGGCGGCGGAGCTCTGCACGGAGCAGGTCAACACGCCTCCGATGAATAAAAAAAGGAGATACGAACCGTACCCCCAGCTGCTTAATTTCCCGAAAAACTCCTGCACCGCCACGTTCTGGTCGAGGTGCATGCCCTTAGCGTTCGCACTCAGCGTCGTCAGTCCGAGGAGCAATAACGCAAGACCCATGATGAACTCGCCCATGTTCCTCCGCTTATTGGAGTAGATGCAGGCGATACCCACCACAATGGCCGCATAGACCACATACTGCATGTAATTGCCACTTCCTCCCAAGACCATAATCCAAGCGGTGGCGGTCGTACCGATGTTGGCACCCATGATGACCGAGATCGCCTGCGTCAGCGTGAGCAAACCTGCACTCACGAAACTGACAGTCATGACAGTTGTGGCGGTGGAAGACTGGATAGATGTCGTTATGAACGCACCCGTCAAAAGACCCGTGAAACGGTTGGTTGTCATCTTGCCGAGGACTTGGCGCAACTTGCTGCCGGCCATCTTCTGTAGTCCCTCACTCATCACTTTCATACCGTACATGAGCAATGCCACAGACCCCGCAAGAACTAATAATGGCAAGTAATCCATAAATATGCTAAAAGAAAAACTATTTCTTCAAATAACAATTCCGATCGACACGCTTGAAAACCTAATACACGTCATCGAAAATTTCTCCGCAAATTTATATATAATTTTTGGATGAGCCACACCTCTCCAGTCTCATTTCAAGGAAAAAACATTATTTTTCATCGAAAAGAAAAGATGAGGGGACGATCAAATCCAATGGCCACACGCAGAAGCCCCGTCTCCGTATTTCTTCCGCATCGACTCGAGACGGGAGGTCGCATCCAACTCCAACCCCTCCATATTGCGGGAATAGACCAACTTCAGCGGACCGACATAGTCCTTCATCAGGTTGAGATATTCAGTGGCCATCTCCTTCTGTCCAATCACTTCCGGGACGGCGAAGCATATTCGTTCATAATCCCCCAACACGACGGATTTCTCGTCACGGACAATATAATAGCGGGCGTTACCCGTGTTCGAAACGGCCTCCTCGAAGGCTTGGGTGAACTTCTTCTGATCCGCCATGGAGGCATTCCTCAAGCAACACTCGAAATTTCCGTGCTTATCCAAATGCACATAGAGTGAAACGCTGGAGGTCTCCAGCAAGCCATACTTCCTCATTGTGTAGAGCAAAGACCACGCCATCGAACTAAATAACAAATTGAGGTTCCCATGCCTGAGTATACGTTTTTTACACACCGACCTAATCTTAGCATGACTTACCAGAAGGGCGATAGCGCCTGCTATCCAACAGAAAACATAGGGTATTTTCACAACACAAAGCAGAGCTACAACGCATACAATAAGGACAACTAATCCAACCCTTTGAGAGAATAGATCAGCTATTGAGAGCCAACGGGTTGTCGTCATGAAACGCCCATAGTTAAAGTTCTCCTCCGGATAGGGCACTCGCACCATCTCGACGAACTCCTCGCCCTTACCCAACGCCGTGCCCCACTTCTCGCTCAACGCTTCTCTCTGACAAGCCTCCTCCATCACACGGGCATTGTATTTCTCCACCTCCGACGGCAGGAACGAGGTGGGCAAGGATAGCCGCTCAATACCGCTCTCGATGAGGGGTTCGCCCGTCGACGAGACACCCACGAAGGAACGGAAACGACGACGCATCACCGCCAAGTCTTCCCCGCCCATCTTTCCATAAGGATCCACACAAGCCAGATGCCAGATGTTGCTCGTCTTGTTCGCATCGGCGGCGGAGCATCGAATCGCCCGTCCCCGCATCTGGTTCGAACCAACATAGGAGCCTGACAGGCTGGCCATCACCAACGAGTTGACGAATGGAGCATCCCACCCCTCGCCCAGCAGGGATTTCGTGCCGACAAGCACCTCCACACCGCCTCGCTCGAACAATTCCGTAACAATGCCGACCACGCAACGGAGCTGCCCTTCGTTCTCAAAAGCGACACGCACATAGGCTTCGTCGTAAGGCAAAGGAGTCACCTGAAGCGCATCCTCCGGCAGACCTTTCTCGAGCGCAATCTCCCGCAAAAGAGGCATCGAGGAGCGCGGCAATAGGATGACAGAACCCGTCAACACGCCCAACAAAACATCACGGGATGAGCGTCGACGCAACTTCTCGAAGATAGGCAAGACACCGAATTTATTCAAGGGGAGATCATTCACCGGACTATTGGGCATGTATTCCTTCCGTATGAAATCGGAGAGGATCACCATGCGCAGACGATGTTGCAGGGAGGCATACTCCGCCTCCACGACACGGACTATACTGTCCATTTTCCCCTTCGAGTTCAACAACTTATCCCCCATCCAAACCCGCATAGAAAGGTCGGGCGAACCATCGCGCAGCAATCCGTTCGCCTTCAGTTTATCCCTCAGTGTGCGTAAGTGTGCGGGGTCACGTTTCCATTCAGCTTGGTCTTCCTCATCCAGATAAGTGGTCAATAAGACATTCGCCTGGTCGGAGTCGAAAGGTGGCAAGGCGGAAAAATCAAACTCCTCCACACCCTCCTTCGAGACCTTCTTCCGCATCCAAGGATTCCTTTTCAGAACGGACAGAAGCCCGCCGGGAAGTGGCGCCTGCTTCGCGATCAGATAGGAAAGCAACGCACAGAAATGGACTATATCCTTGCAGATGAACTCCCAGTTACCCTTCGTGGCCCTTATATAGGGATGATCCAACATCTCCTTCTGGATCAACGGGTCCTCCATCATCTCTTCATAGACACGGGCAGCCTTCTCCCGATGGGAAGCGATGGACTCTAGCTCATCATCCATAGGCATGGAGAGCAACAGCAGATCCTGATGAGGACACAACTCCCTTTCCCGCACCAGTTCCGGCACGGAAATCTCCATATCGATCTCACCATTCAAGGCAATATAACGACGCCACTCGGACGGAGTGACATCAAACGGAGGCGTGGCCGTCAACGCGACGGTCTTCACCTTCAGTGCGGACTTCAGCGACAACAGGGTCCTCGCCCACTCCTTCTTGAGGTGATGGGCCTCGTCCAAGACAATCGTGCCCACATGGCTCAAACGTTCCGCCAACTCCGTGACAGGAACCGGGACGTCAAGAATGAAATCTTCGTCCGCAATCGTTTCATCCTCAGAATCATAGACATAGAGGTCCTTCGACCTCTCTCCACCCGTCACCACGGCATACAAAGCCTGGTACGTGACAACGGTAAGGAAGCCCGGCTGACGGAGGTCCACGGAGATCCAATCAGGCATCTCCGAAGTCTGTAGGAAGTGTTCGCAGAAGCGTTGCACCCATTGGTCACGGACCACAATCGTAGGGGCGAACACAACGGTCGGACGGTTCAGACGGAGCGCCACCTCCAAGCCTAAGACGGTCTTGCCCGACCCCGGAGGCGCCACGATATGCAGACATTCGTCCGAGAGATACTTGTTCAACCCGACCAGCACCCTTTGCTGGTAGCTTCTCCATTGCCCACGGAACCTGACATCCTGGGGGAAACGGGACATTGACACCCCCTTCCCATCCAAGTGCTCCAACATATTTTGTTTGGTCAATTCATACTTTCCCATGGCAATAAAAAAGGGCAAACCGACAATCTTCCATCGGTATCAGGATCAGAAAAAAATCCGATATTTTTCCCATAAATTCATGTTCACACGAGGTTCGACACAAGTCAGACTCCCTCCATTCCAGCGGGGTAGACCAATCCTACCCCACTTGTTTCTTCCAGAACTTATCCGTGATGTTTTGGAGTTTGCACCCCTCCACCACTTTGTAGAGCCGCTGGTTCGTCGTAGGCGACTTCAGCGGACCGAACTCCGCCATGTAGCGGCCGACCTTCACATAGTCGAAGTCGGTCAAAGGGAATTGGTCCGGCAACTGGTTCTTGCCGGAATACCAACCCACCTTGAGCTTTTTCTGCGAGTTTTTCTTCAAATAATTTGCCAGATGCGCCACTCCGACGGGGTCCGCATCGCCCCCCATGAAGCAGACACAAGTGATGTTCCTTCCATACACGCCGAGCAGACCATGCAATTCATCCTCCGTCAGGTCCTTCCCGATGTTGCGCATCAGTTGCGGGCTATGGCAGCCCACGCAATGGTTCGGGCAGTTGGAGAGGTTGATGGCGAGCGTCACCTCGTCGGGTATCTCCTGGAACACCACATCGTAATCGACATATTTCAGCATATATCCTCCAATCAATATTTAGCGTAGAAACGGCGAGCGGCCTCTTCCTGACGAGGCTCGGAGAAGTTGCTAACACGCTTCATGTAACCAATCACACGCGTCAGGTAATCCACATTCTTGCTATGGCAAGCAGGGCACTCCTTCAAGTAACGTTTGTCGATGTTTCCGCAATCGTTGCAGATAGTGTTCGGAATGTTGAACGTGAAGTAGTTGCAACCCTCGTCCGCAGCCACGCGCAACAGTTGTCTGTACTGCTGTTTGGAGAGGTGCTCCTCGAGGTTCATGTGCAATGCCGAACCACCCGTCAAATGCTCGATGTACTTCTTTCCGTGGAGCTTGAACTTGTCCACCACGTTCAATGAAGTGTCCTCCACCACATAGAAGTAGCTATTGTAGCAGTCACGAGGCACGACATAACCATCCTCGCGGTCCCACTTGGCATGTTTCACGCCCACGTTCTCCGCAGGGATCATTTCGCAGTTGAACATCACCTCCTTGGTTCTGTACTTCTTGTTGTATTGCTCCACCAGACCCAGCACGTTCTGCACGAACTTCACATAGTCCGGATTGTCCTTGATCTCGATGCCGAGGAACTCAGCAGCCTCCACCAAACCGTTCACACCGATGGTGAGGTATTGGCGGGACATGTTGATGTAACCCGCGTCGAACAATGGGAGCAGGCCACGCTTCTGGAAATCCTTCAGGTTCTCGTTGTAGGCGAGCTGCACCTTGTGTACGAGGTCGACCACCTCCTCCAAGTAGGAGAGGTAAGGCATACCATTCTTCACCGCATATTGGATACAACGGTTCAGGTTGACCGTCAAAACGCTCTTCGAACCCGTGGAGACACCACCGGCGCCCAACGTGTAGCTAAATCCATTGTCCTGGATCTCGTTCCTCAAGCGGCAGCAGCTACTCAAGGAGTCCGCATTGTCGCTGATGTACGTGAAGAAGGAATGGCCCTCTGCGTACATTTCGGCGGTGAAATCGCCCCACTCCTCGTCCTTCACCTCACCGTTCTCCGTGAGCAAAGCCATCGTCTCGACAGGGAAGGTCAAAGGAGTCTTCGTGCGCTCTCTGTTGAACCACTTCATGAAGCGTTTCTGCAACCAGCTGAGAGACTCCCAATCAGGCTTGGAGCCGTCAGGGAAGATAAAGTTCTCGAACAAGCTATTGAAATAGTACTTGTCATAGTAGGAGATGTTCCAGAACACCGCCTGGAAGTTACGGGCACCAGTCGGTTGGTTGATGGAGTAGACGATCTGCTCGAAGCAGTCCGTGATCACCTTGTCCAAGGAACGTTGGCGAACGGAAAGATCCACCACACGCTCAGGATCCTTGTAGTAATCCCTACCGTACTCCTTCCCGATGAAGTAGTTCATGTACATCAGGAACTCAGGCGTAGCGCACGCACCGCTCAACATGCTGGAGACCATGAAGACCATGTTCACGAAGCCTCCGCAGAAAGACTTCAGGTTGGACGGTTGCTTGGAGTTGCCTCCGATGGAGAGCGTACCACCGATGAGCCATGGGTACATCGTGATACTTGCGCAATAGTTCGCCAAGCTCGTTTCGTCGTTTTTATAGATAAAGTGGGTGTTAAGCAATTGTAGATATTTGTCCGACACCTCCTTGCCGTACATCTCCTTCAGACGGTCGGTCAGAAGACGGCGGTTCAAGCGGATGAAGTTGGACTTCGGCAACTCACCGATCAGCGTGGCGATGTTCTTGTTCTCCACGTTAGCGTTCGCATCGTATTTGCTACCCGTAGCCGAGTTCGTGGCGTTACAGTAGTCGATGAGGAACTTCAGCTTGTTACGTACCTCACGGTCTTCCAAGTGCTGCTGACGATAGAGGATGTATGACTTCGCCACCATGTAGTACTTCTCGGACATCAAAGCCACCTCTACCTGGTTCTGGATCTCCTCCACACTCATTCCGTTGTGGATGCTTACCCTGCTAAGGATCTGGGTCAAGATCTCCTGCGTGGCGAAACTACCTACTGAAAGAAACGCGCGGGATATAGCGTTCTTTATCTTATCGATGGAAAAAGGTTCTACAGCGCCATCTCGCTTAACGATGAAAATGTTACCGCTCATTATATATTTTTTTTATTATTACATACACACGATTATGGTTTGTTATGGTTCTCAATGACAACCTGGCAGGAGGCGAAGCGAAAACATACCGTACATTAAACTGAACGACTTACATCATAATTCAATCACAAACGCTCCAAACATTTCCCGGCTCAAGAATATCACCAAACACTCCCTAGGCTGACACACCGATTCGTCCCATACATCCCCGGCCTGTTCCCTGACCGACAATACGCTGAAAGGGGGAAGGCCATACGGCCCACGGACAATTCAGGTCCTCTGTCCGCCCATGCCCAAATCATTCGCCTAAAAAGAACAGTCAAACTCACTTGTCTGCACACACAAAAATATATAATATTATATCATCTTAACCGGATTAGAGCATAAAAAGTTATTAACACGCCTACACCTCCGATTCCCACTAAGTTTTACCATTTCGGACAACTTTACAATACATGTTGTACGCAAAGTTACCCGCTTATTGAAAAATATCAATTTTTAAATATTTAACAATCAGCACATTAAGTGATTTTAGGCATTTTACAAAACACAAAAAGTTTCCCAAAACGAAAACCAACGGGCAACAAGAGAACGCACAAAACGGAAGACTTTTGACAAAAAAAGGATGCGGAAGTGTTTCCGCATCCTTAACTTTCGCAAGTGGAACTGTTCCTGTTACCAAGCGTATTTCAGCATGGCGCAGAGCCTATTGTTGATCACATTACGAGTGGCTTCCACATCCGCCCAGGAGTTAACCTCGTCACCATATCCGACATTCGTGAGCTCATACTCCAAACCGAATGTCACACCGCTTACCGTGTAAGAGATGGCAGGGCAGACACGCCACATATAGTCGATGTTCTTCACTGAGTTGCGGGCGAAGATCTGATTGCTCTTGTCCAATTCGTCTTTCGAGCCCAGGTTCTTGGAGAATCCTCCGAAGAGATTAACCTTAAACTTGCTGCCGTAGCACAAATCCACCCAACCCGTAAGCGAGCGGATAGGCGTGTACTCCTGTGAATAATCCTTGTTCACCTCTGAAACACCGAAACCGTTGTACATGCTCAAATGGCTGGTATTCTCCGCCAAAAGACCCTTGGCCTTCACGGAGAACTTGTTTCTCGCATAGTTCACATACAGCATCGGAGAGCAAGTCGTCAGACGCTCATCCACCTGCACCTTCTTTTCTTTGGTCTCCATAACCGCATTTCCTGCCTCATCCAAGACATACTTGCCGTCGCTTCCAACCTTCGCCACATCATACTTCACCGTAGCGGTCGTGCGTGGCACGATGGAAAGGATGTCCACACCATAACCGATTTTGAATCCATTGATGGAATAGTCGAAGCCCAAGAACATTTCAGGAATCATATTGAACTTAGGGTCATATCCGGTAGGACCGACGGTCTTGTACTGAAACTGCCACAATGTAGCATACGTGAAGTTCACGTTAGCCAACTTGAAGTCATAACGCAACTGAGGAGAACGGCTGAATGGCTGGAACGGAGAACCGGACGCCAAGGCCAACACCTCCGGAAGGTCGCCCGTCATCGGATGCCAAGCCTGACCCATCAACAAGGAGTGTTTCTTGTTTCTCCATTGCATCTTATAGTAGGCCTGACGAAGGCGGATCATAAAGTTATTGCCCGTGAATCCACAGAAGTCAGCCTCGATCTTAGCGGTCACGTCCGCATTCAGCGCACGCACGCCCGACATGTTCAAACCGAGACGGGTGGTGATGGCGAGGAAGTTCATCTCCGACTCGCCGTTCAAGTCATACGAGGAGTTCGCAGGGTCGAAAGACTCGTCCTTCGGAATCTGCTCGAAGAGACCCGCATTGGTATTGAAGGTCTGGCGAGAGTCATAATACAAATAGTCACGCACAAAACCATAAGGCTTCAACGTAACCTTACCACCATTCTTAGGTTGATTGGAGAGTTCACCCTCCGAAACCACTTGAGCGACAATCGTATCTTGCGCGAACATTGCGTTCACTGACAAGAGCATGGCCGCCACGACGAATAAACGTTTCATTTTAATGATTAATTAAGAAAAAGACTACGAGTCGCGGCGAAAAAAACGCCACAACTCGCAGTATGATTTGTTATTTTATTTCAGAAGAACCCATGTATTACTTCAACAATCCGCTAAAGTTGAACAATACTACATAGCCGATGACAAGGCTGATGACGCCGACGATGATACCCACCAAGGCCATCTCGCTCTGTTTGATGAACCCTTTCGAGTAAGCGA
Organism: Paludibacteraceae bacterium; assembly: GCA_017962085.1. Lineage (GTDB taxonomy): Bacteria > Bacteroidota > Bacteroidia > Bacteroidales > Paludibacteraceae > UBA1181. The sequence goes on from JAGCWA010000010.1 coordinate 16,654, forward strand.
TTGCGTTCGGAGGAGTGGAGATCGGCAGTGACATGGCGAACGAAGCGGAAAGCGCAAGACCTACGATCAATGTGGTAGCGCCGCCATAAGGAGCCAACTTCTCCGCCATGGTTGGATCTTGTGCCAAAGCGCAGAAGATAGGGATCAACAAGGCCGCCGTGGCAGAGTTGGACATGAAGGTGGACATCACCAAGCAAAGGATACCGGAACCGATGATCAAAGCGAAGATAGACCAACTCTCGAACGGAATAGAACCCACGATATGTTTAGACATCGTCATACCATCAGGACCGATCTTACCTTCCAAGCCAACGCCCAAAGCGAAACCACCGGCCACCAGCCAAAGCACGTCCCAATCGATCTTCGCCAAATCCTTCTTCTCGAAGACACCCGTGATGCAGAAGACAGCGAACGGAATCAGCGCCACGACATTCGCGTTCACGCCAAGCAATTCCTTGCCGAACACCCACAACAGGATGGTCACAGCGAAAGTGACATATACGATAATAGCCTTAGGGCTCTTGTCAACTTCGCCCTCCAACTTCACCTCGATGCTCTCCTGCTTTACAGGGAACAACCTGCAAAGAAGCATCCAAGCGCAGAAAAGAATCAATGCGGCAACAGGAACCATCACCAACATCCAAGTACCGAAGCTGATGTTCACGCCGATCTTCTCCAACCAGCCCACAGCCACAACGTTCGGAGGGGTACCGATTGGGGAACCGATTCCACCGATGTTAGCAGCCACCGGAATAGCCAACGCCAAACCGACGCGGCCCTTCTTGTCTGAATCAGGCATCGTGGCCAACACAGGCGTCAAGATGGCAATCATCATGGCAGCCGTAGCCGTGTTGCTCATGAACATGGAGAGGAGAGCGGTAACGAGCAAGAAACCAAGCATAACAAACTTCGGCTTCGTGCCGAAAGGTTTCAAAATGGATCTTGCCAATGTAGCGTCCAATTTATATTTGGTCGCGGCGATCGCCAACACGAAACCGCCCATGAAAAGCATCACCGTAGGATCCGCGAAAGCAGCCATGATCGACTTAGCGGACAAAGTAGGAAGCAATTCGCCCCCGTACAGGACACCCTTCTCCATAGCCTTCTTCACAGCCTCTTTCAAAAGAACATCATTGTCGGCCGACACGCCGAAAAGGCTAGCCAACCTATGCAAATTATCCAAATCCTCTATATCACCGTAACTATCATGGAAAAAGCCCAACATACTATTGGAAGTGGCCAACAGCATCAACACCATCACCACCACGGATGTACCCCAAATAGGAATAGGTTCCATAATCCACATCACAGCCGCCAAGACAAAAATAGCAATAACTCTCTGCTCCACGACAGTCAAACCTTCCACGCCAAACGCACTGGTCGGAAGCAGCCACACCAACAACGTCAAGATTATCGACGCGGCAAATCCAATGATTTTTTTCGTTTCCATAAATATTTTAGACAAAAATTAATTTCGTACCAATAAATCAATAATCAGGGGATTTCATCACCCTCCCCCAAATGACCTGCAAATGTATATAAATTCATTTTACGCGGAACTTGAAAAAACGTTTTTTTTTGAACAAATCTAAAAAACTATGTTATACAGACTATAATCTGAAATATTTAACATAAAAACAAACATTTTGCACCCATATAAGCATAATTTTATTGAATCTATCAGAAAAAAAACATAACTTTGCAGTGATTTAAATTTTAGTGTAACCAGACCATTGAGGGTGTTTACGGAGGTTGACACCTATTAATATAAAGGGACTTTATTTAATCAACCAATTAGAATATGGGTGAAAACGGGACATCCCGAGGTAGCCCAAAATGTTTGTGAAGATATGATAACAAAAATTCTAGTGGCCAACAGAGGTGAAATCGCCATGAGGGTTATGCGCTCCTGCAAGGAGATGTCCATCAAGACCGTGGCGGTTTACTCGGAAGCCGACAGAACATCGAGACACGTATTTTTTGCGGATGAAGCTGTCTGTATCGGGCCTGCGCCGTCGACGGAAAGTTATTTGAACGTGGACAAAATAATCGAGGCGGCGAAAAAGACCAAAGCGGACGCCATCCACCCAGGATATGGATTCCTCTCCGAAAACGCTAATTTCGCTAAGCGTTGCAAGAAAGAGGGAATCATTTTCATAGGAGCCCCATTCGAGGCAATCGAGTCGATGGGCGACAAAATCTCAGCCAGAAGAATCATGAAAGCGGCGGGCGTGCCTATCGTGCCCGGCAACGAGGAGTCCCTGGACACCTACGAGGATGCTTTGAAAGCGGCGAAGGAGATCGGATTGCCTGTCATGATCAAGGCTACCGCAGGCGGTGGCGGAAAGGGTATCCGCATCGTGCGCACCCTGGACGAACTCGAGAACGCATACAACAGCGCCATATCGGAAGCCAAAGCGTCATTCGCGAACGGCATCGTATATATGGAGAAACTCATCGAGCACCCACACCACATCGAATTCCAGGTGTTGGCCGACCAACACGGGAACGTGGTGCACCTTTTCGAGCGTGAGTGCTCCATCCAACGGAAAAACCAAAAAGTCATCGAGGAGACTCCTTCCCCAATCATGACGGACGAAGTGAGAAAGAAGATGGGCGAGATCGCTGTCAAGGCAGCCAAGGCGGTGAACTACGAGGGCGCAGGAACCATCGAATTCATGGTCGACGACAAGCTCAACTACTACTTCCTAGAGATGAACACCCGCCTACAGGTGGAGCACCCTATCACGGAGGAGGTCCTCGGCGTAGACTTGGTGAAGGAGCAGATCAACGTGGCGAACGGTAAGCCGCTCCGTTTCAAGCAAGAGGACTTGTCCCAACGTGGACACGCCATCGAGTGCCGTATCTGCGCGGAGGATGCGGAGAACAACTTCACGCCTACCCCGGGCATCATCAAATTGATCACGGAACCTCAAGGTATCGGCGTACGCGTGGACAGTTTCTGCTACGAGGGATACGAAATACCGATGTACTACGACGCCATGATCAGCAAGTTGGTCGTATGGGCCGCCAACAGGACCTACGCTATCGAGCGTATGCGCCGCGTGCTCTACGAGTATAAAATCACAGGCGTGAAGACAAACATCAGCTACTTGAGGAAGATTCTCGAGGTGCCTGATTTCGTCAAGGGACATTACACGACCGCCTTCCTCGAAGAGAACAAGCAACGCATGGCAAACGTGTCGTTGGACAATGTGGACGGGGACGACGAGGAAATACACACGGACGAGGACATCGCAGCCATCGCAGCCTACTTCGACTACATGGTGAACCAAGACAGGCCAAGCACCTCAACCACGTCAGACAACAGGCAAATCAGCCGATGGAAGGAATTCGGCAGACGCAACAACATGCGCAACTACGATTAACTTTCCTAAAAACCATTTACAGACTAAATTTCACAATATGAAAATAAAGATCGGAAACAAAACAAAAGAGATCTCTCTCTTGAGCCAAGACGAGAACAAGGTGGACATCTCTGTTGACGATAAAATTTATCACTTGGACATTGTGATGGCGGAAAACGGACTCTGCTCCATCATTGCGGAGAACGGCAGATCCTACAACGCCGAGCTGAAGCCGTCCGAAAGCGGAAGAGAGTACACCGTCAGCGTGGCGTTCAAAGCATTCAATGTCGAAATACTGAACAATTACCAACACTTCTCGAAGAAGAGCAACGCCAACTTCAAGCAAGACAGGGTATTCACCCCAATGCCTGGCAAAGTGGTCAAGATCCTCGTGAAAGAGGGAGACGAAGTGAAGGCGGGAACGCCTGTCATCATCGTGGAGGCGATGAAGATGCAAAGCGAATACAAGGTGGCCAACGACTGCGTGATCAGAAAGATAAACGTGCAGGAGGGCGAGAACATCGCCGGCAACCAAACACTCATCGAGCTAAGACCGCTGGTAACAGAACCAAACATTTAATCCAAAACTGAAAGATTGAAAGATATGGAATCGGCAATCAAAAAATTCATCGAACTTGACAGAAAAGCGGAGGCGGGAGACGCCGCACGCATAGAAAAGCAACATAAGGCGGGCAAAAACACCGCACGCGAGCGCATCGCAATGCTCCTCGACAAAGGAACATTCGTGGAGATGGACAAGTTCGTGACGCACCAATGCCACAACTTCGGATTGGAGAACAAACAAATGCCGGGCGACGGCGTCATCATCGGATATGGTAAGATCGACGGACGTCTGGTTTACATCTACGCATACGACTTCACTGTTTTGGGTGGTTCATTGAGCCGCACCAACGCAAACAAAATCGTCAAGATACAGAAACTGGCCCTGAAGATGGGTGCGCCTATCATCGCGTTGAACGACTCGGGAGGCGCCAGGATCCAAGAGGGTGTTTCCAGCCTCGCGGGCTATGGAGACATCTTCTACCAAAACACCATCTCTTCGGGTGTCATCCCACAAATCTCCGTCATCCTCGGACCATGTGCGGGTGGAGCTTGCTACTCCCCTGCCCTCACCGACTTCATCTTCATGGTAAAGGAGCATAGCCACATGTTCGTCACGGGTCCTGAGGTTGTGAAGACCGTCACCCACGAGTCAGTGGACAAAGAGGAGTTGGGCGGTGCCAGCACGCACGCCTCCAAGAGCGGTGTTTGCCACTTCATGGGCGAGACCGAGGAGGAGACCCTCATGATGGTTCGTGAGCTCTTAGGCTACCTGCCATCCAACAACATGGACGACGTGCCGAGGGCCGGCATCAACTCCATGATCAACCCGAACGGAATCGACTTGGACACCTTCATCCCTGAAGACCCAAGCAAACCATATAGCATGAAACAATTGATCGAGGCTGTGGTCGACGGTGGATACTTCTTCGAAATCATGGAGAACTTCGCTCCGAACATCCTCATCGGATTCGCCCACATCGAGGGTAAGGTCATCGGTATCGTAGCCAACGAGCCTGCCTACAACGCAGGTGTGCTCGACATCGACACGGCCGACAAGTCCGCTCGCTTCATCCGTTTCTGCGACTGCTTCAGCATTCCTATCGTATCCTTCGTGGACGTACCGGGATTCTTGCCGGGTTGCACGCAAGAGCACGGAGGTATCATCCGCCACGGAGCGAAAATCGTCTACGCATACGTGGAGGCGACCGTACCGAAGATCACGGTCATCACCCGCAAAGCCTACGGAGGCGCTTACATCGTCATGTCCAGCAAGCATACGGGTGCGGACGTCAACTTCGCATACCCTAACGCAGAAATCGCCGTGATGGGACAAGAGGGCGCAGTGAACATCCTCTACAAGGAGACGACGGAGGAAGAGAAAGCGAAGGCGCGCAAAGAGTACGAGGAGAAATTCTCCAACCCGTACAGAGCGGCCGAATTGGGCTATGTGGACGAAATCATCCTCCCTTCACAGACCAGGGAGAAGCTGATCCAGGCATTGGATATGACCCACACCAAGATACGGTCCAATCCTGCCAAGAAGCACGGAAACATACCTTTGTAAGGATTATATATAGAAAAGAAAAAGAGGTGAGTCTTCATAGGCTCCCCTCTTTTTTTATGCCTTCCCCACAGATTTTTCACCTTCACACAACACCACATAATCAGCACCTTGACAGATGAATTTCATATCATTTAACATTTCAGGCAACTAAATTCCATGTCAATAAACGACAATTTATCAAAAAAATAGTAATTTTGCGACTCGAAAGAAAAGAGGACTCTGCAACTTAGTAAGGAAGATTAGGTATGTATATGAAGCTTACAGAAGTATAAATAAAAGATAAGTAATCAAGGAAACAGAAGGCAGATTCAATTTTTTTTCTTATATTAGAAAATTGGAACAAAAAAAAACGACATGAATAAATTACTGAGACTTACATCACTGGTATTATTATTAGCAGTTGGATGCATAGTGAACCAAGCGCAAGCGAAGGCACTGAACTCATTCATTTCGGGCCAAAGCATCACGATGACCGAGTCCGGCGAAGCCAACAATCTACTGGTTGGGAATGCATCAATTGATACGACAAAAACGTATCAGCTCAATTATGCGATCAGATTGGACACCACAGGGATCGACGCCCAAGCGGAATACAAATTGTTTTTGCCAAGTGAGATAAACTGGCAAGTGACTTCCGGTTCCGTCTATATCATCGACGGAGAGGGAGTAGAACAAACAATTGGATCGACGCACAGAGGCAGGGACAGTGTAGCCATCACGTTCAACACTACCTCCAACGTGTTATCCGACAATGAAGTGCATATTTCTTTGCGCGACATTCGATTATCCGCACCTGCCGGACTCAACGGTGAACCCATCACCCTGAGATTCCGATACGGGGAAAGTACATCAACCGACTTTCCTATCTCCCTTGTCGGAATGCCTCAATTGACAGGCGTGAACATAACCGATTATGAGGGCACATTTGACGGCGTTCCGCATTCCATCAACGTTCAAATAGAGGGTGATGCGCAAGGCTGCACAATAATCTACACTACCGAACAAGGTGACAGCAACACACTGCCTACATTCATCAACGTCGGTTCATACACCATAAAAATGAAGGCCAGCAAGGAAGGCTACACGGACACATTCCACGTTGGAAACGTCAACATCAAGGAAAAAGAGGCGACCATCACAGCCGATCCAATCAACGCACATATCGGAGGAGAGGAGAAAGAACTCACCTACACCATATCCGGTGAGGTGGATGGTTATCCAATCAACAACATTCATATCTCACGTACCCCAGGTGACAGTGCGGGCTCATACCCTATCACCATCACCGTGGGCACAGAAGGTTCAAACTCCAACTATGCTATCATAACAACAGGCAATACCTACACCATCACGCCGCACCAATTCGACACGACGGTCGTAGTGGTTTCTCAGGCGACCTGCTCTCATACAGGAGCACATAAGTTCCAGTACAAATGCTCAATCTGCGAATTTACCACCTTCTCTGAGGAGATTATAGACGCTATGCTACCACACACGTGGGGCAGAGATACGACCACTCTCAAGGAGCCTAAATGCGAGGAGAAAGGTGCATTGTCCATCAAATGTCTGCAATGTGACGCAACCAAGACGGACTCCGTCGACGCGCTCGGACACGACTTCAATCCAATCCCTACCATTGACGTGGAGGCAACCTGTAGCATGGAAGGAAGCCAGTCCAAACATTGTAGACGTGCAGGATGCGACGCAAAAACAGACATTGAGAGCATCGCGAAGAAACCTCACACTTGGGGAAGAGACACCACAACGATCTCCGCTCCAACCTGCACCGCAAAAGGTGCGGACTCCATCTTATGCCAATTATGTGACGCATTCAAAATCGATAGCACAGAGGCTTTAGGCCACAACTTCGCGGACACCTTCACTGTCGACGTGCAACCGAAATGTACCGAGGAGGGAAGCAAGTCCAAACACTGCTCTCGTTGTGAAGTAAAGAGGGAAGTGACCTCTATCCCTGCCATCGGGCACGAATTCTCCAACGAATATACGATCGACCTAGAGCCAAACTGCACAGAAGGCGGCTTTAAGTCTAGGCATTGTATCCATGATGATTGCACTGTCAGCATAGACACCGTGGAACTCGAAGCGAACGGCGGACACGTTTGGGCAATCGATTCTGTCCTCGTCGCAGCAACCTGCACAGAGGAAGGAATTGTAAACCGCATATGTACAAAATGTGGAGCCACCTCAGATAGTGCGAAGGTGAAGAAATTAGGCCACGATTTCGCGGAGACCTTCACCATCGATATCCCGGCAACCTGCAAGACCGACGGCGAACAATCCAAGCACTGCTCCCGTTGCGAGGCAAGGGATGAAATCGAAGTGATTCCTGCCTTGGGTCACACCTGGGATGATGGCACCATCACCTTAGCGGCAACCTGCACGGAGAAAGGTCTGACCACCTACTCTTGCGTGAGAGGAGATACTACGAAAGTGGACACGACAGCCGCCCTGGGTCACGACTTCGCTGAAGAATTCACCATCGACACGCCAAACAGCTGTACGGAGAACGGAGAGAAATCGCGCCACTGCTCAAGATGCACCGAGCGCACTGAAATCACCGTCATCGATGCTGCTGGACACAACTGGAGCGACACAACCCTAAGCATCCAACCGAAGTGCACCACAAAAGGTGAAATGACCATCACTTGCGGAGTATGCCAAGCGACAAAGAAGGAGGCTGTGGATTCATTGGGCCACCAGTTCAGCGACGAATTCACCATAGACATCGAACCATTGTGCGAGACCGAAGGATCTAAATCCAAGCACTGCGTGCACGACGGTTGCACAGTCACCATCGACGTGACAAAGATCGCCCCGAAAGGACATAAGATGGAACTCGACACCATACAAATCGAGCCTTCTTGTACGGAAGCCGGACAGGCAAAATACAAATGCTCTATATGCGGCATGATAGAGACTAGAGTGCTCAATGCCCTCGGACACGAGTTCGCTGACACGTTCACCGTCGATAGAGTACCGACTTGCTTGAATGAAGGTGTTCAATCGAAACACTGTATCCACAACGGATGCGTGGAGAAGACTGAAATCACCACCTTGCCTAAGGGCACACATACGCTGAAGGCATTCGAGGTAGTAAAAGAAGCTACCTGCACAGAGAACGGAATGACGAAGTTCAAGTGCGAGGTGTGCGGCACAATCGTCGACAGCACCATCGCTAGGTTGGGACACGATTGGGAAAATGACTACACCATCGACGTGGCACCAACCTGCACGAAGGGAGGAAGCAAGTCTAAGCACTGCTCTCGCTGCGACGCCAAGACAGGAACGACCGTCATCCCTAGCCCAGGCCACTTGGAGAGCTCTGTGAGAAGAGAGAACATCGTGGAAGCGACTTGTACGGAAGACGGTTCACATGACGAGTCCTTCTATTGCGACAGATGCGGCATCCTATTGCGGACCTCCCACAAGATCGACAAGGCGAATGGACACGACTACGAGGGAACGGAGGAGTACTTCGTCAAACCAACTTGTACGGAGTCTGGAATCGTCCTCTACACCTGCAAGATATGCAAGAACATCGCAAAAGACACTGTAAGTGCGATGGGTCACCTCTTCGCGGAAGAATACACGGTGGACGTACCTGCCACCTGCCTCGAACTGGGAAGCGAATCCAGACACTGTACCCGCACGGGTTGCGACGCAAAGTTCGACAAACGTGAGATTTCCCCATTGGGTCACCAATGGACCGAAAGCGACACTATCGAAGCTCCAACCTGCACCAAGGGTGGACACATCACCAAAGTATGCGACCGTTGCCACGCTAAGGAGGACAAGGTAATCGAAGCGTTGGGTCACGCCTTCGCAGACACCTTCACCGTGGATGTGGAGCCTACCTGCAAAGCCGGTGGTCAGAAGTCAAGACACTGTATCCGTTGCGAGGTGCGCAAGGACACTGTGATGATGCCAGCGACCGACCATCAGCCAGGAGAGCCTATCAAGGAGGACTATAAACCAGCCAATTGTCTTGAGCCTGGAACCTATACGGAGGTCATCAAATGTAAATTCTGCGATTTGGAACTTAGCCGTACCACTGGCGTAGCGGAACCAGCTACAGGTCATCAATGGAATGAAGGCATAGACGTGGTGGCGCCAACCTGTACGGAAGGCGGAATCAAGACATTCACCTGCACCGTCTGCGGAGCTGTCGACACGAAGAACGTGGGCGCATTAGGCCACACTTACGCAGACACATTCACCATAGACAAGCCTGTCACCTGCCTCACAGACGGATTACAATCCAAACATTGTATCCGATGCGACATACACGCATATGAGGACACAATACGTGCGACGGGACACCTCGCAGCCGCTAAAGTCATAGAAAACGACACTGCTGCGACCTGTACGAAGGCGGGCTCCCGCGACACGGTAGAATACTGCGCGGTCTGCAAGACGGAACTCAGCAGAATACATACCGTTGTCGAAGCGTTGGGTCACAGTTGGAACCCTGAGATCAACACCGTGGAGCCAACCTGTGTAGGAAAGGGTATCATCAGCCACACATGCAAAGTGTGCCACGTCACGGAGACCAGGGAAATCAGCGCACTGGGACACCAATATGCGGACACATTCACTGTGGACATTAAAGCCACCTGCACCAGCGATGGCAACAAGTCTAGACACTGCGTCCGCTGCGTTGCGAAGACGGACATCACCGTCATCAAATCCCCTGGACACATCGGTGGAGAACCAGTCAGAGAGCATGAACAACCAGCCACTTGTACAGAAGGCGGCTCTTACGAGAATGCTATCTATTGCACAGTTTGCCAAGCTGAACTGAGCAGAAGCAAGAACACGATCACCGCCAAAGGCCATAGCTGGAACGCTGGAGACACCACCCTAGCGGCAACTTGCACCAAAGAGGGCACCATCACATTCGCCTGCACAATGTGCGAGAATACAAAGAAAGAGGCGATCGCCCCGTTAGGTCATGACTTCGACTCGACATATACGGTCGACAAAACAGCCACTTGTACAGAGGAAGGCACAAAAACCAAACACTGCTCACGCTGTGACGCTAAAAAGGATATGGTTTCAATCCCTGCCCTCGGACATAACTTCGACAAGGGAGTCATCACCACAGAGGCAACCGAGACGAACCGCGGTGTCAAAACCTACACTTGCGACCGTTGTTCCTCAACAAAAATTGATTCGCTGAAGATTTTGGTTAGCCTCAAAGCACTGGCTGATGGCAGTTTCTTCTCAGTAAACCCAGAAGGATATTGCCAAGGAGATGATGGACAAATCGGCTATACCATCAAAGACGGAGTAGCCATCGACTACAAGCTCACCTTCTCCGACTCCGCAAAGGCACAAGGATTCACAGACAAAGAGTGGACCCCAGTACCAAGCGACAACCAAATCGAAGTGCAAATCCCAGAGGCTTGCGTCGAAGGGAAATACACGGCGAACGTGGTGTTCAGGAACGAAGACTCAGCTTCGACCAAGCCTATCAAAGCGCTCATCAACGTGAACCTCAGCCAAGAGCACACCGTTGCGATATACAGGGACGTAATCAGCGTCATCAAGGATAACACGAAGCAATTCAAGACCTTCCAATGGTACCACAACGGAGAGAAGGTCGAGGGAGCTACGTTGCCTTACTACCAAGAGCGAGGAGGACTCTCCGGCACTTACCACGTGATTATCAACGAGGGTACAGACCAGGAATTAAGAACCTGCACCAGAAACGACTGGTATAACCCGCTCAACAAGGCCAGGGACATCACTGTGATGCCAAACCCTATCCGTAACGGGAACGTCGCAACCATCAAACTGCACAACTTCAAGGACACGGAACATACAATAACCGTGGACAATGAGTTCGGTCTAACGATCTACGGTCCTACAACATTCGAAGGCGACGAACTGACCATTCCTTCCGAAAACATCGGAGTGGTTTCCGGTCTCTACATCATCACCATCGACGATGTGAAGGTTAAAGTATTAAAACAATAACACCAAGAAACAAGTTAGCACATGAAAAGAGCAATATTAATACTTTGGATGACCCTGACACCCATCATGGCTGTCACAGCCCAAGAGGCGAAAGTGGACTCCACTGCTGTTGAGGAGACAATCGTCGAGGAGACAGCCCCACAATATTTCTTGGATCATCACCTAAACTTCAACCTGGGAGGTGGCCTGCACACCATGATAAGCGATCCTCTCTACGGCCACTGGGAGAAAGGCTTCGGCGGAATGTTCGAGGCCAGATACGAACTTGTTCCAAAAGTAGTGGGTTTCGGCACAGGTCTGAAACTTACACTAAGGAACTCGGCCACCACAAGCAATTGCAAGGAGGTCAACGCCAAATACGTATCAACAGCAGAAGGAAAGTGGAATGGAAACGGACAAGAAGCGAAATCCTACACCTCCGAATTCAAGGATTGGCATGAGAAAGAGAACATGATGGCCATCGAGATTCCTGCTCAATTTGTCATCTCGACAGGATTCACCAAACCATGCAGCTTCCATGCCGCAATCGGTGCTTCCCTCTCCCTCCCTATCGCCGGCAAATACAAACCAACTGATGGATATTACAACAACGCTATCCTTTTCGAACAAACAGATTACTTCATGGACAAATTGAAAGACCATGATGATGTGGGCGAACATATGGCAGACGATGTCGAGAAGGGAAAAATAAAATATGGTTTGGGTGTGAATGCGATAGCCGACCTTGGCATGCTTAAAAAGTTGACCAACGAATGTGCGCTTTACTTCGGCCTCTATGGCAGCTACGGCGTGCTCAACGTATGCAAGAAAAATGAATCAAACCTCTACAATGCGCAAGAGCATAAGTACGTCGGCCTATATTCCAGCAACCAAGTCTCCAAAATCACACCAATCGAAGCGGGTGTGAAAATCGGTGTCTACCTCTCATTCCATGACACGCAAAGAGAGATAAACGAGGTCAACAAAATTCAGGACGAACGTGTGAGAAGCGAGGCGGAAGCCGCCGCTGCCAAACGTGCCGCCAAGACCGAGGATAAAGGAAGCAAGGCTGAACCTGCCAACGACAAAAACAAGACCAAGCCTCAGGAAAACAAAAACACAGAGCAACAAACCTCTGCAGCCGACGAATCCTTACGGAAGGAAGCCATAGCGGCTTTGAGGGAGATCAAGAATGCGGCTAAATATGCGAACGTCAACGCTTCCCCACTCTTCCCGAAAGAGGCTGACGAACACTTCCTGACCGTACGCAAGTATCTGGAGGCAAATCCTGAGGCGAAGATCATCATCACGGGCCACACCGACAATTCAGGCACACCTGCCAAGAATATCGTGAACGGTCAACACCGTGCGGAAGCGTTCAAGAACGCTCTCGTGAGAAAGAACATTCCTCGGAACCGTATCGGTTGCGTAAGCAAGGGTGAAACCGAGCCTATCGCTTCCAACGACACGCCGGAAGGACGCGAACAGAACAGACGTGTGGAACTGGATCTCGTAGACTCAGGCGCCTCTTCGACAAACGACACAAGCATCGAAGAAGACTCCGAAGAGGAACTCAGAATCGGTGGGGAATAAACAAGACAGACACTGAACACAAAAAAGGGAGACACCGTCGGATGCCTCCCTTCTTTTTAGACGCTAAACTTTAGACATTAGCCCTCTAACTCTAAACTCTTAACTCTTAACTCTTAATCAACTCCCTTCAGTTCGATCACCGTGATCTCCGCATCCACACCGACACGGGCAGGGAATGTACACCCTAATCCAACATTCACATACAACGACTGCACGCCATGCTCTCCCTCGACAGAATACAAGCCTGCATGTTCAGGGAACATACGGGAGGCCGGAGTCCAACCGAATAGATTGATCTGCGCGTCATGCGTATGGCCGGAAAGCGTCAAAGGAATATCCGTTTGAGGCAATACCTCCGCCCTCCAATGGGTAGGATCATGGGTCAGAAGAACCTGAAAACCGGTAGCACCATACCTAGCCTTGGACAACACACCGTATGCCACGGAATGGAAGCCCTGGTTAGAACAGGAATGGTTGTCCACCCCCAACACGCACAATGTGTCCTGCTCCCTCACAATCAGCCTATTCTCATTGCGCAACAATTGCCAACCAAGCTCCTCCCGCATATACTTCGCCAGCTCCTCGACCGCCCGCATCCGTGCGACATTGTTTGCGAAATCACGACGATAAATCAGGAAATCATGGTTGCCCAACACAGCCATCACCCCATCCTTCGCCTTCATGTTTTTCAGCACGGACGTGAAAGGTTCGGCCTCCTCCTTGCCTATCGTCACCAAATCACCCGTGAAACATATCAGATCAGGATGTTGCGCATTCACGCTGTCCACAAAACGTTCCAAGGCCTTCGGTCTGTCGTTAAACGTGGAGAGATGCAAGTCGGATATATGCACAATACGATAGCCGTCAAAGGCAGCAGGCACCTCAGCATGGGAGAATTCCACCCTGTTGACATCCAGCCTGAAACGACCGAAGAAATAGCCGTAAGCCAAGATGACCCAAGATACCACGACCAAACCGATGGCCGTCCATTTCCAAGGAGTATACGATACGGAAAAATGGAAACACTTACTCAATAGCCACGTCACACCCCACAATAGATGGACGGAAAGCAACAGAATCAATGCCAAAAGGATTGGCGCCAGCAAAACGAATTTCAAAGACATATTTCTATAAATTTTCAAAGCCCCAAAAATAATAAAATTACATGGGGGACACAACTGAGGGGGACAATTCCTCCAGACACTCACCTCCCTGCCTTGACGATTAGGGTGAATTAGTCCCTCTTTTTTAGACAGAACGAAAATAAATGTATATATTTGTATTGTTATAGTAGATAACAAGTATAATTTTCAGTGTCAAATATCCTATCATGAGCAGAAAAACATTATTGGTCTGCATGTGTTTACTGACAGCGGCCACAACATTCGCAGAGGAAATCACATTAAAACCCAACTGGAAGGCTGGCGAATCGAAGGAATACTCCTTGGTTCAATACGAGGACACCTCCAAGACAAACAGCATAGACGTAAGCGTTAAAATATTGGAGGACAAAGAGAATTACAAGATTTCATGCACCTACACCAACGAACAGGACTACACCGGCATGGGAGAGATGGCGAAAGCTCTCCTCGGGAAAGAATTATACGATAAAATCTCCCAATTCGTCCCTATATACACCGCCTCCAAAGAGGGGGAAATACTCTCTGTGGTCAATTTCAATGATTACCGCAAAATCCTCGAAGTGCCAGAAGATACTACCGACAGGCTCGCAGGAAAGATAAATGGACTCATGACCACCATCCTCAAGAGCATGATCGCAGCCGATGAGAAGGGCTTTTTGGACCTGAACATGAAAGAGATTTGTGCCATGCACAAATATTTCGGGAAAACATACGACACGAAAAAGGAGACAAAAGGGACAACCAACATCACCTACAGCACCATGAATCTGAAGGATGCAAAATCTATCACCCAAGTGAGCAAATCGAACGACATAATAACCCTCACCACCACCACCAAACTCCCCGAGAAGGAGTGCCTCAACGCCATAACCCAATGGATGCGGAACTATATGGCCGAAGTGGCGAAGGAGACTGGCACATCTCCAGACGATCCAAAGGTCAAGAAGCAGATTGACAACGCAATCAAAGAATTCAAAAATGGCAAAATAACAGCGGAGTCCCAGGAGACCGCCTCATTCGACGCAAAAACGGGATGGATGATTTCCTACAAATGCGTCCAGACACTGAGGTCGAAGGAGGGCAACAAGTCAGAGACGCTAATCGTCGAAACAAAATGACCATCATCGGGGAAGAGACTCCCCGATCGGTACGCCACACCACTATAACGTCATAAATAAACAAATTATATAATCTTATGAAAACACGTATCCTATGCATCGCTGCACTAACGTTAGCACTCATGTCATGCAACAAACCTGCAGAGCAAAAACAAAATTTGAACGAAGAGAAGATATGCGAGGCTAAAAAAAGCGCATACGCAACCTTGTACCTCCAAAACGGTGTGAACATAAGCCACTGGCTATCACAATCATCCGACAGAGGGGAAGTGAGAGCCAACAAAATCACGAAGGCGGACTTCGACTCCATCGCCGCCATGGGCTTCGACTTCATACGCCTTGCCGTAGACGAGGAGCAATTGTACGACGAGGCCATGAACAGAGACTCCAGCGCATTCGCCTTGATGCACAATGCCATCAACTGGGCGTTGGATAACTGCTTGAACGTTGTCGTAGACCTCCATATCGTACGTTCCCACCACTTCAACAACGAGAACGGACATCCGAACACCCTCTTCCAAGATCCTAAAGAGCAAGAGAAGATCGTCAATATCTGGAAAGATCTCCAAAAAGATCTGAACCAATATCCGAACGATCGCTTGGCCTACGAGTTGATGAACGAGCCTGTCGCCCCTACTTGCGAGGATTGGAACAAATTAGTGGAGATGATGGTGAACGGTATCAGAGAGACGGAGAAAGAGAGAACCATCATATTCGGTTCAAACCGTTGGCAAATCCCTCAGACGTTCGATTCGCTCCGTGTGCCTGAAAACGACAAGTACATCATGTTGAGCTATCACTTCTACGAGCCTAGCTTGGTAACGCACCACCAAGCGCCTTGGACCGACTACGCTTTCTATGCGGGCAAAGTCAACTACCCAGGCATCCAAGTGACGGACTCCCTCGCTTTGGACTCCCTCACGCAGAAACAGAAGGACAAGATCGCCTCTATGAACGGAGAATACAACAAAGAGATCATGTACGAGCACATGAAGCTCGCCATCGACAAGGCGGACTCGCTCGGTCTGCAACTCTACTGCGGAGAGTTCGGCGCATACCCATTCTTCGTGGACAAAGATGTTCGTTTGCGCTGGTACAAGGACATTTGCAGCATCTTCAAGGAGCATAACATCGCTAATTGCCACTGGTGCTACAAGGGTGATTTCCCTATCGTGAACGAAGATGGTTCAGCCAATGAATTGCCAGCCATCATCATCGGAAAGGAATAAGACTACGATCATAATACACAAAAAATAGAGGGATGCCACTCATGTGACATCCCTCTATTTTTTTCAGGAACCAGAGAAGGGAACACCTACAAAGTTTAGGGACAGCCCTCTCTCCTACTATATGTTAGAACGGAAGCTGATCCGCCTCGTTCTCCTGAGATGCGTTAGACTGTGCGTCGAACGTAGGCACGTTAGGCATACCGCCCGGCATAGCAGGCTGTGCGGGAGGAACTGGCTGTGACGCCTGGGAACCGGCAGGAGTAACCCTCCAAGCACGGATATCGTTGAACCAACGGCCTTGCCACTCACGGCAGTCAATGTCCACACTGACCGTATAAAACTGTCCCTCTTGAATATTGAACTCATTAATCTTCTGCTCGCCCCAAACATTGAAACACATGCGACGAGGATATTGGGCGTTCGATGTATCATGCTCCATCACATACTCTTGGCTCATCCATGGCCCATTCTTGCCCTCTCCTGTACGCTTAGGCAAAACTGCAATAATTCTACCAGTAAAATCCATTGTTATAACTCATTAAAATAAAAGGGTCATGATAGCCCCCCGAAAATATTTTTCACCAAAATACAAAAACTTTACGGACGAAAAGAATTTTTGCGCACCTAAAATACATTTCCCAATTAGGTTATTTATCCAAAAAAATAATTATCTTTGTTAAAATAAAAAACGCACAGATATGAGAAAAATCAAATTTTTATCCGTCACGTTAGGAATTCTCGCCATATTCTGTGGATATCCTTCATGCACTGTTGAAGACTTGGACTTGGACAAACTTGATACAGACAGTCTATACTTGCAAACGGCTTTGGATGTCCCAGTCGCCCAAGTGAGCGCCAACATCAAGGAAATTGTAAAACATAAGAAGAGCAAAGGAATTATCATCACTCCCGACACCACCTTCACCATTACGGATGAACTAAGGAAGAACGTGAAACTCCCCATCGTGATCTTAAAAGGAACATACGTCGAGGAGAAAGACTCTTTCACCGGACTCCGTTTCTACAACAAAGTGGGAGAAGGACGGGCGATAGAACATGTGGAACAATGCATCCTTAAAATCGAAGTGGATAATGGCATGCCATTGGACATCTACTACAAACTCACCTTCTACCACAAAGACACCATCAATAACACATTGGAAGAAATAACGGAGCTGCGAAAAGAACAATCATTTACCGCAAATCCCGCAAAACTCAACGAGTCGAACCACACAACCTCGAACAATACGATTACTAAGCACAAAATAACCTACGACAAATCTTTCATGCCGTCGCTGGAACTGATAGACCAGATCAACGTCGAGTATAAATTCTCGTTGGAGGAATACGACCAAACCATCCTGACCGACAAAAACATGATGAAGATGAAAATAGCATGTTTCTTCAAAGGCGGCATCTTAATTAACGAATATGATTTCTAAAACAATGTGCACAATGAAAAAGATATTAGCAGTCCTACTATTCGGCGTGATTTGTTGCACATTGCATGCGCAAATCTCCAATACGCTCTACTTCGATAAGCAGAACTACCGCCAGCACCACCTCAACCCATCCTTCCAACCTCAAGGGAAGCTATACGTGGGTGTGCCTCTCGCCTCCACCATCGCTGCAGGAGGTGGCAACACAGACCTTACCCTGACGGACATATTCAAGACAAAGAAGATTAACGGAGAGCAAAAAACATTGCTCTTCTGCGACAAGAACATCATGGCTACCGACGAATTCCTGGATGCTATCCACGGACGCGAAAAGCTGCACGCCGCATACAAAATAGACCTGTTCGACGCAGGCTACCGTATCAACGACAAACTCTTCGTAACCTTCGCCGTCAGCAACAAAATGGAATCCTCCATCTCCATACCCAAAGAGCTCTTCCAATTCTTCTTCGAAGGAATGGAGAACGGAGAGAAATACGATTTCGGAATCGATAAAATAGCCATTTCAGCTACTCTATACAACGAAATCGGAGCCGGCATCTCCGCAAAGATCGACGAGAACCTCACGTTAGGTGCTAAGGCGAAACTGTTGGTGGGCTACGCAAACGTGAGCTCTAACATCAGGAACCTCCACATGAGCGCATGCGAAGATGAATGGCAAGTCTCCGGCAGCGGTAACCTACGCATCACTACCCCTAACATGGAAATCACAACCAGCGAGACGAACAGGGTCAACGGTCTCAAATCAAATGGCGGGAAAATCACAAAAGCCCAAGGCCATGGATTTTCCATCGATGCGGGCGCCAATTTCCAAGTCACCCCCGAACTGAACCTCTCCGCCAGCGTGCTGGACCTCGGATTCATCGCATGGACAGGGAACGTACAGGAACTTAACCCTCGTGAACAGTTCAGCTACAAAGGAATCGAATACGAATTGGACGAAAATGCCGCAGATGAGAAGTGGTGGAAACCCTACAAAACAAAATTCAAACGAATGCTGAAGAAGAACGAAGACCCGAACAACTACACCACATGGCTCCCCATCAAAATGCTTCTGGGTGGCGAATACTCCTTCATGAACGACATGTTTAGCATTGGTGCACTATCCAAAACTTACTTCCAACGTAAGACAACAAGGGAAGAATTCGTACTCTCCGCCAACTTCCGCCCTATCGAGCATTTCTCCGGGACATTCACCTACACCTTGTTCGACGGATGGAACAACATCGGTATCGGACTGACCGGCAACGCGGGTCCCATCAACCTATACGCCGCCATCGACCATATCCCTCTCAGATATGCCACCATGTCCGGACATAAAATTCCTTGCTACGTGCGTGACACAAGAGTAACTTTAGGCATGGGTGTCGTCATCGGATACAAGAAAAACAATAGGTATCATTTCTAACAGAAAAATAACGCTCTAAACAGTTCGTATAATTTTTAGAAGACAATGAAAATCAAAATCATCATCATCACAATCCTTTGTGTGATTTTAGGCTTAGGCGCCTTCGGCTATTTCCGCTATTACTACGTTTTCGGCGAGGGCGTCAAAAGTGGCGAGTTGAATTACGTGGTGAAGAAGGGGTACATCTTCAAAACCTATGAGGGTAAAATCATCCAAAACGGACTGAAAAGCGCGCCTGCCAACGGCGGCACCATACAATCCAACGAGTTCATATTCTCCATCGAAGACGAAAACGTGGCGCTGAGACTCATGGAGATGGGCGACCGAACCGTGGACCTCTACTACAAAGAATACTTCCATACCCTGCCTTGGAGAGGCAATAGCGTCTATGTGGTGGACAGCTTCGTCGTCAAGACCAACGACCTCGCTAAAGTCAGTGAAATACGCCTGAACAAGAACGAGTTGAACATGTACGTGGGCGACAAGAAGAAACTCAACGCAGCCATTTACCCTGAGGAGTCGAGCGAACGATTCGGCATCACCTGGAGCTCCGAAAACAACGCTGTGGCTACGGTCTCATCGGACGGTACCATCACCGCCATGGCTGAGGGCGAGACTTCCATCATCGCCTCCGCAGGAAACATATCCGCGAAGTGCTTCGTCACTGTCGACGAGAACCGCGAGGAAGAATAACGAATCGTAACATAAAAACAATAAGGAACAATATGAGCATACTGAACCGTCAGACGATAAAGAACGTAATCAAATTATCTGTCGCAGTCTTAGCGCCCATCGCCGCCGCATACCTCAAGACCAAGCTGAAAAAGGATACGGAGGAGGGCAAGGAGGAGAGGCAAGAGACAACCTCTGAAAACACAGAAAAACCACACGAAGCCGGGAAGCCACAGGAACCTGAGAAGGCTCAGGAATCCGAAAAGCCGATGGACGCTCCTAAAGTGGATGCGGAGATCAAGGTGAGCGACGAGGCGGGGAAAGCCATCAACATCATCGAAAAGACGGGATGTAAGATCGCCCACATCGTCAACTGCAACAACATCTCGGAAAACCAACTGACCGACTTATACCTGCGCATGACAGAGCAACAGAATCCGGGATTCGTCCGTGTCATGGTGGAACTGGACGATATATTGACCGACAATCTGCTGATAGAATACGAAGAGCACCTGTCTGACATGGAGTCCTTTATCCAGAGCAAACTGAACGCACCTCTCGAAGAGGCGGAGTCCATACTCAAGAACCGTTTCGAAGAGACAAAAGAGACCTACACATCGGACGGTGACATAGATTGGGACAACGAGATAATCGCTTGGGGAAATGAATCGTCAGAATGTGACACGTTGGATTCACTGATATTGAGCCCAAGCGATAATTTACTATGCTTCGTCGACGTGCCTGTACAATCCGCCAGCGACGTGTTCTGCTACCTGCCATTCGGAGGAGCGGAGAGCCCTGAGCCACAGGAACACCGAAGCATCGCGAAATATTGGTTTGAAAAATACGGGGCGGTCCCATGCTTCATGTCAGGCGACGTCCTGCAATTCTACGTGAAACAACCCGTGAAAGAGGAAGAAGAAGTGAAAGCTCTCGCACTGCAGCAGTTCGGCTTTTGCTCCGACATCGTCACCCAAGGTTGCGAGACGGTACAAAACCTTGCCACATCCTTAAAGGACTCCAGATTCTGGTACTTCTGGTGGGACTAACCCACCCTGCAATCGGAAGAGCAACCAACAAAACGAAAGTCCGATAGACTCCTTAAGATAACACTTCGGGTGACGACGACCATCGCCTCACCCGGAAAAAGTAAGAGGGGGAAGCCATCCATCATAGATGCTTCCCCCTCTTCTATGCAATCAAAAGAACTATCAAGAGAACAACAGCTCACGGTACTTCGGCATCGGCCAGAAGTCATCGTCGATCACCAATTCGAGGTCATCGATGTGGGAGCGTATCTCCTCCATCGTCGGACGTACCACACTGTCGTACACCACTGCTGTTTCATGCTCGCTCTTCGCCGTGTTGGCGGTGTGGCGCTCCTCCGTCATGCGCTTCACCAACTTCTTGATGGCGGTGACATGGCTGGAGATCTCACGGATCAGGTCTTTCCTATCCTCCGAAAGCACATCGTACTCCTTCGCGTCGAACAACTGCTTCAAGCCGCAGAGGTTGTCGATCAGACGGTTCTGGTAAGCCACTGCGGTCGGCACGATATGGTTGATGGCGATGTCGCCCAAGATGCGCGATTCGATCTGCACCTTCTTCGAGAACTTCTCATACTCCACCTCGACACGACCCTTCAGCTCCACCTCATTGAAGACATTCTCACCGATCAACACCTCCATGGAAGACTTGTCCAAATACTTGCTGATGGCCTCAGGGGCGCTGGTGATATTGGTGAGCCCACGCTTCTTGGCCTCCGACTTCCATTCCTCGGAATAGCCGTCTCCCTCGAAACGCACTGGCTTGGACTCTATGATCAGTTTCTTCAGGACTTGGAAGATCGCCTCGTCCTTTCCTTTCCCCGCATTGATCAGGTCATCCACCTCCGCGCGGAACTCGTTCAATTGGTGAGCGACGGCAGCATCCAAAGCGATGATGGAAGCGGCGCAGTTCGCGGAAGAGCCTACAGCACGGAACTCGAAACGGTTACCCGTGAAGGCGAACGGAGAGGTTCGGTTACGGTCGGTGGTATCCAACATGATGTCCGGGATACGTGCGATACCCAACTTCAGGGCGGTCTTCTCCTCAGGAGTCATCTTGTTGTCCCCTACCTGAGTGGCCAAGTCGTCCAACATCTTGGAGAGCGTACGTCCCAAGAAGACGGAGAGGATGGCAGGAGGAGCCTCGTTGGCGCCCAAACGGTAGGTGTTGCCCGCACTCATGATGGAGGCGCGCAGCAGGTCCTGATGCTTGTACACAGCCGTCATCACATTCACGAGGAAGGTGATGAACAACATGTTCCCCTTAGGGTTCTTGGCCGGAGAGAGCAGGTTGATACCCGTATCGGTCGTCAGCGACCAGTTATTGTGCTTGCCGGAACCATTCACGCTGGCGAAAGGCTTCTCATGCAGCAATACTTGGAAATGGTGCTTGCGGGCAATACGCTTCATCACGTCCATGATCAGCTGGTTGTGGTCGTTCGCCAAGTTTGCCTCCTCGTAGATAGGAGCGAACTCGAATTGGTTAGGAGCCACCTCATTATGTCTGGTTTTCAAAGGAATACCCAACTTGTGCGCCTCCACCTCCACTTCACGCATGAAGGAAGTGACACGCTCCGGGATGGAGCCGAAATAGTGGTCGTCCAACTGTTGGTCCTTGGCAGAGGCATGACCCATAAGGGTTCTACCCGTCATGCACAAGTCAGGGCGCGCATTGTACAAGGCAGAGTCCACCAAGAAGTACTCCTGCTCCCAGCCCAAGTTCGTATTCACCTTCATCACATTCTTATCGAAATATTGGCAGACCGCCACCGCAGCCTTATCGACCGCAGAAATAGCCTTCAGCAAAGGCGTCTTGTAATCCAGCGCCTCACCCGTGTAGGAGATGAAGATGGTCGGGATACAGAGCGTGGAGCCCACCACGAAAGCAGGCGAAGAGAGATCCCAAGCCGTATAACCGCGCGCCTCGAAGGTGTTGCGGATACCTCCGTTAGGGAAAGAAGAGGCGTCAGGCTCCTGCTGGATCAGCAACTTACCGGAGAAGCGTTCGATGATGTCACCGTTCTCGTCGAAGTCGATGAACCCGTCATGCTTCTCGGCCGTACCGTCCGTCAAGGGCTGGAACCAGTGCGTGTAATGGGTAGCCCCACGTTCACTCGCCCACTTGCGCATGCCCGTCGCGATCTGGTCCGCCACGTTCCTGTCGAACAACACACCACGGTCTACCGCCGCAATAAAAGCATTAAATGCATCCTTGGAAAGATACTCGCGCATCTTCTCCTTCGTAAACACATTGATCGCGAAATAGTCAGACAGCTTGTCCGATGGTATATGCACCGGCAATGGTCGCCTGCTTTGCAACTCCTTCAATGCGTTGAATCTCATTATCGCCATACAAGATATTTTTTTAATAAGACTATAAATTCACGAAACACCCCCTCGTCAGCATAGGAATGTTGCGCAAAATTACATAATTTTTATATTGCACCCCCAAAAATTAGGGGGTATTTTTAGAAAAAACATAAAATTATCGGGGAAAAGCGACAAAAAAGGGAGGTTGACAGGAAAAAACAATCAAAATACGGATAGATGGGGCATCCGCAAAAAATAACTCTATGGTGGAAGGGCATGTGTGTTATTTTAATATATTTGAGAGGCAAACAAAGGTGAGTATGAAGAAAAAGAGGAAGAATTACTATCTTCGCAACAAAGATGACGGGGACGCGCTTCTACAGCTCGGATTGCCCCCTCACGGAAAGAACATTACTATCGCTTATGACCCGAAATAGTCTCATGAAGAAATTATTGCACGTCGGGATTTTCCTAATGTGCTGCATCAATTGCAACGCGGAGTCTGAATTCACCCGTTTCCTTCAATTGTTTCCCGAGAAGAACTGGGAAGAGTTGGATTCGCTAACGCAAGTGGACTGGGAAAATTACACGCTCCAGCACCCGATCACCAGCAAACTCGCCAACCGAAACATCTGGTACGACAACGAAAATAGCCCATACACGAACCACTGCCGCATCAAGCAGAACGTCAAAGACGCTCCGAACCCGGACAATGCACCATTCCTTCGCTTGCCGGACGGAAAACTGACCACCTCAAGGAACGTGTCAATATATCGTGATGGAGAAGAGGTGCCCGGCTACAAAAACTGCCAGGAACCAATAGCAAAAGTGCGTTTAGGAGACAACCACATAATGATCGTTATGCTCCGAAAGCATGGCGACCCGAAAATATCTGGCTACAGAACTGAATTAGAGGCCTATACGTTTTCCCTGAAAGATGAGCAAATGATTTCCGGTTTCACATTATACGCACATCCCAAAGAGGGTGCGCCGGTCCTGAATTTTTTCTTCAACCAAGACAAGAGCTTCACGATGTATCTTCCTGTGGAAGGCAAGAGCGACGAGGCAAACCCTGCCAGCGCAACGGCAGACAAACGCAAGGGGAAAATCGACGAGGAGGGATACTTACACTACACGTACAAATACAGAAACGCGGACGACCTGTTTCACGCCCGGATCACAGTCCCTGATGGACACGTGGATCTGAGAGAAAAGCCTGACTCGAGATCAAAAATATTGATGACGATACCATCCGGCACGAAGGTCGTGCTGGAACCCGTGGAGGGCAGCAATTGGCATATCGTCCGTCAATATGAGACACCAAACGGTTTTTGCAAGTATCGGTCTGGCTACATCAACAACAATAACAACAAGTTCGAACACTTGCGTCCATACGTATATGACATAAAAGGCAGGGCTCCCGAAAGAAGGAAATGACCATCGACCGCCCTATTCAAGCAAAAAAACTCACAAAAAACGACCGAAACGGAGGAATACGTTCGATTAACACAGAAGGGAAACAATCTATCACATAACATATTGCGTAATAACATCACAAAAAATCGTCAAATTATTTGTTGGTAACTAAAAAACGATTAACTTTGCAGTAACAAAAGGATACAAAAAGGCAAAAAATCCTATGTCATGAAGATGGTAAGGAGACGAAGAAATCAGGGATGAACGCCAATGGAACCAAGCCAAAGACGGACTTCCCACAAGGAAAGAGGTAAGATATCAACTGCGCATTTTCGCGACAAAGCATGTCTGCATTTGCTGGACTTTCGCACCTGTTGATAAAATGTTTTTTAAAATTACGCATTTTGCTTGACGTATTACAAAAAACCGATTACCTTTGCGCATGAAAAACCACATGATATTTTTCCTTGATGATTATGATCCACGTCTTTCGTGGTGGATGATGCCGAAATAGACAATGTGTTAAGTGATTTAATATTTGATATTTATTATAAGATGTTTTTTGACCCATTTAACCGATGTGCGTACCACACCCGTTGTTCAATGTCAATGCCATAACCAATGCAAAGGAGAGCATTGGAGGCTTATGTTGCATTCACGCATATCGAACACGTGTTGCGTCTCAACCAACGACACACAGCTTCGCAGGAAGAATAAAACACGTTAATTGCGAAAACCATCAAACTAATAGAATTCAACTTCCAAAACGAAAAAAATATATTTTTTAAGATATGACACTCAAAAAAACGGCTTCGGCTTTGATCTTTTTCCTTTTTACTTGTGTGATTCTACAAGCAAAAGATTATTATGTAAAGTGGGGCGGCACGGGTAACGGCTCCAAATGGGAAACCGCCATGGGCCAAGCGCAATTCACTCGAGCGCTTAACCATCTTAATAATGAAGAAGATGATGTGGTCTTTCACGTGGCAGAAGGCGAATATTTCCCCGTATACGACTACAAGTTGGGGACACCGGAAGAACAATCAAAATATACATTTTTAGTCACCGGCAATGTCACCATAATAGGAGGTTATCCAATGGATGCGGATGATGGCGCTGTGGCTGACCCGCGAAAATACAAAACAATATTCACTAGTGATTTTGACAATGACAATGTGGTAACGTCCGATCCCGAATCCGGCATCTTATACGCAGAAAACATGAGCAACGATGCTCTGGATATATTCATATTGGCCCAATCCCAAGATGATATATTTTTCAGCGACGGTAAATACAGTGTTAAAAATTCACTTCAAGACAACGGCAAACAAAAATACTTCAATCTTAATGGAGTATATATTAAAGGCGGAGCGAACAGTAGTATAAGAGTCTGTAATCCAAGCATACACGTCTCCATAGAAAACACATCATTCTACGACTCATATTATGCAATTCTTACGGATGAATCGAATATAACAAACACAAAATACGAAATATCAAATAGCGATCTCTATCATTGCAATGGAGCCTTCAGTATCCTGGAAGCAGAATCTATAGAACTTTCCAACGTAAAGATTTCGGAATGTGGAGGATCGTCCTATACTACACATACAGGTCGCGGTGTCCTACATTTTGATGGATTGGAATATACAAATAACATTGGTGGAATATACATAGACAATGAATCCCAAACTTGTCCGTCACAGCTTTTTATAGAAAACAGCAAATTCGAAAACAACTTCACTGATAATAATACTGATAAATGTCTTATACACACATATTTAGGTGAACTAGTCGCAAAGAATTGTCTATTCAAAAAGAACAATTGGATTGCCATAATTGAACAAGCTCATGTCTATCTGGAGAACTGCGAATTTATAGAGAATGTAGCGAATAGTAAAGACGATAAAATTTTATTAGTGGAAGGGCCTCTGGAAGAATCATACTTGAGAGAAAATTACACACCCACCCTCACAGGCACAAAAATAAAAGACTGCACATTCAAGTCAAACAACTGCTACCTATTATGTTTGATGCCATATGTAGACAACATATATTCTGCAGATACAATAACAGGATGTACATTTGAAGATAACATTGTGACAGATGTCATGATCTATGGATCATTAGGCAGTGACATTACCTTTGAAAACACAACAATAACAAACAACGAAGTCGGTTCTCTGATAGATTATCCACATAATCTCTACATAAACAGCACCCTATTCGAGGGGAACAAAACTAAAGAATTTGAATCTATTTCCCCCCAGAATCTATACGTGAACAACAGTATCTTCAAAAATAACGAATGTGATTCCATATTCTTCAATGTTGACTCCACAGCGAAATTTGTCAACAGCACGATAGAGAACAACTCCGCCAAAAAATTGGTATACGGATTTTCCCAAAAATTAGATGTGGAGAACTGTCTGTTTAAGGAGAATGTGAGCAACTTGTTTTACCACAAAAACGTAGAACAAGACAATGCCATACAGCTGTCGTTCAAAAACACAGACTTCATATCCAATCAAACCTTAGACAATGAAGTGGCTATGGAATTGTCTATGAACACAGGTGATAAGATTGATTTCTCAAGAGTAAACTTCATTGGCAATTCGGCGAAATATATTTTGAACGATAAAAATGGAAACACGAACATTTCCAAATGTGATTTCTTCAACAACAATGTTGTTGGATTATTAACGTTGTCAAACATGACGTCAACGGTGGAAGCCTCTTCCTTCCGGCTGAACAAAATGTCAAACGGCCATCTCATATACTCTCCTGACGTAAACCTGACGCTTAAAAACAACACCATAGTATCCAACGAGGCAAATGGCGGATTGTTTTCTGTTTATCCATCTGCAGCGCAAGTATATCTGTACAACAATACGATTATCTCCAACGGAGATTATGCCTCTTCTTTGGTGGGCGGATCGCTCTTAGACCATGCAATGATCGGAAACGTCATAGGGGAAAAACTGTCAAATAGATTTAAAGAGAATAATATTTCGAACAATCTGTTCTTGAAAACAGAAGACGTGTCTATTCCGGACGATATTTTATCCAACAACATATTTACGGATGATTTCTCCATCCTCTTCGATGGCACCTACAACTCATCCACAGGACTTTTCACGCCAGAATTGGAAATGAATGAAGACTTCACCCCTGTCGTAGCCCTGAAAACAGATAAGTTGTCAGACGGCACCAGCCTCCGCTTCCCTCTTTCGGAGACAACCGTCACCACCGACCAACGGGGCGTGAAACGTCTGAATTCGACCAGCATGGGCGCATATGAGACAGGTTGTCCATCCGACACTATACTCGTCAACGACACTATCAACGTGGGTGAGAAGTTCTTCGAAAAAGTCTACACTACCGCAGGCAGCTACAGTATCTTCGAAAATCTTCAAAACGAGGTGGGCTGTGATAGCGTGGTGATGCATACACTCATCGTTATGCCAGACCCTACAAGGACTGAATATTATGTGAAAACAAATGGTACGGGCGATGGCTCCAGCTGGGAGAACGCAATGGATGGAAGAGACTTCGAGCAGACCATTCCTCTCGTTCCAGGAGGAACGACCTTCTATATCGCAGAAGGAGTATATACACCTAAGGGAACATTAATTAAGGGCGGTGGAGGAGGGCGTCCGCTAGGCTTTGTGGCCAACACAAGAGTAAATATAATTGGAGGGTTCCCTGCCGATGCTGGACTTGGTGCGACCCCTAATCCTAAATTATATAAAACGATCTTCAACGGTGACATAAAAGGGGATGACGAGGTTGTTTATCTAAAAAACGTATGTGGAATAGACAGTGTTGTCATCCGTAACACGGAAGATAATCTATACGCCGTGATTCATATATCAAGCACAGATCGCGATCAGAGCGTTAGATCCATAAATATCCAAGGAATCACCGTGGAAGGTGGATATTATAGAGGAATCAGTTGCTGTACACATTTTGATGTTAAAGTCACGTTCGAAAAATGTACACTTACTCAATGCCGGCAAGCGATAGATTGTTGGCCAAGCGACTTTGACGTAAAAGAATGTACTTTTACCGATAATCAAAAAGGTATGGAATCCTACAATGATCTCTCACGCAACATCACTATAGAGAAATCCACATTTAATAGAAACAACACGGCTGTTTCGGGGGCGTACCATACAACTATTTCAAACTCGACATTTGCCAATTGCTGCAGAAGCATTTCGATGTATATCCGTAATAATTCGAGCGATGTCCTTGATTTAAAAAACAACACGTTCATAAATGTTGGAGATGGAGTTTTACTCCAGATGCCGTATATTTACGAAGGAGACGATATAACAGGTTCTTTCAATATGTTCGCTATCGGGAACATAATTGACTCTAAATGCACATCAGTAAAAATAACAGATGCTAACGAATCAGACGGACTGCCAACCTCATATCTAATGAGCTACAATGTGTTGGCTCAGTCACAAATAAATGAAACAATAAAGCCTCACATCGGAGACAACAACATCATATTGGAGGACATCAACTCTCTCCATGGCATCATGGACGGAACTCTAAAAAATGACGCATTCGTTCCAAACCTTATTGACAACGGAGGTTTCACTCCAACCATAGCCCTGAAGGCCGACAAACTTCCAGACGGAACCAGCATTCGCTTCCCACTTTCAGAGACAACCGTCACCACCGACCAACGTGGCGTGGAACGTTTAGATCCAACTTGCATGGGCGCATACGAGATGGCTTGCGATCCAGACACCACACTCGCCAACGACACCATCAACGTGGGTGAGAAGTTCCTCGACAAAGTCTACACTACCGTAGGCCGCCATGACAGCATCTTCGAGACAATCCCTGGTGAGGCAGGTTGCAATAATGTGGTGATGCATACACTCATCGTCAAGCCAGACCCAACAAAGTTTAACTATTATGTCAAGACAAAACGTCACGGTACGGGCGATGGCTCCAGCTGGGAGAACGCAATGGATGGAACGGACTTCGCAACTTATTTGCCTTTGGCTCCGGACGGGGCTACCTTCTATGTGGCGGAGGGTACGTATAAGCCGGTATATGATAACTCTTTAGTTAAAACAAATAAAACATATAACAGACAATACACCATCAATAGTGACGTCACTATCCGTGGTGGTTATCCAGACAATGCGACAGGAACAGATGTACCAAGTGACCCTAAGAAATATCGGACTATTTTCGACGGTGACATTGCTGGCAATGATGTTGTGTTAAGAACCGATAATGAAGATGGCAGATTTAACATCTCCAATGAATATGCCGCCGACAATGTTTATGAGTTATTCTACATAAAACAGACAAAAGATATTGAAGTTTCATTTGATGGTGTGAGTGTTATCCACTCATATGATGGTATTGGATCATACAATGTTACGCCAGAAATCAGAGACAAGTCAATATTAAACATTAAAAATTCCACTTTTGAGAATAATTACTCGAATGCTATCATAACTTATGCAGACGATGGAGAAATAAATATCGAACGATCTACCTTTAAGGGGAATGCTGGTGGCGTTTATTCTGGGCAATCAGATGTCACTGTGAAAAACTCTTCATTTGAAGGCAATAGCCCTGCTAATTTTTTAATCGGGATCATGAATGGTGTAGATTCCGAAAATAATATGGTTAGTGTCTCAATTGACTCCACTTCTTTTATTGGGAATGTGGGTTATATACAAACAAATGGTCCTCTGGATATCAAGAACTCTATTTTTGACTCTAATATTGTGTATAGTAATCTAATTAGCACTTGGGTTAATAATGAAATACCAAATTATAATGTGAATGTTACTAACACGAAATTCATTCACAACCAAGTCCCTGGTTCTATTATAGAGACATATAATGGGGAGACAACGGCATATTATGAGAATTGTATCTTCTCTAACAATACTGTAGGATCTTATTTAGTGAGATCGACTCATAGCATTGAAATGAATCACTCGCGTCTTTCTGAAAATCAGGTAAAAGGAGACATATTCTATATCTACCCGTATATACACTTGTCCCTAAATTCCGACACGATTGAAAATAACCAAAGTGAATATCTAGTTCGATACTGCGCTTCTGGATGTTCTATTGATAGTTGTAAGATTGAAGGGAATAAGATCGACCAGCTAATAAACATCAACAATAGAGCAAATACATCAACAGATCCTGCAATATTTAGCATAAAGAATTCTTTTATTACGGGAAATGTGATTCAAAGAGACTCTGTACAACCACTCATCGAAACACACATGCGTTCTATTGATACAACAAATATTTATAGAACTGAAATAAAAGAGAACGTGACCAAAGGTGGTTCCATTCTATATGAGAATCTTACATGTGTAAATATTGATGAGTGTTTTATTGAGGGTAATAGTGCATATGATATCACAAATTTCGTAGGTGTTGCAGGAAATATCACTAATTCCACATTCTCGAACAACCATGTGTTAAGTAATGTTATATACGCAACTGTATGCGCCGAGAGATATAATCCTGGCACGTATATAGCGGTAAAAAACAATACCATAGTAAATAATGAATCTGATTATTCCATATTTGAAGGATATTATTCGGATAACCTATATTATAACAACACGATCTTAGGTAACAAGGCTAAAAAAGAGTTTTTCGACAGTTTCCATGGATTTGAAGATAATGAAGATGAAAGTTACTTTATAGGCAATATCGTATATGGTAACACATACGACATAGAATTTGAATCTCAACAACCTCACAATATATCTTGCGAAAACAGTATACGTAATAACATTTTACCTTTACTTGTTTCATCTGATCCTGGAGGATCTCAATATTACCTTTTCAATCCGAAAAACAACATTATTTCCGACATATATTATGAAGATTTGATTTCAGATTCTAAATATGTGAATGAAGTGACGGATGCCGTAAACCATAAGGCTGATATTGCAGAACTTTTCCAAGGCACCTACGACCCTACTACAGGTCTCTTTACCCCTGAATTGGAGTACATTGAAGGATCATTTGCTCCAATTGTGAAGCTTAAATCCGACCGCCTCCCTGACGGCACCAGCATCCGCTTCCCGCTTTCAGAAACGACCGTGACAGAGGACCAGCGTGGCGTGGAACGTTATACTTCAACCTGCATGGGCGCATACGAACTGAAATGCTCTGAAATAAAGAAGACCTTGACAGACACGGTTACCGTCGGTGACCCATATACCTTCAACGAGACCGATTTGTCGACGCTGACCGCCAAAGTGGGTGTCCACACCCATAGCGAAACATTCCAACTGGAGAGCGGTTGCGACAGCATCGTCACCCTGATTTTAGCGGTACGCCCTCAGAAAAGGACAGGAGGATACTATGTGAAAGTGGACGGCACAGGCGACGGCTCCGATTGGGTCAACGCCATGTCTCCGGAAGACTTCGCCACCTACCTGCCTCTCGCCTATGACAAGGACACTTTCCATGTGGCGGAGGGCACCTACCGCTGCGAGGTGGAAGACCCAACCTTCGGTCGAACCTACTGCGTCAACAAGGACGTGGCAATCATCGGAGGTTACCCTGACACCGTTAAAACAGTCGGTACTCCTTCCATCCCTGAAATCTTCACGACATTGCTGACTGCCAACGGAAAAAGCGAAGATCACATGTCATTCTATCTGCAAGACGTGACTCCTTCTTTCGGTAGCTTCAATGACAACCAACCGTCACTTCTCCGTATCGTCGGGCAACCGAGCGTGGCACTCTTCGGAATCACCTTCTCTGGCACGAACAACACCGAAGACGGAGCGATTTCCCTGGTGGACGGCGCTACCCTGTCGATGGACCGTTGCGTGGTCAAGCAGAACCTCGCCTCCGCAATCTACGCGAAGGATGCGAACATCACAGTGTCCAACTCGGACTTCTCGATGAACTTCTCCAGCGTCGGTTCGGCCTTCAACGTGACCAATACAAAACTGGATGTACGCACATCCACTATCCATGAGAACTACTCTCACGAAACACTCGGCAACAACAGCGAAGCGAAGGGGGCTGTCGCCTATCTGGACCAATCGTCCGCCGTGTTCGCTAACAACACCATCGCAAAGAACAAGGCTGGTGAAGGCGCCGTGTTCGTTTCCAAGGGATCGGAATTGAACTTGACGAACAATACGATAACAGGTAACACCATCGAGCAGGGATCCGCCCATACAGGGTCCGTGTTCACGTTCGTCGACGAGTCGTCCAAACTGAAACTCTTCGGAAACATCATCGTGGCGAACGGCAAGTCTTCGGTAGTGGGCACCGCCACAATCACTTCAAGCGACTACAACATCTTCTCGCCAGACTTCACGACCACCAAGGGCGCGCACGACATGGTCATGAAGAACGCGGAAGTCCCTTATGTCTTGGATGTGGAGGAAATGACAGGCTACGATGATCTATGCAATCCTTCATTGCGCGACAACGGAGGTTATACACCAACCGTGGCTGTGTTCCAATCCTCATTCGACGGAGGTGAGGTGCTCTCCATTCCAAGGGAGTCACGTGCCGTTGACCTCGACCAAAGAGGCTATATAAGGAAAGAAACAAGCTGCGTGGGCGCATTCGAGTACCCAACATACGTCAACTATTATGTGAAGACTCGTTCCCATGGTGACGGTTCCGGTAGGGACTGGGCCAATGCGATGGGAGATACCACCTTCGCCCGCTACTTCTCCATCGTGCCTTCTAACGCCACGTTCCACGTCGCCGAAGGTTTGTACCATCCGATGTTCGACTGGACAGGCAAACTGGTCAACAACGCCAACGTTTCCTATAGCACGTCTAGGCCAATCAATGTAATAGGATCATATCCGGAGGACGCCCAAGAGGGTGACGTGGCGGATGCGACGAAATACGCGACGATTTTGTCCGCAGACATAAACGGGAACGATGAGTACACCCACAAAGACGATAATCTGAGCTACTGGAAATACTCGGGCTACATGGACAACATAAGCCGCGTGATAGATATTACGCTAAAGCAGTCTGGTGTTTGCCGATTATATGGACTGACCCTAACAGGTAACTACCCAATGTTTAGGGGAAGTAGCGCCGCATTGGGGCTTTTCACCTCCAAGAAGGACATCAAATCTTCACTACATTTGGACAGCTGCGTGTTCACCAAGACTTATGCCGGCATCTACTCATCCGTGGATACGTTAATCATGAAGTCATGCCGTTTCGACACGATTTTGTCTACGGGCGTTAACCAAACATATCGTTCACAACCATACACCAACTGGACGGTAGACGGATGCTCGTTCTCTTCCACGAACATTGCCATGTCTTACACCATAAAGGTGGGACTATTGCATATACAAAACACAACAATAAACAATGTCTTAGCGGCTACGGAAGTTATCCCTTCATGGGATAATACGGACATTAACATCGAGCTCTACAACAACACGATCTCCCTCAGAAAGGGCATCCAAAACTTACTCGTCCTACCAGACTTCGCGAAGACGGTCATGAAGGGTAATGTGTTCAACACAACATTTAAATTCACAAGCGAAACCGGCAAGGAGGTCATCCCTGTCGTCTCCGACTACAACTTATACACCTATGCGCCAGACGAGACTGGCAAGGTATGTCCGATAGGCGAACATGACCTCTTGGTTGAGCCGAAAGACTTGGTGGATGTCCTGGACGGTTCCCTCGAAGACGAAGTGTTCGTCTCTGTGGACGGAGTGCCTTCCGAGAAGGACATCACCTCCGTTGTCAAGGTCAAGAACGACAAATTGGAGGATGGTTCCGTAATTCGCCTGCCTTTGGAGAATACCGTCGTATCGGTTGACGAGGTGGGACAGGAACGTTTGCCGATGACCTGCATGGGCGCATACGAGATAAGATGTGTTCCGGACACCACCGTTAGCGCTGACACTATCTTCGTGGGAGAAACATTCCTGGGGACAACATACATCAACATAGGCCGTAACGACAGCATCTTCGAGATCCTTCAAGACGTGGCTGGCTGTGACAGCGTGGTGATGCATACCCTCATTGTTTTGCCAGACCCTACAAAAACCAACTATTATGTCAGGACAGAACGTCACGGCACGGGCGATGGATCATCCTGGAAGGACGCAATGGATGGAAGAGACTTCGAGCAGGCCATCCCTCTCGTTCCTGAAGGAACAACCTTCTATATCGCAGAAGGAATATATACACCTAAGGGAACATTAATTAAGAGCGGTATAATAGAGAATTTGCAAGGCTTTGTGGCCAACACAAAAGTAAATATAATCGGAGGATTCCCTGACGACGCTGATCTTGGCACGCCCCCTAATCCTAAATTATATAAAACGATCTTAAACGGTGACATAAAAGGGGATGACGAGGTTGTTTATCTGAAAAACGTATGTGGAATAGACAGTGTTGTCATCCGCAATACGGAAGATAATCTATACCACGTGATTCATATAGCAAGCGCAGCTCGCGATCAGGGCGTTAAATCCATAAATATCCAAGGAATCACCGTGAAAGGTGGAGAACATAGTGGAATCAGTTACTGTACAAATTATGATGTTAAAGTCACGTTCGAAAAATGTACACTTACTCAATGCCAACGAGCGATAGATTGTTGGCCAAGCGACTTTGACGTAAAAGAATGTACTTTTACCGATAATCAAATAGGTGTGGTATCCTACAATAATCTCTCATACAACATCACTATAGAGAAATCCACATTTAATAGAAACAACACGGCTGTTTCGGGGGGGTACCATACAACTATTTCAAACTCGACATTTGCCAATTGCTGCAGAAGCATTTCGATGCGTATCCGTGATAATTCGAACAATGTCCTTGATTTAAAAAACAACACGTTCATAAATGTTGGAGATGGAGTTTTACTCCCGATACCGTATATTTACGAAGGAGACGATATAACAGGTTCTTTCAATATGTTCGCTATCGGGAACATAATTGACTCTAAATGCACATCAGTAAAAATAACAGGTGCTAACGAATCAGACAGACTGCCAACCTCATATCTAATGAGCTACAATGTGTTGGCTCAGTCACAAATAAATGAAACGATAAAGCCTCACATCGGAGACAACAACATCATATTGGAGGACATCAACTCTCTCTATGGCATCATGGACGGAACTCTAAAAAATGATGCATTCGTTCCAAACGTCATAGACAACGGAGGTTTCACTCCAACCATAGCCCTGAAGGCCGACAAACTTCCTGACGGAACTAGCATCCGCTTCCCGCTTTCAGAGACGGCCGTGACGGACGACCAACGCAGTGTGGAACGTTTGACTCAGACCTGCATTGGTGCATACGAAATAACTGATACTGATTGTGAAATAGGCACGATTTTGTTCTTGGAAGACTTTGGAGGAAACTATGTCAGTGATGCGCCAAGAAGGGCAGATCCACTGCCTAAGTCAGTAAATAATCTGAATTATTCAAGCCATCTCTGGAATCTTGGGTTCAATGCTTATAGTCTAAGAAAAGTAGCGATAAAGAGAAGTGGTTCTCCTAATCCAGAACATATCTACACGGGATGGTATGCGGAATTTGGCGACCATACCCATGAGAGTGACACAACAAGAGGTTATTTCATGCAAATTGACTTTGAAAACATGGAATCGACCTTCTATAATTATACAGTTGATAATTTGTGTGAAAACACTCACCTCTACTTCTCATTCTGGGGACATCCTGTCAATGCAACGAAAGATGGATATGTCATCTTGTCCATAGAAGATCCGAATGGAAACACCTTGGGCAAAGAGAAATTCATCATTGATCACGCCAATAACAAGTGGCAACAGTTTGGAATGCCATTTGTGGTTCCTAAGGGTATAAATTCAGTTGTATATAGAGCACATTCCGGTGCAAATTCACTCGGCGGTGACTTCGCCCTGGATGATATATCGATACGTTTATGTAAGCCAGCGGTGAATGTAAATATGCCTTTAGACTCAATATGCGCAGACGAGGATTATAGCCTTACCGCATCCTATAATAACATAGGGGGATATATAGAGCCTGTCAACTTCACATGGTATAAAAACACAGAACGGACCTATGATTTGGAAGGTTGGGAGAAGGTAGCAGAAGGAAAGGACATAACCTTTAAAAATCTTCAATTGGAAGACAATGCATATTATCGTTGCGTGATATCTTCCGCAGATGTTCCAGGTGAGTTCAACAAGTGCAATTCAGCTTCTGACATCATACCGATCCTGGTGAAGTCATGTGTCGTATGCGATCCGGACACCACACTTCTCACCGAACCTGATGTCATTCAGGTTGGCGAACAATTCCTCGGCGTGACATATTCCGAGATGGGCCGCTACGACAGCATCCCTGAAAACCTGAAGAATATCATGGGATGCGACAGCGTCGTGTTGCATAGTTTGGTTGTCACCCCGGCCCCTGCAGTAAAAGAATATTACGTCAAGACTTCCCGCCAAGGTACGGGTGACGGTAGTAGTTGGGAGAACGCGATGGACGGAACGGACTTCGCCAACACCCTGCCTTTTGCACCGGAAGGAGCCGCCTACTACATCGCCGAAGGTTCCTATAAACCATTGTGCGAGGAGAATAATTGCAAGTACATCATCAATGGCAGTGTATCGATTTATGGAGGTTACCCTGCAGACGCTGTGACTGGGGCTCTTAGTGATCCGAAAAAATACGTCACTGTCTTCAACGGAGACTTTAAAGGCGATGATAAGGTAGTTGAGTCTCTTGACGAAAGAGGTTGCCGTCTCGTCGATGTGGAAAACACAGATGATAATGTGTACGACATGTTCTATGCATCTGTTGAAAATCCTCTTGATGTGACGTTATCTGGCATATCTGTCATGAACGTAAACCGAGGTTTCGTCGCCTTCTCCGGATCGGTGGAGAATGAGGTCAACGTTAATGTGCTTGACTGTCGATTCGAAAACTGTCGCTCTTCCGCTATTCAATCGGAAAGTTTAGGAACCATTAAGGTGTCGAACTCGGAATTCAGCAATAACTCGAATTGTTTGTACGTGTCAAATGCGATTGATGTTGCGCTGAAGAACGTCACAATGACAGACAACTACGGTCCATATTTAGTGTACATGTCCAACATTCATGAAGACAAAACCGCAAATCTTTCGATGGAGTCGGTGGTGGCCAAGAACAACACATCATATGTGCACTTCTGGGGTGACATTGACGTGACTCAATCGAAGTTTGACAATAACAGCTGTGTATATAACCTTATTCTGACACCGAATGCTGATGGGTTTTCGCCAAAAATAAATGTCGACAATAGTGAGTTCACCAACAACACGTGTGAAGCTCACCTCATTTATGCGAGCGCCGCAGATGTTACGGTATCCAATTCGTTGTTCGAGGGTAATGCTATGGGCTCTTCGTTGATCTATCCTTATAATTTGACGGTCGATATGTCAAGTATCCTTGGCAACAAGTGTGAGACCGGAAACATCTTTGAGGTGGTGAAGAATGCTGAGTTTACGAATGATGTGATCAACGACAACGTGTCTATATCCATGATCGACTATTACACCGCAGCGGATTGCAAGTTGTTGATAGACACTTGTCATGTCGAAGCGAATAAAGGCCAACTGCTCACGTCTGGTGGAACGTCTAATGCTTTCGATGCGCGTATAACGAGGTCGGATTTCATCAAGAACTCGCTTGATGAGGATAAAA
>JAGCWA010000011.1 GCA_017962085.1 Paludibacteraceae bacterium
AAGTCGCGAACGAATTTCAGGTGGCTATCGCGGCGGGGTCCCACCTCTTCCCATTCCGAACAGAGAAGTTAAGCCCGCCGGCGCCGATGG
Source organism: Paludibacteraceae bacterium (assembly GCA_017962085.1). Taxonomy (GTDB): domain Bacteria; phylum Bacteroidota; class Bacteroidia; order Bacteroidales; family Paludibacteraceae; genus UBA1181. The sequence goes on from JAGCWA010000011.1 coordinate 91, forward strand.
TACTGCGTATAGTGGGAGAGTAGGTCGCCGCCGTCTTCGGGGTCAATCCTTACGGGTTGACCCCTTTTTTTGTGCCCGGCCGGGGCGCATCGTGGATGCGGGGCGTGACGGTTCATCAGATGCCCTATTCCCGTGCCACCCTTTCGGGGTTCCGCCGCCGCACCACGTTCCCGCACAGGGGTTGACACCCCTGCCTGTGATGTTATCGCCCCGTCGGGGCTTAGGTCGTGCGCGTCATGTGGGGATATGCGTCCCATTAATTGACCGAATCGAACTGACGTTCCAAAATTAGTAATCGTTAATTGTAGCAAAAGCAGACCTAGGCGTTTGTCCCCTTATATCCGAAATATGATTGGTTCGGCATGTTTCCTAATGCTATATTAAAATATGTTAAATCGCAGGTATGTTCCCATTTATTGCCCATTATATAGTAATTTTGCGAAAAATAATTAATGTTGGTGCAATCTATGGTATGGGTATCAATAGAGATTAAAATGATTATACAATCTTATTAGAGATGAAGAGGTTTATTACATTGTTGAGTGTGTTATCGTTTGTGTTTGTTGCGCATTCAAAGATTTTTATGAAAGTCACCACCGCAGATGGGAAAGTAGAGACTTTCGAGGTCGAATCGTTGGATAAGGGTAGTTATGATGTTGATGATTCTGTCACAGTTAGTGGATATTGTTCTGGACATGGTTTTGTTGAAATGGGCAATGGCGTATTTTGGGCTACATGTAACGTGGGGGCTAATTCCCCAGAACAATTAGGAGATCTTTTTTATTGGGGTGATACGATTCCTTATGAGTTGTCAAGTTCATTCACTACGCATGGGACGCCTGATAGCCCGATGTCGTTGGAAGAAGATGCCGCTTACGTAAACATGGGTAAGGAATGGCGTGTGCCAACGATAGAAGATTATAACAATCTGAATAGAACTTACATTAATAAATACTATACTGAAAATTATAATAATACAGGGGCCAAGGGAATTATTATTTTAAGTAGTGTAAATGGGAATATGTTGTTTTTCCCAATATCTGTTGAGTCCTCTACGTATGAAGGTCCTCAAGCAATGTATTGGTTAAGCTATTGTTATAGCCGCGGTTCGGCGGCTGCAATGAGTATCAAAGAGCATTCGGCGGGGTATTCACGAACTGGCACATCGACTCCTTTGCCGATAAGGGCTGTGTTAAATGAGGAATATGGTTATGTTCATGTTAAATTTATCAATAAGGCGTATGGTGATCTGTTGTACGATCTGCGTATGTCTTATGGTGACACGATCGGTTCTGTGGATGTTGAAGTGTCAGATGTTCCATTTGGTTATGAATTTTGTGGGTGGGGCATTGATGAATCCTATAATTTATCTGAGAAGAGCCAATATGATACTACAAAATTAGTTAGTTTGGATACTATAGCCGTTACATCTCAACTGTATGCCTATCCTATTTATAGACCTGCAACTTTCGTAATCACATCGGATGGCGAGGTTGATGGCTTTGAATATGTTGATATGGGCTTGTCAGGAAAGTGGGCTACGTATAACTTAGGGGCTAATAGTTCCTCAATAATGGGAGATTACTATGCGTGGGGTGAGACTGTTTCTAAAGACACGTTCACTCATGAGAATTATAAATTTGATGAGGATGGACGTTACTATACTAAGTATGTGACCAGTTCGTATAGTGGAACTGTAGATAATAAAACGATGTTGGAGGCAGAGGACGATGCGGCAACTGTGAATATGGGTGAGAACTGGAGATTGCCAACGTGGGACGAATGGGATCGGTTGAGGAGATATTGTGAATGGAAGATAATTAGGAACTTCAACAATTCGGGTATCCCTGTGTTTATGGTTACCGACAAGAGTATTGACAAATCAATATTTATTCCGATTAAGACTCTTGCTAAACTGGACGATGAGCAGAATAGAACATATTATTGGAGCTCGGAAATAGAACAGTCGAGTGATATTGTTAGAAGTTTGACCTATAGAGATTTTGTAGAAGAACTATCCTATGACCGTTATTTGGGTGGATTAATTAGAGGTGTGATAAAATAAAAGAACGAAGATATGAAACACATAAAAATAATTCTGACAACGATTTTTATCGGGCTCGTTAGCGTTTCTGCTATGGCGGACGCTTCTTATCTGACTATATATCTTAAGTCAAAAAAAGCTGAGAGCTTTCTATTAAAAGAGAAACCAACCATCACCTATGCGGAAGGAGCTATGGTTATTGATGGGCAGATATCAACTTCGTATGCAATTGATGAAATAGAGGAGTTTAAATTTACAGAAGGATCGGTGACAGAAATTCAAACAGTAAAGAATGACGGCATACTATTTTCTTATCTAGACAATAAGACAGTTGTTGTTTCTGGTTTGAACGAAAACGAGTCGGTTTGTTTGTTTGGTATCAATGGAGCTGTTTTGCGAAATTACAAGGTGGATGGTTCTGGCAACTTAATCATCGTTTTGCCACAAAACAATGGTGTTTACATCCTTAAGTTAAGAGATAAGTCATTTAAATGTTTGAAAAAGTAGTCTATATGAAAAAGCTAATCATATTGTTTCTAACGTTCTTCGCCATAAATCTGAGTTGGGGCGTAGATAGTAAGATCACACATCTTCGTATCACATCAGCTGATGGTGAGATACATCGTTATGATGTCAACTTGATTAAAGAAATTACGTTCGAAGAAGAACAGTCAGCGTATAAAGTGGCGTTTTATGACGAAGATAGTACATTGATCGAATCACAAACGGTCAAGGCGGGGGATGATGCTGTTCCTCCTACGGTGACACCGAAGGATGGATATCGATTCGTGGGTTGGTCGGAAGACTATACTGGGATTGTTGAGGATAAGAATATATATGCATCCTACGAATGTATCTCTTGTATAGATGGTTACATGTATGTAGATCTTGGTTTGAGTGTGTATTGGGCAAGCTATAATGTTGGAGCCACATCTCCGGAGGAGTATGGTGATTATTTCGCGTGGGGTGAAACGGCGCCAAAAGACACATATACATGGGATAACTATAAATATTGTGAGGGAACAGCGAATTCTCTGACAAAGTATAATTTCAATGATGAGGATGGTGTTGTTGATGAGATTTTGACGCTTCTTCCAGAAGATGATGCGGCGACAGTAAATTGGGGAAGCAATTGGCGTGTGCCAACAGAGGCTGAAGTGGAAGAGCTTAGAGCGAACTGTACGTTTGAGGCCGTTACGAACTACAAATCGACAGGCGTAAATGGTTTTGTCATCACAAGTAAGGTTACAGGTTTTGAAAATGTCAGTATCTTTATGCCTGAGGGCGGATATAAAACCACGAAATTGGCTTTCCGTGGTAATGCGGGTGATTACTGGACATCTTCTGTGAATAAGGAAGGATGTAGTATTTCTATAGGTCTTGGCTTATCAGATGATGGCGTGGTGTCATGGTCAATCATTGAACGTTATATAGGAAGAACTGTCAGAGCTGTAGCGGATAAGTAACTCTTACTTGACTACGTCGAACTAACGTTTCATAATTAATGATGCGGGGTTGGGGGATGTCACGCACATCACCGTGGGTTCTATAATTCTTATATATTTATTTTCAATACGATAGCTGCAACAAGCGATGGATTGGAACTCCTATTCCTGTCTCTTAACCGTCGGCACGATGAAGCCGACCACAACCACTCCGATAAGGCAGGCGATCGCCACGATGATTCGTACGCAAAGCTTATCGATAAATTGGGTGATGGACAAGGTGCTCATCCCTACCATCATGATGATCGCCATGATCTTGGTGCGGGGAGTCAATCCCTTATTCTTCTCATAGTCACGGATATATGCGCCTAACCATGAAGCCAGGAGTTTCTCCCTCAGACGTGGACTGCTCCGGTAGAAGAGCCATGATGCCGCTAGCATGAATGGTGTGGTGGGTAATCCTGGTACGAATATGCCTATTGTGCCTAGCCCGACGCATAGCGATCCTAAAGCGATGTAAATAATTCTTTTCATCTCAACCTTATTTATGTCGCGAAAGTACCATATTTCCTGACGCCCCGATAGCACAAATCGGCTTATTAATAGGACTATTCAAGTCTCTTTTTTAGGATACGCCATGACAAATTTATCTCTAAAAAATCTATCGTGTTCTTAATTAATTCGTACCTTCGCGCATATTTAACTTTTAGTCTAACACATGGCAATAGTAAAACCATTCAAGGGCATACGCCCTCCGAAAAACTTAGTAGAGAAGATCGAAAGCCGTCCGTACGACGTGCTCGATTCCGAAGAGGCCCGCGCAGAGGCCGGAGACAATGAGATGTCCCTTTATCACATCATCAAACCAGAGATAGATTTTCCGGTAGGTACCAGCGAGTACGATCCGCGCGTCTACGAAAAGGCTGCGGAGAATTTCCAGAAGTTCCAGGATAAAGGTTGGCTTGTGCAGGATAACAAGGAGATGTACTACATCTATGCGCAGACGATGAACGGCAAGACCCAATACGGCCTCGTCATCGGCGCATATGTGGACGATTATATGACGGGTGTCATCAAGAAGCATGAGTTGACCCGCCGCGATAAGGAGGAGGATAGAATGAAACATGTGCGCGTGAACAACGCCAACATCGAGCCAGTCTTCTTCGCTTATCCGGACAACGCTACGTTGGATAGTTTGATCAAGAAATATACCGCCAATACGCCTGAGTATGATTTCATCGCTCCTATCGATGGCTTCGGACATAAGTTCTGGCTCATCGACCAAGACGCTGACATCAAGACTGTTACGGAGGAGTTCGGCAAGATGAAGGCGCTCTATATCGCCGACGGACACCACCGTTCCGCCGCAGCCGCTTTGGTGGGTGACGAGAAGCGTCGTCAGAACCCGAACCACAAGGGTGACGAGGAGTATAACTACTTCATGGCGGTGGCTTTCCCTGCCAGCCAGTTGACGATTTTGGACTACAACCGTGTCGTGAAGGATTTGAACGGCCTCTCTTCCGAGGAGTTCCTCCAGGCGCTCTCCAAGAACTTCACGGTCGAGAAGAAGGGTGAGGCGGAGTACAAGCCGAAAGAGCTCCACGAGTTCTCCCTCTATCTGGATAAGAACTGGTACAGCCTGAAGGCGAAGCCGGGCACGTTCGATAATTCAGACCCTATCGGGGTGTTGGACGTGAGCATCTCCAGCAAGCTCATCCTCGATGAGATATTGGGCATCAAGGATCTCCGTTCCGACAAGCGTATCGATTTCGTCGGTGGTCTCCGTGGCTTGAAGGAGTTGAAGCGTCGCGTGGACAATGGCGAGATGCGCATGGCGCTGGCGCTCTATCCTGTCTCCATGAAGCAGATCATGGACATTGCCGACAGTGGCAATATCATGCCTCCTAAGGCTACATGGTTCGAGCCGAAGCTTCGTTCAGGCTTGATCATCCATAAGTTGTCGTAAACAAAACATTGGATATAGCAAAGGCGGTTCATCCTATCGTGGTGAACCGCCTTTTTTCGTCACGGAAGTATGCCGCTCTTATGTGTTCGGCAAGCCCGATTGGTCTATTCCGTAAGGGGTATAGCCTACCTCTAGGCGGTTGTTCTCCTCGAAGATAGGCACGTTGGGGTTAGGAATCACCTCTTTGCGTATGTGCTTCCTATGGTATACGCGGCAAACGAACTTATAGCGCAGGACAGGGATGCCCACACGGCTCAATCGCGCTTCCAGGTCGGTATCCTCTCCGGTGGCGGGTGAAAGGTATCGTTCGTCGAATCCATTCACTTTAAGCAGGTCGCTTTTGTAGATGCCGAAGTTGCAGCCTAAAAGGCATCCCTTCCCTGGTTTTATCAGTCCGAACCGTAGCCGTAGGGGGATGCGTATGACATTCTCCGAGTGCCTCTCCTTGCTGAACAATAGGGGGAAGAAGCAAGACCGCAGGTATCCCTTCTCCACCAGTTCGGGCGTCAGCTTGTCGGAGATATCCTGTGTGAGTTGCACCCTCCTGCCACTAATGACGTAGCCTTTCTGGCGGAGGTCGTAGTGGTCCTTCACGAAGTGCTTTTCCGGTATGCAGTCACCGTCCAGGAAGACCAAATATTCAGCCTTGCTGGCCACAACCGCCTTGTTGAGGATGATGTCCTTCCTCCATCCTTTATCCTCGTGCCATATATGCTGGACAGGGAAAGAGGCTTTGCTTGCCATCTCCTTCATCTCCTGCACGTTCTCAGGGGATGAGCCGTCGTCCGCTATCACCACCTCGAAATTTTTGTATGTCTGTTGTTGTAGCATGGCGAATATCATCTTCAGCCAAGCCGTGTTGTTGTAGACGGCGATGATGATGGAAATATCCACGTTCATTGTTCGTATTTTATGTTTAAAAAATTGAAATTCTGTTACTTGTAAATAATTTAAAAATGTAAACAAAGATAGTGCATTTTGCGTATTGGGCAAAAATAGGATGTCAAAAAGTTACCCGTTCCATAGCGTCTTGTGGCGGGTTTTGCTTAACTTCGCGTCGTTGTCCCATGGTGTTGTATAACTAATCAACTCATTCATGTCCAAAGAATCAAGGGTAAAGAAGTCGTTGTTAAACATGAAGGTGAACCTTATCGCGTACTTCGTGATGATTGTCGTTTCCTTTTTTACCCGAAAGATCTTCCTTGATCAGTTGGGGGACGAATTCATCGGACTCACGACCACCATCAATAGTTTGCTGGCCTTCCTGAACCTCGCGGAGTTGGGTGTGGGTGCCTCCATCGCGTATTTCCTCTACAAACCGTTGTATGATGACGATAGGGAGAAGATCAACGAGGTCATATCCATCATGGGGTACATGTACCGCCTCATCGGACTATTCATCCTCTGCGCGGGCATTGTCATGTCTATATTCCTCCCCTTCTTCTTCGAGGGGACGCAACAATCATGGTTCATCGTCTACTATTGTTTCTACGGGCAGTTGGCCTGCTCTCTGATTGGCTATTTCGTTAATTATAAGGCTAATACAATCTTCAATGCGGACCAGCGCCAGTATTTGGTCAACGGATATTTCCAGCTATCGCAGTTCGCCTGCACGATCATCCAGATGCTCTTCGCCCTCTATACCAATAGTTGTGCCCTGTACATAACCGTCTCCATTATCTTCGCCGTCGTGAACAGCGTGATCCTGAACTGGAAGTTCAACAAGGTCTATCCTTGGGTGGTGGCCAATTATGATTTGGGCAAGAGGGCGATAAAGTGGCACCCGGAGATTATCCAATACGTCAAGAGGGTCTTTATCCATCAGATTGGCGGATTCATCAACAACAGTGTGATGCCGCTCATCGTGTATGCCTATGCGTCGCTGACGATGGTCACCTTCTACGGCAACTACACGCTCATCAACTCGAAGATCAGCCAGCTGGTCAACGCCGCCTTCTCGGGCACCAACGCTGGCATCGGCAACCTGATCGCGGAAGGGGACAAGAAGCGCATTTATGCGTGCTACAAGGAGTTGTTCTCCATCAAGTTCTTCGCCGTCCTCTTCCTTTCCATCTGCCTGGTGCGGCTCAATTCGGACTTCGTGGCGGTGTGGTTGGGCGATAAGTATGTTCTGGAACCGCTCATCGTCGCCCTGATTTGCGCGGACTTTTGCCTCAATCTGTTGAGGGACACCACGGAGCAATACCTCAATGGTTATGGGCTGAAGGCTGACGTTTGGGTGCCGGTATGCAGGATCATCTCCCTGGTGTTGGTCATCGGGGCAGGCAAGGTCTGGGGACTTGTCGGTATATTGACGGTTCCAGTCCTCGTGCAGTTGTTGCTCATGCATGTTTGGAAGCCCTACTACCTCTACCGTGACGGGTTTCAGGTGCCTTTCTTGGACTATGTTAAGTTGCTCGTATCCAATACTCTTCCGTTCCTTTGCGCCTATTTCGCCGCGGTGGAACTGAGTTCGTTGTGGGGTGTTCCGGACGGGTTGTGCACGACGTGGAGCATGTTCCTCGTCAAGAGCCTTTCCTTCTGTTCGGTTCTGCTGGTTGTCTCCGCCGTCCTCGCATATTTCTTCTCGGACGGCATACGTTGTTTCGTCGAGAGAGTCAAGGGAAGCCTTTCCCGTAAAAAATAGATTATCATGAGTGATTACAAGTATTCCATCATTATTCCCCATTACAATATTCCGGACCTCCTCATGAGGTGCCTGAATAGCATCCCTGTGAGGGAAACGATACAGGTTATTGTGGTGGATGATTGCAGTCCGGAAGCCCATACGTACAAGGAGAAGTACCCTGAGCTGTCACGTCCCTTCCTGGAGTTCTACCAGACCTCGCAAGGGGGCAGTGCGGGGCGGGCGAGGAACCTCGGACTGGAGCATGCCCGTGGGGAGTGGGTGTTGTTCATGGATGCGGACGACCTCTTCGCGGATAATCTGTGCGAGCTGCTGGACGAGCATGTGGAGGAGGGTCCCGATATTGTCTTCTTCAACAACAGGAGCGTCATGAGCGACGATCTGACCCAGCCCGCCAACAGGGATTTCTATCAATACCTCTTCAAGGAATATGAGGAGACGGGGTCGGAGCTCAACCTGAGGTATGATTTCTATTCCCTGTGGGGAAAGGTCTTCAGCCGTGCTTTCATCGAGCGTCATGGCATACGTTGCGACGAGACGATGTACTCGAACGATGTCCTCTTCTCCTTCATGGCCGGGCACCTCGCCGGGAAGATACGGGTGGTGGACGAGCCCCTCTATATCGTCACGCAGCGGAGCGGTTCGTTGGCCTCGAGCCAGTTCTCGGGAAAGGCGATGTCCCTGAAGGAGTGTGAAGATAGGCTGGATGTCTCCATCAGGGTGGCGCAAATGACCCGTAAGTACAATATACCCGTCAAGAAGGAGCTGCACATGGAGCATTCCTGGGCGATGCGCCTGCATTACCCTTGGCATTACCTATGGCGCCTGCTGCGCCTGCTCCCGACCGCCCCGAGGATGTTCATGCTCTTTCTGCGTAGGGATTTCCGCACGGTTCTCCGTATGCTGAAAAGTTGGGTGTAGTCGCTCCGTTTGCTTTTTTGGTGATTTTTTGCCAATTTTGCGTAAACGTACAATTGTAATCATTTAAAGTAACAAATAACGATATGAGTTTAACGACGTTAATAGCTGTTTGCTTCGCCTCCCTTTTAGGGTTCGCCTCTTTTGTTTTGGCGATTGTAGGCGGTGTGAAAAAGAACAAGAAGCTCCTGTACGGAGGTGTCGCCGGTTTTTGTGTGTTTGGTATAGCCAATGCCCTGATCATAGTGTGTTCCGTTTTCAATGCGGTAAATTCTGTCACTACGGACAGTGTGGCGGATACCGCGCGTGATGTGACTGAAAGCGGTGGCAAGATAACAGGGAAGATGATTAAAGGCACCCTGACCGGCATGTCCAATGGAATGGAAAAGGATATTGAGACCGACTCGTCCGTCGTGCAGGCCGGCATCATCGTCAATCATTGTGAAAGTACGGAGAACGGGTTGTCCATCTATCTTGATTTCACGAAGGATTTCGACGGGGTGGTGGCGCTCTACGCATACGACGGAAACGATAAGAAACAAGGTTACGCCAAGGATAGCTTCCATGTGAAGGCGGGAGAGGAAGGAGTATATCGTTTCGATTTCGAGGAGGGTGTCAATGTCGGCTTCATCGGACATTATCGCTTGTGCGTCAAGAATTAAGGCGGGTTCTATTTAAAAAATTCCGATATGTTTTCAAATTAGAAATAATAACTATATATTTGCCAAAAATGATGTTTGAAACATGGTTGGATTATTTTATTAACAGCTTATATAATAGGAGATTAGTCAGATGAAAAATGTAAGATTATTTATTTTAGCGATTTTGGGCGTTTGCCTGTGTGTCCTTTCATCCTGCAATGGAAAGGGAGGATCCGATACGTTGTGTGACCACAGGAAGGCAGAGGCTGGGCCATTTAATAACTATTTGGAGAAACAGGCTGAACCTCAGATTGTAGACTATCGTTCCGCGACGGAGTATGCCAAGGGATGCATTAAGGGGGCGGTGAATATCCCTGTTTCCGTTGTGGAGTTGAATGGATCCAATGGAGATTGCGAGTATGTGAAGAAGGTGATGGCTGAATTTGACGTGAACAAGCCTTTGTTCGTCTATGGAGGCAAGGATGCTTTCGGTACGAACGGTATGGCTGTTCCTGGACAGTTGGCTTGTAAGTTCACTTCCGTTACGCTTCTGGTGGGCGGATACGACGCATGGGTGGCTGCAGGTTTGCCTACGATGATACCTTGATTCATATTCCATCATGCTATAGAGAGGGGTCGCTTCGATGAAGTGACCCTTTTTTTAGACTTTAGCTTTTAGACATTAGATATTTTTTGGGTAAATAGTAAATGTCGAAATGGGCTAAATGAAACCACCATGGGCATCTTTCGGGAAACTTGTACATTCGCATCGTAATTAGTAAAAAATTCGCTATCTTTGCGAAAAAATTTGTAGATATGAGTTTCAGCCAGGAAGCAAGTAGATTGTTCGATGATGTGATTGTTGATTACCACAAGACAGATAACGTGGATGCCGCCATGAGTAATCCTTATCCGGCGCAGACAATAGAGAGTGTGTTGTATCTTAAGAATTGGATCGACACTGTTCAGTGGCACTTGGAGGACATCATCAGGAATCCTGAAATTGACCCGGTAGAGGCGTTGTCCATCAAACGTAGGATAGACAAATCGAACCAGGAGAGGACGGATTTGGTGGAACGTATCGATAGTTATTTTCTGGAGAAATACGCTTCGGTTGCCGTGAAGCCGACGGCCGTCATCAACACGGAGAGCCCCGCTTGGGCCATCGACCGCCTCTCTATCTTGGCGCTGAAGATTTACCACATGCGCAAGGAGGTGGAGCGCACCGACGTCGACGATGCCCACCGCTCGGCTTGCCAGAAGAAACTGGACGTCCTGCTGGAGCAACGCAAAGACTTATCCTCCGCGATCGACCAACTCATCAAGGACATCGAGAACGGCGACAGGTACATGAAGGTCTACAAGCAGATGAAGATGTACAACGACCCTAACTTAAACCCGATCCTTTACGGACGGAAATAATTGCATAGATGGAGGCGAGGAAGAATCTTTTGGTAATGAGGCTTTCTGCTATGGGAGACGTGGCGATGACAGTTCCTGTTATCGCCTCTTTTTTAAAGGCCTACCCGAAGATGGGCGTCATCATGCTCTCCTCGCCCAGACTCTCCTCCTTGTTCGAGGGAATGGAGCGCGTGACCTTCCTGCCTGTCGACACGAAAGGTACCTATAAGGGCCTCTTCGGAATGGTCAAGCTCTTCAAGAAAATCAAAAAGAGCTACTCGTTCGAAAAGATGATAGACCTCCATGACGTGATCCGTAGCAAGGAGGTGCGGACCATGGTCGGAATGTCCGGAAAGAAATCCTACGTCATCAACAAAGGAAGGAAGGAGAAGAAGAGGCTCGTCTCTTCCCAGGATAAGGATAGAAGGCAGCTTAAAACCTCTGTGCAACGCTACGTCGAGGCCTTCGAGGAGGCGGGATACCCTTTCGCCTTGGATTTCGACGGACTGATGCCTAAGGGTGGAGCCCTCCCGGAGAGGATCGCCGAGATGATCCGGACGGACAAGCCCCACCGCATCGCCATAGCGCCTTTCGCCCAACATGCCGGCAAGATTCTTCCGCTGGAGAAGACCGAACAGATCGTCGCCCACTATGCGGAGCGGGACGACACGCAGATTCTGCTGTTTGGCGGGGGGAAGGCGGAAACGGAGACTTTCAACGCCTGGACGGCCAAATACCGCAACACGCTCTCCATGGCGGGCAAGTTCTCGCTCATCGAGGAGATCCAGGTACTGAACCATTGTGACGTCCTGCTCTCCATGGATTCCTCCAATATGCACCTCGCCTCGCTTGTCGGTACGCCTGTCGTCTCTGTTTGGGGCGCTACCCATCCTTGTGCAGGCTTTTATGGCTACGGGCAGGACCCTTCGGACGCTGTGCAGCTGGACTTGCCTTGCCGGCCATGCTCCATTTACGGCAAGAAGCCTTGCGCAAGAAATGATTATGCTTGTCTGAATGGAATAAGCAACGATATGATAATCAGTAGATTGGATAAGCATATCGAAAAAAATCGGTGAAATAGGGAAGAAAAAGTTATTAACAATTTGAAATATCGGATAAAACGTCTATCTTTGCAATCCGATTTTGGGAGTGAAAATCAGGAAGAATAATATAAATAATAATAATACACGGCAATGAAAAGAACATTTCAACCCTCTATTAGAAAGAGAAAGAACAAGCACGGTTTCCGTTCAAGAATGGAGACAGCTAACGGACGTAGAGTATTGGCATCTCGCAGGGCTCATGGCAGAAAGAAGCTCACAGTTTCTGACGAGTACGCTGTAAAGAGATAATATTTCTCTGAAGAAACAAAGGAAAGATATGGGGCGCATCACGGTATGCGCCTCAATTGTTTTATAGACGTGTATGTTATGAATCAGTTACCGGAAGATATAAACATGTTGTTCAGCTTCGTGAACATGAAGCTGCGGGACGAGTATGCTGGGGACTTGGACGAGTTGTGCAGAGCCTTAGATGTGGAGAGGGATTGGCTGGTAGCCCGTCTCGCCACAGGCGGTTTCGAGTTCAGCGAGCAGCAGAAAAGGTTCTGGTAGTTTTGTGTGGGGCAAGAAGATCGTGTTTCACGGCGGTTTCTTCTGCCGCAAGATATAATGCGACATCTACTATTTAACGATTTACTATTTACTTTTGTGCCGATGCGATGATTTCGCGGCATACTCCGTGAACTCTTTTCTCCCTGAGGAATTTTTTGTGAAGCGCCCAGAGGATGGCTCTCATTGTTCTATTGTAACCGCCTGTTTGAACTCATATTTTTATCATAAACATACCTATTAGAGAAAATTTATCGTATTTTTGTGGGAAATAACAAGGTTCCTATGAAAATTGATGTAAAGAAAATATTTATCAACCCGTACACGATTAGCGTTGTGGCGGCGTTGCTGATTTTATTCGTTCTTTATAAGTGTACGTTCTCATGGCTGAAGAGTTACACCAACCATGGCCAGGAGATAGTTGTCCCGGACTTGTCGGGAATGACCACAGCCGAGGCTTCGCAGGTCTTGGCGAAGCAGTCGCTGAAACTGGAGGTGGTGGACTCCGTCTTCATGAAGGGGAAGAGCCTCGGTTCCATTGTGGAGCAAATGCCTAAGCCGGGGGATAAGATCAAGGCGGATCGCACCGTGTACTTGATCGTCAACTCGTCGGCTGTGCGTAAGGTGATGTTGCCGGATGTGCATGAGTTCTCGCTCAGGCAGGCGGAGGCCATGATCAATTCCGTGGGACTCAGGGTCGATAGTGTGATTTACATTCCAAACGAGTATAAGGACCTGGTGCAGTTCGTGAAGCAGAACAAGTTGGAGATCCAGCCAGGTACCCGCATTCCGGAGGGTTCAAGCGTGACGCTTTATGTGGGCCGCGGCTTGTCCAACGAGATGCTTGAGGTGGTCAGCTTCAGGAAACTGAACGAGGATCAGGCCAAGCTGAAGGCCCATTCCGCTTACCTCAACATCGGCAAGGTCATCTACGACGAGCAGCCTAAGGATGATGCGGAGAAGGCCCTGTTCTTCGTCTATAAGCAAGTACCCGCCACGGGTTCCTCCATCAGTGTGGGAGGCTCCGTCGACCTATATCTATCCAAGGACCCTTCCGTGCTGGAATCGCCGGAGGTGATCTACTACAACCCGGACGAGCCGGATGACACGAGTGCGGACACTGATAATCTCTTCAAATGATCGACGACAACCTCATCCCTGACGATTTGGATGTGGAGGAGAGGGAGGATGGCGACGCGGCCCTCGGCAATGACGGCCGGTTCCATGAGCACTTCCGCTTCACGGTCGAGAAGGGCCATTCCCTCGTCAGAATCGACAAATACCTTGTGAACTGCATGTCCAATGTCTCGCGCAACCGTATTCAGGATGCGGCGGACGCTAAGTGCATATTGGTCAACGGTAACCCCGTGAAGTCCAATTATAGGGTGAAGCCCTTGGATGTGATATCCATCATGCTTTCCTACCCGCCGTCTGAGTTCGAGATCATTCCGCAGGATATTCCGTTGAACATCGTATATGAGGACCAGGATGTCATCCTCGTCAATAAGCAGCCGGGCATGGTCGTGCACCCTGGCTTCGGCAATTTCCAGGGCACGCTCCTCAATGCGTTGGCGTGGCACCTGAAGGACTCGCCGGACTTCAGCGTCAATGACCCGCGCTTAGGGTTGGTGCACCGTATCGACAAGGACACGTCCGGCCTGCTCATCATCGCCAAGAACGAGGACGCCAAGACCCACTTGGGCAAGCAGTTCTTCAACAAGACGACCAAACGGCTCTATAATGCGCTTGTTTGGGGCAATTTCACGGAGGACGAGGGGACGATCACGGGAGATTTGGGCCGTGATCCGAGGGATAGGATGCTCTTCACCGTCTTCCCGGAAGGGGAGAACCCCAACGCCAAGCATGCCGTCACCCACTACCGGGTGCTGGAGCGGTTTGGCTACGTGACCCTCGTGGAGTGCAGGCTGGAGACCGGACGCACGCACCAGATACGCGTGCACATGAAGCACATCGGCCACACGCTCTTCGCCGACGAGCGTTACGGAGGCATGGAAATACTAAGAGGAAACACCACCGCCAAGTACAAGCAGTTCGTGAAGAATTGCCTCGAGATCTGTCCGCGGCAGGCCTTGCACGCCAAGACCTTAGGCTTCGTGCATCCGCGCACGGGGGAGGAGATGTATTTCGACTCCGAATGGCCGGACGATTTCAAGCAGCTTGTCGAGAAGTGGAGGCGCTTCGCCAGTGGCGCCGAGCTGTGAGGAGCGTAGGACGAGTCCGTCGGTTTGTTTGCGCCGTATCCCTGTAGGCATAAAAAAACCGCGCCATGGCAAGGAGAGCCGATGGCGCAGTATAACAAAACAATCATAGAATTTTTGATAATATTGTTCCCCTTTAAGGATTATGAAAAGTCTATTCCATTTGAGATGATTAATGTTGAATTATCTATCATTTAATCCAACCCTCTCATGTATATTAATGCAAAAACTGTGCCAAAGTACCCATTTTATTAGACCAAATTAAATAATATATATCATATAATCGAATATGGCATCCCGTTTTGGGTCTATTTGTTTCTTTTATATTGCGTCTAATCAATAAAATGATGGTTGCGTTGCGTGCGGTGCGCCTATACATTAATATATTTAATAAATAATGAAATTTTTTTTAAATACAATAGAGCAAAATAAAAATAATAATATATATTTGCGTCATATTTTCATGAGAATATTTCCTCATATTTGATTGATTGGTTCTTGCAAATATGAGGAATATAAGAACCTAATTATTAACTAAGTTTTTAATTTAAAATTAAATGCCATGAAATTTAAAAAAGTTATTCCTAAGCCATGAGTGTTGCCGTGTTAGTAGCTATGCTAGATGTGTAATTGAGGAGGCAGTAGCTAATAGTGCCTCCATTAATGGGTAACAAATTTATTTTGGCTATTGGAATCATAGGTGATTGTTCAACCATAGTTTACAAATTGAGGTGAAATGATATGGTTCCGGTAGAACATGATGATCTATCCCACTCTCCTAACCCTACCGATGGCAGGTTCACAGTCGCCTTCGTCACGGAGGATGTGGATGCAGCCTTATAGGACAACAATTCAGGTAAGGTGGTCTATACCACGGGCGGGAATGGCCGTGAGCAAGTTTACAACCTGGGAGTCAAGGCGAGCGGTATCTACTTCGTATGTGTCACCACAGATGAAGATCTACACAAAGAATTAAAAAAACAATTTTATCACAATAGGGTGAGGGGAACCTCCCTTTTAAAAATTTTTAAACATGAAAAAAAATATTTTTTTAGCAGTATTGTTCGTAATGTCATGTGGAAGTAGTGCATTGGCACAAACATCAACGTCAACATTTTCCGTCTTCAGCGGAGGAAACAGCAATTTCAATTATATCCAGTGCTATAATACCACTGTAAATGACAGGGTCGCATTCCAGAAGCAAGTGTTCAATATAGACGCGGCAGGAAATACGCACACCTGCGGGTTGAGTGTGGGTGGCTTTAGTGGCGCGACAAATTTGGATATCATCCAAGACGGATTCAAGATTCGCTTGAAGACGACGGCAAGTTACGGTTCTCAGGGAAGGATAAGCCCGATCGAGTACACTGCCCAATCCCACACATTCAACGGACCAATCGTTTGTAACGATGAGCTGAATGTGGTCGAGGTGAATTCCAAGAGCATCCGTACGGAGGACATCACGGTGGACATGAACAATGCGGCCGACTATGTCTTCGACGAGAACTACAACTTGCGTTCACTCAGCGACGTGGAGAGTTTCGTGAAGGAGAACAAGCACTTGCCTGGCGTACCATCCGCCGCTGAGATGGCCGAGAAGGGCATGAGCGTTTCTCAAATGAGCAACCTGCTCCTCGAGAAGGTAGAGGAACTTACCCTCCACATGATCGAGTTGGAGAAGGAGAACAAGATGCTAAGAAGTAGGGTAGACATGTTGGAGAAGTAAAAACATAGAAACATGAAAAGATCGATATATTTAATCTTATTTGCGTTGGCGGTTTGTTTTAGTGCCAATGCGGCGGTTTCGCAGCGATTCGATGCGAACAGCATGTCGTCCAGTAAACACAGGGCGATTCAGAAGCATGTGAAGAAGTATAAATCGTACAAATTCGACCGAACAGCTTTCCTGAAGAACCTGAAGGAAGATAGCCGTATTAAGTTGAATCTCGCCGGGGATTACGCTTTTGACATGACCTTGGCGGAAAACAACTTGTGCGCGGGCGATTGCGTTGTGGAGTGCACCGGAAAGAACGGCACGTCAAGGATGAAGATGCAGTCCCGTATCTATAAGGGGAAAACATCCAAGGGCGATGACGTGAGGCTTTCCGTCTTTTCGGACAAGGTTTCAATGGTGATTATTGACGGAAACGGCAAGCAAACGTATGTCAAGCAAGCCAAGGAACTGACCAATGCGGATGACGAGGAACTGATCGTATACACGGGAGAGGATGTGCAGGTCCAGGAAGATCGCCTGTATGGTAACTCCAACGATGTCGAGAAAGTTCAGTTGCCCAATCGCTCAGCGGCTAGTAACGGTAGTGTATCATGCGCGAAGTTGCTGGAGTTGGCCATTGAAGTCGATTACGAAATGTACAAGAGGTTGGGGTATTCCACACAAAGAGTGTATGATGAGGTGATGGCTGCGTTGAACTTGGCTGAGTCAGCCTACGAGACCTATCTCTCCCTCACATTCTCCGTGAAGTATATTCACATATGGACCTCTAGTTCGGTCTCCGGTTATCCATATTCCTCTTCGTATAATCTTGAGACGTTGTTGGGTAAATTAAAAGGTTACTGGAATTCGAACATGACGAGCGTTAGTCGTGACATTTGCCACATGTTCACAGGAAACATCGTGGCAAGTAATGAGGTTGGCAGGGGATATTCCTTTACAGGGAGGTCTGTGGCCGGAACGCAGAACGCATATTCGATCACTCTGTATAGGGACGAGATGTATAAAACCACGGCGCACGAGCTTGGACACAACATGGGAGCGGACCATCCTGTCGATGAGGCTGGTTGTGGCTGTGGTACCACGTCGACTTCCGTCATGTGTCAAGGTGAAAAGAGTGATAATCTGTGGTTCTGCAGCAAGTCCATCCAGGAGATCCAGGCTGGAATCGATTATGCGGGGAGCATCCTATCCTTGCCGTCTACGCTTTCCGTCGCTGGCACAATCAGCAACACGAGGACTGATTACGACGCAAGTTCCCTTATTTCAGCGAATTGTAATATAACAAACAATTCGAGCGTTAGTTTCACCTCTTTCGGCAGAATCACCTTGAGGAGCGGATTCCATGTCTCTTCGAATTCGAAATTCAAAGCGGATGTCAAGAGCTGTGGTTCATTGCGCAGGGGCTCGATCCTAATCGATGACATCGACGACGCGATCTCCGACGAGACGCTGGACGGGGAAGCCTCTCCGGCCATCACCCTTTATCCTAATCCTACCGATGGCGAGTTCACTGTCGCCTTCGCCGCCGAGGAAGTGGCGTACGTGCTTACCGTGACGGACGTCGCAGGTAAGGTGGTATACTCAGCGGATGGAATAGGCCGTGAGCAGGTTGTCAACCTGGAGGGCAAGGCAAGCGGTGTCTACTTCGTACGTGTCAATGCGGGCGAAAACACCTATTTCGAGAAGGTTATCTTGAGATAAGTGCCTTGTCAAGTATAGAAACCGCCTAAAAAGAGAGGGAGGCTACTGTTGTCAGTGGCTTCCCTCTTCGTTTATGCCGCTTTTTTTGCCCTGAAATGGCTAAGTGAAGGGCGTGATTTTTCTGTTTATAACAAAAATCATAGTAAAAAATGGTTTTTTACGCGAATACGCTTGCCGTTTAACTATAAAATGCATTTAAATATGTTACAAAATAAATGATAAAGAGACGCAAATCATTATATTGGCATAGTTTTTGCATTTTCATAACCCTAAAAATGACAAAAAATAGACAGAACGCAAAACTATCGTATAAAACATAATAGAAGTTAAGTCGTTCAATATTAATATTTTACTTAAATCAATATAAAAACCATATTTCATAATATTTTAATGTTTAAAAATACACAATCGTGGAAAAAATCCACAAAAAGTTGAATATTGGGGAAAAATTCTACAATGCATGTATAAACATCTAAATAACTTTGTTGTGCGAATGGCCATTTGCAAGGTATTTTATGATGGTTAGATTCTGTCAGCTTGTGAGAGCGGGAAGATAATCGGTTATTTTTTTTAAATTAATATTAAAATGGAATTAAAGAAAGTTTTTTTGGCAACGATGGGTATTGCCATGTCTGTATGTGCTGCGAACGCACAAACTCCCATTACGGAGAGTAGTTATTATGTAGCGAATTTGCATTCAGCGAATTTCTCTGTAAAGTATCATCAAATAAACAGTGGCGGACAGAAAGAGCAGGATAGTCCTAATTATTTCATTCACTGTATTGACTCTAATTTAGGTGCGTATACAACGGTGTTCGAGGTTACCCAGTCGGGTCGTATCGGAGGAACAGGCCTTTGGCTCAACAAGACATCTTCCAGCCACTCGATGTGCCCTCATTTCTCCATCAACTGGGATAACAACAACAACTTGACGTTCAGCACCAATAGTTACATGAACTCCTACTATCCAGCCATATTCAAATTCACCAGGGCCACTTTCGACAATGATGTGATTGTCAATGGTAAGTTGACTTGCAAGGACGAGTTGAATGTAACGGAGGTGAATTCCAAGAGCATCCGCACGGAGGATATCACGGTGGACATGAACAACGCCGCCGACTATGTGTTCGACGAGAACTACAACTTGCGTTCGCTCAGCGACGTGGAGAGCTTCGTGAAGGAGAACAAGCACTTGCCTGGCGTACCATCCGCCGCTGAGATGGCTGAGAAGGGCATGAGCGTTTCCCAAATGAGCAACCTGCTTCTTGAGAAGGTAGAGGAGCTTACCCTCCACATGATCGAGTTGGAGAAGGAGAACAAAGCTTTGAAGGCTGAAATGGAGTCTTTGAAGAAGTAAAAAAAAGGAAGGGGGCGATCCATCCCCATTGGTTGTTATTATTTTTATGTGCATCATATATTAATTTTTCAGTCATAAAACAGGTGGGTTGTCCTGCGATCAATTATTCAATTAATACTCATTATTTTTCACAATATGAAATTTAATAAAATTATTTTGGCGACGATGGGTGTTGCCATGTCGGTTTGTGCGGCAAATGCACAACAATGGAAAACAAATAATTATGGATTATACAGCTATCCATTGACAGGGAACACCAGCAATGTGGCTATCGGAATCACGCCATCTTCTTCAACAAGCGCATACAAATTGTATGTGAAGGGAGATTCAAAAATCACGGGTGCTATGTATGTGAACGAGTTATATAGTACAGCGAACCTCTATTCTCAAGGTAATTTTAAAGCTACTGGAAATAACAATTCCATTGAGAATGGGTTGTCTGTGTATGGGCAGCACACACAGAACTACGTTGGATTATTCTTGGGGAGGAAGAGCCAAACTCTTTCCGATGGTATGGTTATTTCCGCAACAGGAGAAAGAAATTATTCGAATTTGACTTTCTACGCGAATTCATATTCTTTCATCGGGGCGTATGGAAACGTAAATTACATGAATCTGTCCAATGGTAAGACCAATGTCCTCACCGACCTTGATGTGACTGGCAAGATCAAGTGCCATAACGAGTTGGAGGTGGCTGAGGTGTTGAAAGCCAACCAAATCAAGGCGCAGGACATCAATGTGGAGATGAACAACGCTGCCGACTATGTGTTCGACGAGAACTACAACTTGCGTTCGCTCAGCGACGTGGAGAGCTTCGTGAAGGAGAACAAGCACTTGCCTGGCGTTCCATCCGCCGCTGAGATGGCCGAGAAGGGCATGAGCATGTCCCAAATGAGCAACTTGCTTCTCGAGAAGGTGGAGGAACTCACGCTCCATATGATCGAATTGGAGAAGGAGAACAAGGAGTTAAAGAACAGAATAGAAATGTTGGAAAAATAAAATTAGTTTAATATGAAACTTAAACAGATAGTACTTATTGGAACATCATTTGCTGTTTGTGGAATCAGCAATGTGTTTGGAGCATCTAACCCTGCTGCTCATTATTGTGAGGTTTTGGGTTATGAGTACTCCGTAGAGATTGATGCGGAGGGGAATGAAGTAGGACTTTGTACCCTGCCTGATGGTAGTAAGGTGGACGCATGGGATTTCTATAGAGGAAAGGTGAAGCCGGAGTTTTCTTATTGTAGCAAGTATGGCTATAAATCCGAAAACAGACAAATAGAGACTGAAGGTTATACGGTTGAATGTCAGTATTGTGTAAAGGCCAATGCTCTTAGAAGTGGTTCTGAAGGGATTCCGGTGGACCAATTGATGGAGCAGAATGGAGATATTGACAATAGTGACCAATCTGATGCGGATTTCGCGCAATTGGTTGAGTCTGAGGTGGAAAGTGCTTCACTGAGAGCAGGAGTAACGCTTCCGACTTCTTTTGACATGAGGAACTATAACGGGAAGAATTACGTTAATCCGGTAAGAAACCAGCAGTCATGTGGGGCTTGCTACGCATTTGCCACGGCTGCATGTTCAGAGGTGGCGTACAATCGCGCGACTGGCTCTTTTGACGGTAATAGAAAGAAATTCTCCGAATCATTTATCATGTGGTGTAACACTGGTAGAGGATGTGGTGGAGGAAATACGGGTGCTGCTGTAGGAACAGTAACCACACAAGGTATTTGTGAATTGTCGTATTTCCCTTTTACCACGACAGAGCCTTCTTCATGCAGCGCCCACATGAGCGATCCTTTTGCCGCATTTAATTCATACCAAAGAATAGCTTGTAAGGATATTACGGCAATTAAGACTGCCATCTACAAGTATGGCGCTGTGGTTGCGAGAGTTCATGCAACTTCTGCATTCCATAATTACACATCCGGAATCTTCACGAATTCGGAGAATGCATGCTCTGGTCCTTTCGGACATGCAGTTGTGTTGGTCGGCTGGGGAACTGATGCTACAAAGGGTGACTATTGGATTATGAGAAATTCATGGGGCACAAGTTATGGTGAAAATGGATATATGAGGATTAGCGTTGCCGCATCTAATGTTTCTTCGGAAGTTTACTGCCTTATCCCTAATCCAGTCTATTATGAGGCGAACAACGTGTCTGAAAAATGTAATATCCCTGCTGATGGCAATGTGGTATTCATCGGACATAATACGCTTAAGTTGAAGACTGGTTTCTCTACGAAGAAGGGATGTGTGTTCCGTGCAAAGAGACAGGCTGCCACTATACGTAAGTCTCTTGACAACAGTTCGTTCGGTGGTTCTATTGATGGAATGGACATTAACGAAGAGGTTTCCGAGTCTCAGGATGTTGAGGCTCAGACTATCTATCCGAACCCGAACGACGGTGAATTCTCTGTTTTATTTGCTGCAGAGGATGTGGAGTATAACGTTGTAGTTACGGATTTCACGGGCAAGGTGGTTTACACGGCAACTGGTTTTGGTCGTGAGCACATTGTCAAAATGAAGGATATCGTTAGCGGTGTATACTTCGTACGTGTCAACATTGGCGATAAGTCTTACACGGAGAAGGTTATCATAAAATAACAGGTTCTTTAATGTAGTCAGTTAGCCGCACTTCCCAAGTGTGGGCTATGCTTAAGAAAGAGGGGAGTCACTGATCTCAGCGGCTCCCCTCTCCTTTTGCGTTTAATCTTCCGATTCTATTACTCTGCCTCCGTGAATTGGTCTTTGCCAACGGAACACAAAGGACACTCGAAATCTTCCGGTACCTCTTCCCATGGTGTGCCTGGTTTGATACCTGCCTCAGGGCATCCTACTTCTGGGTCATATTCCCATCCACATACTTCACATACGTACTTCTTCATTTTTTCTAAATTTAAGTTATTAAATCGATTTGTTATGTTGTGCATTTGTTGATGCCTACGCTTCCTTCACCTCGAAGCCGACCTGCTTGAGGTGCTCCCAGAACTCCGGATAGGACTTCGTGACCACCATGGGTTGGTCTATCAGCACGGAGCCCCGCACCATCGCCATAGGGGCGAAAGCCATCGCCATGCGGTGGTCTTCGTAGGTCGCCACGACGGGTTCCTCCTGCGCCGCGCAACGCTCGCCGTTCCATGCGAGCATTCCTTCGCCTGGCTCCGTCAACAGATAACCGAACTTCGCGCACTCGTTCTTCAGCGCGGCGATGCGGTCCGTCTCCTTGATTTTCAACGACTGAACGCCTGAGAACTCGAAAGGGATCTCCAAGGCGCAACAGGTCACCACCAATGTCTGCGCCAGGTCTGGTTGCCCCACAAAGTCGTAACGGAAACGCTCCACCGGTTGGCCTTCCCGTGATAGGGTGATGCCTCCCCGCTCGAATCGGGTCGATATGCCCAATGGCTCGAAGATCTTCCTCACCGCCGAGTCTCCTTGGAAGCTCACCTCCCGCAGGTAAGGGAGGTGGATGTCGCTCTGTTGGGAGAGGGCGGCCATCTCATACCAGTAGGAAGAGGCGGACCAATCGGCCTCCACCTCATAGTCCTCAATCTTATAGGTCTGCGGTTTCACCCGTATGATATTATCCTTCCACTCCGATTGGACACCCATCTCGGCCATCATGCCTAACGTCATCTGGATGTATGGGACGGAGACGATATTGCCCTTGAGCTCCAATGTGAGTCCCTCCTTCATGGAAGGGGCCACCATCAGGATGGCGGAGATGAACTGGCTGCTCACCCCTCCGTCCAAAGCGATATGCCCGCCTTTCAGTTCTGTTCCGCGGATATGCAACGGAGGGAACCCCTCCTGCTCCTCGTAGGATATTTCAGCCCCCAACGCGTTCAGCGCCTCCACCAGAACCGCGATGGGACGGTGCTTCATCCGCTCGCTCCCTGTGATGTGCCAATCGCCCGGCTTAGAGGCCAGGTAGGCTGTCATGAAACGCATGGAGGTGCCCGCCGCCCCCACGTCGAAGTGGTTGCCGCCAGCGGTTAGCGCACGTACCAGCACGTCCGTATCGTCGCACTTCGCCAAGTTTCGGATTGACTGATGCGAGCGACCCACCGCCCCCATGATCAGGGCACGGTTGCTGATGCTCTTTGAAGCGGGCAGGATAACCTCCGCGAAGAGGTCCTGCTTAGGTGCAGTTATCTTATATCTCATATTCCTAATGTATCCCTATAGAAATCCAATGCCTCGAAGATATCCTTCTTCTCCACGTTGGTGTTGATTCGGATGTCGCCGATACCGCCCAGCAACGTGAAGAGGATGCGTCCGTCTCCCTCGTTCTTCTTGTCGTGGGTCATCAGTTCGTATAATAAATCATACTCTTTGCAGGTGATGTAGAGGGAACCGTAGTGTTCCTTTATCAACGAAACCGCCTGCAGGAAGTCCTCCTTCGGGAAGCCCACCAATTTGTATGAGAGGTAGAGTTCCGCAAGCATACCCCAAGCGACCGCATAGCCATGCAGCTTCGTCTCGTTCTGCTGGATCGCGTAGCTCTCGAAGGCATGTCCCACCGTATGGCCGAAGTTCAGCGCCTTGCGGATGCCCTTCTCCGTCGGGTCCACGCGCACGATGTCACGCTTCACCTGGATAGACTCCTCCACTAGGGAAGGGAGGACGTTATAGTCGATATGATCCAAGTCGAACTGGAGGATATGGTTCCAGACCTCACGGGAGGAGATCAGTCCATGCTTGATCATCTCGGCGAAGCCTGAGAGGAAGTTCTCCTTGTCCAATGTGCGCAGGAAATCCACGTCAATCAAGACCGATTGGGAAGGGTTGATCACCCCCACCTCGTTCTTCAGTCCGCCGAAGTTGATGCCCGTCTTGCCGCCCACGGCCGCATCGATGGTACCCAACAGGGTAGTCGGCACATTGATGTAGTCCATACCACGCTTGAAGGTGGAGGCGGCGAATCCGCCCAAGTCGGTGACCATGCCCCCGCCCAGATTGATCATCAACGACTTGCGGGTGGCTCCGTGTTGGCTGAGGTGGCTCCATACGGAGGCCAACGCCTCGACATCCTTGTTGTCGTCACCCGCCTTGATGCAGATCACGTTCGAGGCAGGGATCCCCAAGCCGGAGAGTTTCCCCAAACAGAGACGGTGCGTGTTCTCGTCCGTCAGCACAAAGACGGAATCCAAGGAGCGGTTCCCCAGCTCCTCCGGCAGGATCTGTTCCAGCCTGCCCAATTTTATCACTTGTTCATTATCCATAATCGTACCAAAAATCACTTTATTCATTTTGCTGTCCCACGGTTCGGTCGGCACAGCGGAGACATATTGTTCAGGGAAGCACACCCCGATCTTGTAGGCTTGCAGTTGAGGCAACAACCGGTCGTAATACCCTTTGCCGCGGCCCAAACGGTTGCCGGAAGCGTCGAATCCTACCCCCGGCACGATCGCCAGATCGATGAGCGGGTAGTCAAGGAAGGGTTCGCCCGTAGGCTCCAGGATGTCGAATGACCCCTTCCGCATGCTCTCCAGGCCCTTGTAGGCCCTGATCTCCAGCGTGTCGCCTATGACAACGGGCAACAATATATGCTTTTCAGTGTGCCATTTCTCCACGAAGGCATGGGTATCCACCTCGTCCGGCAACGACCAGAAGAGCAGCACATACTTCGCCGAGACGAAGCGAGGGTCCTTCTCCACACTCGTCCAGACCTGGGAGGCGCGCATCGCCTTCTCCGCATCGGACAAAGCCTTCACGCTTGCCTTGATGGACTTCCTCAGAACCGCTTTCCCCGCTTTCTCCATGACACTATTTTTTTACCACCCGTAATGTTTCGGTGGCGGATTCATATATTAGCCGCAGGAGGTAAATACCTGACGGAACATTCATGCGGAAGGATAGTTCCTCCAATGATTTATCCACTGCCACTTTGCGTGCCACCCGTCCTTCCATGTCGATTAGTTCGTAGTAGAGAACCGTTCGGGAGGAAGGGAAGCGAACGGTGACCCTATCCTCCACAGGGTTAGGGGAGACGATGGACGCAGGTTCATCCGCCGAGTGGTCTGTCACCGCGATGATGTCGATACCACCCACCTGTACCACTGGCTCGATGTAGAGTGAGGTCGGCTGTTTGTAGTAAGGGTGCGCTTCCTCGAAGGAGTGCCAGCCCAAACTGTCCTTGAAGTATGCGGTGTTCTCACCGGTGAGTTTCTCCTCCGTATGGCATAATGCGAAATTGTTCTTAGGGGAAGCGACCAGCTTAAGTCCCACAAAGAAAGTGGAGTCCACCTTCAATGGTTGGTTGAGCCGGTAATAGCAGTCCCGGTTTGTCCATTCATTCACAACCGTTTCGTTAAAGGTGGTGGATCTTTTGGATATGGAGATATTGGTGAGGGAAACCACCTCCTGACTTATTATCTCTTCCGGCACCGAATCGCCTCGGTAAATCCTCAGCAGAATGGTATCCTTTTCGGAATAGGTACCCTGCCATGGAGCGATATACACGCCGTAGAGGACGGACGACTTTTCGTCCAGGTGGAATCTCTCCGCATATTCAACAATGCCCTTGTTGTTATGGCCTGCGGCGAATTGTTCGTAATTGGATATTTGATGAATCATATCGCCTTCGTTCCAGTTGGTTACGCGCGAGCAAGGAATTATGTGAGACTCACGACCATCACACACGAGACTACCATTTCTCTTGGAATCCAAGCACATGTTGAGGCCTCTCTCCCACACCTCGCTTAATGCCCAGAAAGCATCGTAGCCAGGCTTTTGGCATGACTCTTTCGTGTCTCCGCCAGACAAGGCTCCTATGAGCAGGTTGTCTGAGCCAAACAAGCCAGCGCCAGACGAGCCACCCTCCATGATTCCAGTTTCCCAACGGTCGACAATCCAGTGTATATTGGAGTCGAAGATATCTTCCACCATAAAGGTTCCTAAATATGGAGTGTCCTCTTCGTAGGAGATTTTCCTCATGTCAGAGTTGGGGTGATGGAAAGTGTATGCGCCTGGATTCAGGTCGCGAGTGGCGTTCCATCCGGCATAATATACCCGATAGTCAATCGGAGGCACCCTTCTCAGTCGCATTAGTATGGCATCGGAAGGGGTGTCGGAGAAGATCACGTCCGCACCGGAGACACTCATCTCCAGTGAGCCAGTAATCTCCTCATGGCAATGCGGTCGTTCGTAGTTGAAGTAGAAGACGCATCTTTGCGCCAATGATTTATCCACCACACCCATCTCCTTGTATAGGCAGTGGGCGGCGGTGATCAGGAATGCCGCGTCGTCGTTCGCCGAATTGTTCACCATGTTACCGGAACAGTATTCGGTGCCCGCTATGATGAATGCCACGGAGCTTCTGGCTTGTTGCTCGTGGATGCCCAAGCAGGAGGCGTCCACCTGACAGGGTTGGGAGGAGCCTGCGGAAGGGAAAAATTTCAGCCCGCGATAGTCATGGTTGACATTGCCAATCCGTAGCCGGCTATTGCTATTCTTAGGCGTGATCAGTTCCACGACGACCTCGTCCCCAGGCACGGGTGTGGTGGGCAATATTCCGCAGTCCGAGTTGTTCTCTGCGGTGAAGGACCCTAGTATGGTGTTGCGGTCCGGTGTATAGATGAAGAGTTGGGAGGAGTCGTCCAACTGGTATTCGTCGAAGATGAGGTTCAGGGAATAAGCCCCTTCGGAGACGATATGGAGCCTCCACACGTCCCTTCCATCCTTCAGGTGGTAGCGGACTCCCGAATTCTCAGGGGTATAGTCCACGTCGAAGGCATAGGCGAAACGAATACCTCTGACATTGTTACCCGCTAAGGAGTCCTCCCGGCGCAGTTCCTCCACATCAAACGCAGGCATACGTACGGTCTGTGAGCCACGCTTCAGGCACGGACCCGCATCCAATTCCTCCGGCAGAGGCAATCCGCCGTGGCTGATCTGCGCCTGCGCCCCCAGCGTCATGGAGAAGGTTGCGATGTATATTATTTTTTTGAACAAACGCATAAATAAATTAGTCTATAAAGATCAAAGATAAACAAACTGGGATGTTTACCCAACAGTTTTTTCTCGCACGACGAGCGCACCAGGGGGTAAGTCTTGGCGAAAAGAGACGAGAGCCCGAAACGGTCTATCCGCTTGAAGCAACGCAATATTCTGATGCTCTCCGCCAGATCCTC
This sequence comes from Paludibacteraceae bacterium, assembly GCA_017962085.1. GTDB lineage: Bacteria > Bacteroidota > Bacteroidia > Bacteroidales > Paludibacteraceae > UBA1181. Next base: position 27,916 of record JAGCWA010000011.1, read on the forward strand.
GTCATATCCTCTCCTTTGGCAGATGAGCCAGAGATTGGCGACCGCATTCAAGCTCTTTTGCAGGAACACATCGGAAGTGTCGTAGTTGAGGTGCGACAAGGCATTGTCGATGTGCGTGACGGAGATTTCCTCTCGCTTGAGGGAGAGCCCGAAAAGGGTATCCTCGTGTCCATATCCCTTTAGCGATTCGTCAAAACGGAGACGCTCGAGGAGTGCCTTCTTTATCATGAAGTTGAATGTGGAGAAGGAGTCGTTCGGTCGGACGCTTCTCTCCGCGGCGCTTCTCTCCTCCCTTTCTTTGCCGTATTTCCAGCGGAGGATATGCTTGTCTGACGTGGGTTGCTCACCATAGTGGTAACCGCCCATCACAACGTCATGCCCCTCCATGCGGATGTACCGCTCAAGGAAGGAATCGTCTTGCGGAAAAACATCACAGTCCATGAAAATCAGGTATTCGTACCGAGCTTCATCCGCCAGCCTGTTGCGTATGGCGGAGCGTCCCACGTTCTGCGGCAACCGCACGTAACGGACACTTTCCAGCGAACCAAGCGTACTGTTCTCCTCCAGGAAGGATGTGGAGCCGTCTTCCATCAGCAGGATCTCGAAAGCGCAGGAGGAACGCGACGCCTGACGATGTAATTCGTGGACAAGCGATGTGACATCCTGATTGTAAACTGGTATGCAGATGGATAACTCCATATCTTCGGGGTATTCACTTTAAACAGACAAAAATACAAAATAGTGGCGAAATAGATTAAATTCGCGTAACGATTATAGACAAAAAAACAAAATGAATATCGAGATAGAAAGAAAATATTTGTTGTGCAACGAGGATTGGAGAGGTTTGGCGGAGGGTGTTTACTACAAGCAGGCCTATCTGAACGAGCGTGGCGGCAACACTGTGCGTGTGCGTATCGAGGGAGACAAGGCCAAGCTGACTATCAAGGGCAAGGCGAAGAATATCTCGCGCGTCGAGATCGAATATGACATCCCGATGGAGGATGCCGAGGCGCTCTTCTCGCTGGCCAAAACACCTTGCGTGGAGAAGTACCGGCATAAGATCCCTTACAAGGGAAACGTTTGGGAAGTGGATGAATTCCTAGGAGAGAACAAGGGCCTTGTCATTGCGGAGATTGAGCTCAAATCGGAGGAGCAGACCTTCGAAAAGCCCGAATGGATAGGGGAGGAGGTCACCTTGGACAAGCGCTACACCAACTCGAATCTAGCGGTGAAGCCTTACTCTTCGTGGCAATAAAAGAAAAAGAGTGATGGAAAACCATCACTCTTCATCATCTCTTCTTCTTCGTCCGCCGAAGTTCCTGTTCCCTCTGTTGTCGTCGTCATCGTCCCGACGTCTGAAAGGACGCTTGAAGTTATCACGTCCGCCGAAATCCCCACGTCTATTGTCATCCCTATTCCGGTCGTATCTTGGTCTGCCGCGGAAATCATCGTCGTCGCGGTCCTCACGTTTCCTGAACTCTTTTCTACCCTCACCGCCGCGGAAGTCGCCACGGTCACGGTCGTATCGGTTACGGTCAAACGGACGTTCGGAACGTCGTTCGTTCCATTCCGCCTCACGTTGGCTTTTCCTCTCTTGGTACTCTCTCTCCTTTTCGAAGGCTTCGTGTCTGCGGCGTTGGTATTCGCTCTGTTCGTTCTCGTTGTTGGAGCTTCTGTTCCAGGTGTCCTCCTCGACCCTTACGAATGAGCCATCCTCGCGGACAGGGCTGAACTTGCGCTCCTCAGGGTTTTGGGAAGAGAATCTCCTTGCTCTATCGCCCTCCTCCTGGGGGAAGGCACGGCCCTCGTTACGGTCGCGGAGGTAGTCGTTCCTACGACCCTTGAACATCTCGTATTTCCTGAACTCGCATTCGATGGAGCCGTTGAGCAGGTGGTATTTCACGGAAGGCCTCAGACCGATGTGGTCGGTCGTCTCGCAAGGCACGGTGATGATCCAGGCGGACATATCCGTGAAGTCGTTCTTCAGTTTGGAGCCGATCTCCTCGTAGAGTTTATCCATCTCGAAAGGCTTCAACCGCTCACCGTAAGGAGGGTTGAACATCACCATCGTATCGTTCTGAGGGCGTTCGCAGCCTTGGAATGGCTGGTGTTTCAGTTCGATGTACTTCGTCATACCCGCACTCTTCACGTTCTCCGTTGCAATACGCAGGGCGGCGGAAGAGATATCGGAAGCATATATCTTATGGGTGAATTCTCTCTCTTGGGACTCATCGTCATACAGATTCTCCAGCATTTCCTTGTCGAAGTCAGGCCACTTTTCGAAGGCATACCCCTTGCGGTAGATACCTGGCGCGATGTTCAGAGCCATGAGGGCAGCCTCGATGGCGATGGTGCCCGATCCGCACATAGGGTCCATGAAATCGGACTGGCCTTCCCAGCCTGCCAGGCGCAACATGCCGGCGGCCAACACCTCGTTGATAGGCGCCTCGGTCTGCTCCACCTTATAACCCCTCATGAAGAGCGGTTCGCCGGAGCTGTCCAAGGAAAGGGTACAAACATCCTGGTTGACGTGGATGTTCAGCTGCACGTCCGGGTTTTTGATGCGGACGGAAGGCCTTTCGTTGTATTTCTCCATGAAATGGTCGGCGATGGCATCCTTGGCTTTGTAGGCGAGGAACTTGGAGTGTCTGAAGTTCTCGGAGTGGACCACAGCGTCGATGGCGAAGGTTTTCTTCGTGTCCAAGTATTGTGACCAATCCATAGATTTGATGATTTGGTAGACTTCATCAGCGTCCGATGCGGTGAATTGATGGATAGGCTTAAGAATGCGTAGCGCTGTGCGGCATCTGAAGTTTGCCTTATACATCATCTCCTTGTCGCCGTAGAAGCGAACACCTCTTGTGATGATTTCGACCTGCTCCGCACCTATCTCTGTCAACTCTTTTGCCAGTACCTCTTCCAAGCCTTGAAAGGTTTTGGCGATCATTTCAAAATTATTTGCCATCGCGAAATTTGTATATTTGTGCCGTTGCAAAGATACGAAGAATTATAATAGTTTTCGTATAGTGGACGGCTAATAATTATTACAGTGGAAAGAAGTTTCATGAGGAATCCGTTCCATGATGAAAATAGGGTGTCTCCACCTATAAACAAAAAAAAACCACAACTAACTCTTCACAGAGTGATTGTGGTCGCCTATTTAAAGTATAAATGTTTCCTGACAACGAAATATTAAATTCATTTCGTTTTGCATTGCAAATGTAACAACAATGCGCATGTGGGAGGGGTGAACCATGTTTCATTTAACGGATAATTTTGTTACAAACGCAAAAAACATGCGGTGGAATCGCCATTTTCCGTACATTTTTATGTAGATTTGTATCGTAAATAGAAGAAGAAATGGAACAATTAGTCTTTGCGACGAACAATCCTCATAAAGTGGATGAGGTGAGGAACAAGTTGAGCGGTTTGTTTGAGATCAGGACGCTTTCGGAGATTGGGTGTGTGGAGGATATTCCCGAGACATCCGACACGTTGCAGGGGAATGCGGCGCAGAAGTCCCATTACCTGCATGACCGTTTCCATTGCGATTGTTTCGCTGACGACACTGGGCTGGAGGTGGAGGCGCTGAACGGTGCGCCGGGCGTCTATTCGGCGAGGTATGCGGGGCCGGGGAAAGATTCCGAGGCGAACATAGACAAATTGTTGTCGGAGTTGGAGGGGAAGGAGAACCGCCGCGCCAGGTTCAGGACAGTCATCTCGCTCATTCTCAATGGACAAGAGCATTTCTTCGAGGGTATTGTCACTGGAACGATCCTGATGGAAAGGCATGGATCCAACGGATTTGGCTACGACCCCGTGTTTCAACCGGATGGCTATGACCGTTCTTTCGCGGAGTTGTCCATGGACGAGAAGAATAAAATCAGTCATCGTGGGCGAGCGACGGAGAAACTTATAGAATTCTTAAGCGGAACAAAATAACTATCTCATTATGAGAAATATAAAAAGACTAATATTGATTGCCTGCGCCATCTGTTGCGCTTCGGCGAGTTTCTCCCAATTGCCGATGGGGGGATGGCAGACATTCTTCAGCTACAACCACGCTGGCAATATGGTTCAGTCCAAAGACAAAATCTATGCCTTGAGCGATGGTAACCTATACTCCATAGATAAGGAATACGAAAGCATTGAAACCTATACGAAGCTGACGGGCTTGTCGGACGGTAATATCATCAAAATCGCTTATTGCCAGTCCCAGAACACGCTTGTCATCGTCTATGACAACTGTAATATCGATCTGTTGACCAACTCCCGCATCATCAACGTGAACGACTTAAAAAGGGCGGAGGTGAGCAACAAAAAGGTGAACAATATCACTGTCGACGGGAAGTTCGCCTATCTGGCTTGCGGCTTCGGCGTCACGGTGCTGAACGTGGAGAAGGCGGAGATTGTCGACACCTATATCTTAGGCGAGAAAGGGGCATACGTGAATGTAGAGAACGTTGTGTTCCATAACGACTCCATCTATGCGCAGTTCGGTAGCACCATCCGTTATGCCTCCAAGAAGGATAATAACTTGGCGGATTTTAACCATTGGAAGACCTTCTACCTCCTTTCGGAAAAGGCTATCAGTGAGGGGATTACTGTGACTGAAGAGACCAAGGATAGCCTGCAGAATGAGGGTGATATCCTCCCGATCTCGAAGATTTACACTTTCAATAGTTCACTGCTTATCCGTTCGGAGGATCTCTTGATAAAGAGGGATTCTTCCGCTACCCGGACCATGCAGCTCCCTCGTAATGCCAATCTTTCGGTGGATGATCTGTTGATCGTCTCTAAAGGTGATTCTATGGTGGCTTTCAACGATGATTTCGAAAGGGTGGTTGGTGTCGTTGCGGACTCGGTGCTCGAGACGCTCTATGATCCTCAAAGCAAGGCGTTTTGGCTCTGTGACTTCCAAGCGGATGGTCGTACCATCATCCAAAAGTATGCTCGGGATGGCAAGTTCTTGAATTATTACGTTCCGGATGGCCCCGTTTCTGGTGAGATCGCTTTCGTCAAGTACCAAGACGGTAAGCTCTTCACGGGTAGCGGCGGACCTTTCGACCGCCCATTGCATACCCCGGGTGTCGTGCAGTTCCTAGAAAACGGACACTGGTCCATCATCACGGAGATGGGTATGGATTCATCTATCCTTCGCAAAAGCCACTTCCTCGATGTGATCGACATCGCCAGCGACCCTCAAGACAATAACCATCTCTTCGTGGCCGCCTGGAAGGGTCTCTTCGAATTCCAAGGCATAAGGCTCATCAACCATTTCACGAATAACAACAGCCCGTTGTCCGCGGATGGTAGTAATACACTGGTCGATGGTGTCAAATACGACAAGGACGGTAACCTCTGGATACTGAATATGCTTTCCCAAAGCCCGATTCATATTTACACCCCTGATCACGAGTGGCACCAATTGAACTACACCCTATTGCAAAACACCAATGGTCTCAGGGACCTATTCATCGATAGCAAAGGTTATCTGTGGGTGATCAAATACCGTGATGGGCCTGGCGTTTTCTGCGCCGACTTGAACAATACTCCCCTGAACGAACAGGACGATAAGAAAGTGTTTATCTCCACCTTCTATGACAAGGATTCCCATGCGCTGACACTCTCCACTGTCCGTTGCATCACGGAGGATCAGGAAGGGGTGGTCTGGATAGGCACGGATAGGGGTCCGTTGTTGGTCCCTGACGCTTCCAAGATGTTTGACCAGGACTTCAAGGTGGACCGTGTGAAGATAACGCGTGAGGACAATGCCAGCTATGCTGACTATCTGCTCGAAAGCGAACAAATCAATGCGATCGTCGTGGACGGCAACAATAGGAAATGGATCGGCACCAACTCCACCGGATTGTATCTGCTCTCCTCGGACGGAAAGGAAACCATCCACCATTTCACCACGGAGAACTGCCCGTTCACATCAAACGCTATCATGGACCTCTTCATAAACAATGAGACGGGTCAACTTTATATCGTTACTTCCTCAGGACTCTTCCTCTACCAGACGGATGCGATAAAAGGCGCGGAATCCTATGACAAGGTTTATGCCTACCCTAATCCTGTCAGAGAAGACTATGAAGGACCTGTCACCATCGTCGGACTTAGGGAGAACAGCCAAGTGCGCATCTCCGACTCGGAGGGTAGAATCATCCATGATGGGGAATCCAACGGCGGCGCGTATGTCTGGGATGGCAAAGACATGAATGGTAGAAAGGTGAATACGGGTGTCTATTTCATCTATGCGGCTTTGTCGGATGGTAGCTCCAAGATGGTCACTAAGATTGCAATCATCAAATAATGCAATGGTAATAAACGATTTATCTTCTATAAGGGAATCCGCCAAGGAATTCATCGCCCAAATGGGTGACCGCCGCGTTTTCCTCTTCTACGGCTCGATGGGGGCTGGCAAAACAACCTTCATCCGCGCTATCTGCGAAGAGCTGGGCGTCACGGACGTCGTGAACAGCCCTACATTCGCCATCGTGAATGAATACACGGACGGGAAGGGCCAACCGATATACCATTTCGACTTCTATCGTATCAACAAAGTGGAGGAGGCCTACGATTTCGGTTACGAGGATTACTTCTACAGCGGCAACGTCTGCTTCGTGGAGTGGCCGGAGATGATCGAGGAACTCCTGCCGCCCGATGCGGTCAGGGTCTCCATCCAGGAAATGCCGGACGGCTCAAGGAACGTCAACATCACTAAGGCATGAAAATAGGTTTCGACGCTAAACGCGCTTTCTGCAATACCCGCGGATTGGGCAACTACAGCCGTGATACGATTCGGCTCCTGACCGAACAGTTCCCGGAGAACGATTATACCCTTTTCACTCCGAAAATCAAGGAGTCTATCCGTTGGAACTATAACAAACAATGTGCCTCAACGGTCCTACCGCAGGGCATCCATGCGAAAGGCTTCTTTTCCTCCCTCTGGCGCACCCGAGGAATCTGCAAGGACATCGAACGCTTGGATCTGGACATCTACCACGGCCTCAGCCACGAATTGCCTTACGGAATAGAAAAGACACGCACAAGGACGGTCGTCACCATGCATGACCTGATCTTCTTGAAGAACCCGGAACTGTTCCCCCTCTTCGACAGATATTCCTTTAGAAAAAAATATATCCATGGCTGTAAAACGGCGGATAGGGTCATCGCTATCAGCGAGGAGACGAAGCGCGACCTGATGGAGTACCTGCACGAGGAGGAGTCCCGGATCGACGTGGTCTACCAAGGTTGCAACCCTGTGTTCCATCAGCCCGTGGAGGAGGCGGAGCTCGAGGCGATCCGGCAAAAATACGCGCTCCCCAACGAGTTCATGCTGATCATCTGCGCCATCGAGCGGAGAAAGAACCACGAACTGATCCTCAAGGCGATGCGCCACCCTCAACTGGACCTCCCGCTCGTCATCGTGGGTAGGCCTTCCGAATACAAGAAACATCTGGAGGAACTCATCCGTGAGTATGGTCTCGAGAATAGGGTGATCTTCCTGGATGCGATGCCAACGACCGCCTTGCCTGCGCTCTATAAGCTCGCTACAGTGTTCGTCTACCCTTCCTTGTTCGAAGGGTTTGGCATACCGATCTTAGAATCCCTCACCATGGGTACACCCGTCGTGACCAGCGAAGGCAGTTGCTTCCGGGAGACGGGCGGAGAGGCCGCCAAGTATGTTGATTGCAACAATTCGGACCAGCTGGCGGAGACCCTCATCGACGTGCTCCAACACCAGGAGGTGCGTGACGGAATGATCGCCGCAGGCCTTGCGCACGCCCAGAAATTCACGGATAGCGCAGTCGCCCAAAACTTAATGTCAGTCTATAAAAAAATTTCATGATATGTCGGACATCATCACCAACACCCTACAGACAATCGGTATCAATGAGCTGAACGAAATGCAGCAGGCCTCCCTCCGCGCCAACGAGTCGGGTAGGGACGTCGTGCTCCTCTCCCCTACAGGGTCGGGCAAGACGCTGGCTTTCCTCCTTCCGTTGCTCAAGCAGATGAAGCAGGGCACCGACACGACCCAAGCTATGGTCATCGCCCCGTCGCGCGAATTGGCGCTTCAGATCGAGGAGGTCTTCCGCTCCTTCAAGAGTGATTTCCACATCACGTGCTGTTACGGCGGACATCCATTCGAGGTGGAAAAAAATGCGCTGGCCAATCATCCCGAACTGGTCGTCGGCACCCCGGGGCGTCTCTTGGACCATATCAACCAAAAGAGCTTCAGCCCCGAAACCATTAAGTTCCTGGTGCTGGATGAATTCGACAAATCCCTCGAACTAGGCTTCCAAGGAGAAATGGAGGCGGTCATCTCCCAACTGACGGGCGTGAAGAAACGCATGATGCTCTCCGCCACGAAGTCGGAGGAGATCCCTTCCTTCACGAAGATACACCACCCGATGGTGCTCGATTTCTTAGGCAACACGGAGACCCTCCGCTCGCTAAAGGTCCATCTGGTGCAATCCCCTATCAAAGACAAACTGGAGACCCTCCTGAAGCTGGTCTGCACCATAGGCAACCAGCCTACTCTGATCTTCTGCAACTATCGGGAATCGGTGGAGCGTATCGCTAATTTCCTGAAAAAGAATAAATTGGATTGTAAGATGTTCCATGGTGGCATGGAGCAGGTGGATCGGGAGAAGTCTTTGTTCCAATTCAGGAACGGAACCTCCTACTTGCTGGTCTCCACCGACCTGGCCTCCAGAGGTTTGGACATCCCCGAGATACAGAACGTGGTGCACTACCACCTCCCTATCAACAAGGAATCCTACACGCATCGTAACGGAAGAACAGCCAGGATGTATGCGGACGGTAACGCCTACATCATCCTCCACGGGGAAGAGCACTTGCCTGATTTCCTTGAAGGAGAGGAGCTGAATCCATTCGAACTGCCGGAAGAGTGCCAGGCACCACAACCCTCCGAATGGGCCTCCGTCTACATCGGCAAAGGGAAGCGGGACAAACTCAGCAAGGGAGACATCGCCGGCTTCCTCATGAAAAAGGGCGAACTTGGGAAAGATGATTTAGGTAGGATAGAGGTGAAGGAACAATTCTCCTTCGCCACCGTGCGTCGCACAAAGATCCAGGCCCTCCTGCAAAAGGTGCGTGGCGAGAAGATCAAAGGGATGAAAACCCTGTTCGAGGAAGCCATGTAGGGGCGAAACCCAATTTAGATTCATGTGCCGCGGCGGTAGCCCTAAAATAGTAAATTGTAAATAGTTAAATAGTAAATACTTGCGGCATTTAGAGGAAGAGAAAATAATCGCACGCGCCATACCCTAAAATAGTAAATCGTAAATAGTTAAATCGTAAATAGATGTAGTTGTTTTGTGCGGCAAATGAATTTTCTCTGTCCAGGAACTCTATTTTTTCCTTTTTTAGGATTGCTTTCCGTTGAATTATATATATATTTGAGTATTGTTTTGAGGATGAACAAATAGCGAGTTGTATTTATAATCTAAGTGGATAGGGATGTGTTCTCTCATGCAATGACAGGTGTATGTCGTGTAACAATTTGATAATTAATAATAAACATAGTAATAACTAACAGTAGAAACAATGGAAAAAAGTTTAATTGATCAGTTCATGTTGGCCAATGCGGACAACCTTGATAAATCTAAAATGCAGGAAATAATCTCTAAGCTAGAGGAATTGCCGGATAGCGCATCTAACCAATTGTTGACACTTCAACTCAAAAAGCCGTTGACGAACTTCATCATCTCCTTCTTTTTGGGCAACTTCGGTGTGGATCGTTTTGTTATGGGACAAACTGGAAAGGGTGTCTTGAAGCTCCTCACTTGTGGTGGTGTAGGTATCTGGACCATCATCGATTGGTTTACGGTTATGGGCAGAACGAGGGAGCTTAATACAGAGAAGCTCATCTCGTTGATCAACAGTGTTAAGGGTGGCAACGCTTTCTCCGCGAACAGAGTTCAGGAGGGCGATGGACAAATCCCTAAGATTGGAGAATAATTCATGGACAAAGGAGCAATCTCTCGGCAACTACGTAGATTGCTTCAATAAGAATGAGGGCGTGTCAAAAATGATATGCCCTCTTTTCATATAAAATAAAATGTGAATAGATAACAACTAACCCAACATTACGATAATGGACAAAACAAAATATAGTTTAGCCCTGCATTTTGTATGTCTGTGCGCATTTTTGGCGATTTTCTTCAATACAGGGGAAGATGACGGTGTCAGATGGCATTTGGATATAGTCCTGTTTGTGGGTTCCCTCATTTCCGCTGTGGCATGGCTAAGGCTGACACGACAGAAGGGATCTAACGCTTTTGTACGTTTCTATATGCGCTTATACAGTATAATCAGTGTGCCAATTGCCTTTTTTATGTTATTCGAACTAGGGTTTTGGCATTTTAGGAAAGGTGAAATAGTAGCCGAAGACTCTAATTACATTATCAGAAAAGTACATCAGGGCATAATAATGGGGATTGATCCTGATATATTCAGTTTGTATGAAAAAGATGGTGTTTTCGAACGATACGTCAGGACATTAACTTCAAATCATTTCTACTACAACATGAAATCGGTTAAATTCCATGAAGATTTGTCTGCCGTTTCCTTCAGATTAGAACCGACGGAAACGTGGGCAAAAGAGAGTTCCGACACAACATCAGAATACAACGTTGTACCTATCTATGAGGAGGAGTTCAACCGTCATCTCCGAGAGATCGACAGTTTAAAGAAGGAGCTTAATTGTCGGGAAGGGAAATAGTCTGGCAATGGCCTCCTTGCTGAAAATCAGACAAAAAACGCCAAGAATCGTTTGAGCATTTTCCATTGAATCCCTAAAGAAAAAGGGTATGCCAAATTTTTGACACACCCTCTTTTTTATTTATGATCCAAGGCGATTTTTTAGCCTCTATATCAATGTTTTACATTAACCACCTGCGTCTCCGGCAATGTGGAGTTACGTATCTCCACCTGTTCCACCACTCTCCTTGCCAACTCAGCGAAGGCTTGTCCGGTGATGGAGTCCGGGTTACATGCGACAGGCTCTCCGTTATCTCCTCCCTCGCAGATGCTCTGCACGATAGGGATTTGCCCCAACAAAGGAATGTTCAGCTCCTCCGCCAAGCGTTTGCAGCCTTCTTTCCCGAAGAGATAGTATTTATTGTTCGGCAACTCCGCCGGGGTGAACCATGCCATGTTCTCCACCAAGCCTAAGATAGGCACATTCACTTTCTCTCCCGTGAACATGCTGATTCCCTTTCGGGCGTCCGCCAAAGCGACTTCCTGTGGGGTGCTGACGACGATCGCGCCTGTGATCGCAACGGTCTGCACCATGGTGAGGTGGATGTCGCTGGTGCCTGGGGGTAGGTCCACGATGAAGAAATCCAGGTCGCCCCAGTTGGCGTCCGATATGAGTTGTTTCAGCGCATTGCTAGCCATGCCGCCTCGCCAGAGCACCGCATTGTTCGGGTCGACGAAGAAGCCGATGGAGAGCATCTTCACACCATATTTCTCTTCTGGTCTGATGAGTTCCCTTCCCTCCACGGGTTCCAGATAGGGTCTTGCGTCCTCCAGCCCGAACATTTTCGGAACGGAGGGGCCGAAGATATCCGCATCCAGTAATCCTACCTTGTAACCTTCGTTCGCCAAGGCTACGGCGAGGTTGGAGGAGACGGTGGATTTCCCCACGCCGCCCTTACCGGACGACACCGCAATGATGTTCTTCACTTGGGGAAGCAATTTGTCCGGTTGTGGAGGCAACTGCGTCTTATAATTCACGCCGATGTTTCCCACGATTTCAACCTCCTTGCCCACGTAGGTGAGTATCGCCTGCTCGGATGCTTTCACCAAAGACTTGGCGAAGGGGTCGTTGGGTTTGTCCAGCAGAAGGGAGAAGGATACCTTGTTCCCTTCGATGCGTATGTTATCGTCCACCATACCGGCCGTGACGACATCCACCCCATTCCCGGGGTAGCGCACATGCTTCAATGCGTCTAATATCAGTTGCGGATAAAGGGCCATATCGCTCAGTCTATTTTGTCAATTCATTTTCGATGATATCCGTCATCACATCCTTGATGTCCAATCCTGCGGCGCGAACCTGCTGCGGGATGAAGCTGGTGGCGGTCATGCCAGGGGTGGTGTTGACCTCCAGAAGGTTGATCTTATCCCCTTCGGTGATGATGTAATCGACACGGATGATACCTTTCGCTCCGATGTAGTCATAGATCATGGAGGTGAGGCGTTGCACACGGTCTGTCACCACTTGGGAGAGTCTGGCTGGAGTGATCTCCTCCACCGCACCGTTGTACTTGGCGTCCGTGTCGAAGAACTCGTTCTTGCTGACCACCTCAGTGATAGGGAAGACAACGCTTTTCTCCCTTGTCTTATAGATACCGCAGGTGATTTCCGTTCCTTGCATGAAGGACTCGATGATGACCTGGTCGCTCTCGACGAGGGCCGCCTTCACCGCCGCCTGGATTCCCTCCGCGCTCTTCACCTTAGAGGTTCCGTAGCTGCTTCCGCCTCCGTTTGGCTTCACGAAGATAGGCATGCCGAGCTCCTCCTCAATCGCCTTCTCGTCCACCTTGTCACCCTTGTTGAGGAGGATGGACTTGGCGCTTGGCACGTTGAATTCGTTCAGGAATTTATTGCAGAAAAATTTGTTGAAGGTGAGCGCTGCCGCCAACACGCCGCAACAGGAGTAGGGTATACGGAGCAAATCGAAGTATCCTTGCAGCTTGCCGTCCTCTCCCGGTACACCGTGAATAGTGATGTAGGCGAAGTCGAAGCGGGTCTTATTCCCTTTATTGTCTGTAAACGAAAAGTCATTCTTGTCGATGGCATATTTCTGTCCATCACACTCCACCTCCCAGGTTGTCCCTACGATGGTGACGATGAACAAGTCATATTTTTCCTTATCGATAAACGAATAAAGGCCTGCCGCACTTCTGAGGGAGACCTCCAATTCAGACTGGTCACCTCCAGCCACGATTGCTATTTTCTTCTTCATTGGTATAACCTATTGTGAATGTTAATACTCTTATTTTCTCCATCAATCCCAGTCAGAGTGGATGTAATCCCCTCCTTCGATGGCTTGATAGATGTCCAAATTGTTCCGTTGGTAATAGAACTCAAATTGCGCATCGTCGATATTGCTACGAATCAGGCTCATGTATGGGGCGACCGATCCGTCTTCTTCTATCATCGCCATTGCTTCGGCCTTCAGTAGATAGAAGCAAATTTTATCCTCCGTCTTCTTGACGTAGAGTTTTGGGGCGTATGCGTTGAACATCAGATGGTCGTTCTGCATCTCTATGCGCATGGGATTCGTGAGGAGTTGGTATGCGCTGATCGCCTTCACGTAGTAATAGCCGGTTTCATGTCGTTCGATGAAGTAGGCGGTGTCTTGGGTGAAATACAAGGCGGTTCCTTCTGCTCTTCCTTCGAGGTTTTCCTGCATCTTCCCTTTCAGGATGCTTGCGATAGGTGTTTCCGTATGGGAGAGGAAACAAAGGATTTCAGGATTTCCCCATCCTCCGATAATCTCTTCCTTCGTTATTTCATCTTCGGAGATGCCTGGCATGATGGGCTTTTCGCACGACGTCATCCAGATGGCAAATACCATTGTGGCAATAAATAAAATAGGGTTCGCTCTCATGATGTATAGCTTCTCATTAATTGAATTTCGGGTTGTGTGTGATGTAAATGGTGGAGACGCGTCACTCGCCTCCACCGAATTCCATCAGATATGCTTTGATGAAGCCGTCCAGGTCTCCGTCCATCACCGCCTGCACGTTGGATGTCTGGTAGTCTGTCCTGTGGTCCTTCACCCTTCTGTCGTCGAACACGTAGCTCCTGATCTGTGAGCCCCACTCGATCTTCTTTTTGCCCGCCTCGATTTTAGCGGACTCCGCCCGACGTTTCTCGAGCTCTATCTCGTACAATTGGGAACGCAACAGACGCAGCGCGTTTTCCTTGTTCTTTGGTTGGTCGCGGGTCTCGGTGTTCTCGATCACGATCTCATCCTCTTGGTCGGTCAGCACGTTGTGGAACTTATAGTGCAGACGTACACCCGACTCGACCTTGTTCACGTTTTGGCCACCCGCACCGCTGGAGCGGAAGGTGTCCCATGAGAGGTTCGCCGGATTGACGTAGATCTCGATGGAGTCGTCCACCAACGGAACGACGAACACGGAGGTGAACGAGGTCATACGCTTTCCCTGCGCGTTGAACGGGGAGACGCGTACCAAGCGGTGCACACCGTTCTCGCTCTTCAAATAACCGTAGGCGAAGTCTCCCTCCACCTTGATGGTGACGGACTTGATGCCCGCCTCATCTCCATCGAGTAGGTTGGCGATCTCCGTCTTGTATCCTTTCGCTTCACACCAGCGGAGGTACATTCTCATGAGCATGTCGCCCCAGTCTTGCGCCTCCGTTCCTCCGGCGCCCGCCACAATCTTCAGGACGGCGCCCATCTTATCCTCCTCTTTGCGGAGCATATTCTGCAGCTCCAGTTTCTCCGTCAGGTCGATGGCGTGGGCATAGGCGGCATCCACCTCCTCTTCCGTCACGGCCTCCTCCTTGTAGAAGTCGAACGAGAGCTTCAGCTCCTCGACGGCCGCCTTCACATCGTTGTAGCCGTCCACCCACTTCTTGATGTCCTTGATTTTCTTCATCTGCGCCTCCGCGGCTTTCTGGTCGTCCCAGAAACCAGGGGCTTGCGTACGTAACTCCTCTTCCTCGATTTGAACTATCTTCTCATCGATGTCAAAGATACCTCCTCAACGCGTCCTCGCGTTCCAACACACTCTTCAGTTGGTCTATTGTAATCATTATTGTAAAGTTATATGTGAAAATGGAAAGCCCATGATGATCCGTTCGACCATCATGAGCCTCTGTATTATATTATTTCAGTCCGATGAAAGGAACGGCACCTTTTTCACCCGACATGTAGGTAGGCAGTTTGCCGTCCCACTTCTCGATGGCGCATTGGCGAACCAGCAATTCATTGAGGGACAAGGCCACCACTCTGTTGTAGTAAGCCTCACCATCTCCTTTGATCTTCAAGGCGTTTGCCTCACCTTGTGCCCTGGCGATCTCGATCTTGGCGTTCGCCTCGGCTTCCTTCACTTTGTTCTCTGCCTTCAAGGCGTTCTGTACCGCTTCGTTCTTGGCGTTGATCGCCTCCGCCAATGAGTTCGGTGGAGTGATCTGTGAGGTGAACTCTTCCACTATGAAACCTTCGTTGGAGAGGGATTTCTCAAGTTTCTCGCGCACTTCCATCTCGAAACCTCCTCTGTTCGCCATGAGGGAATCCGAGGTGTAGCGGTTGGCGCAGGTACGATATGCCTCGTAGATGCAAGTGCGGATATAACCATCCTCAATGTCGGCAAGTGATTTTCTATACTTGACGAACACCTGCTCCGCCCTGTCTCCATCCAAACGGTAGGCGATGGTCGGGTCCATGGTGAACGTACTCGCGTCCTTGGCGTTCACGGAAAACGGTTCGTATGTCTTACGTTGCACGTATATCGGATACTCGAACACACTCTGCGTGATAGGGTTGTACCATACCCAACCCTTACAGGTTCCGATCACACCTCCGCGACGGTCGGAGTCACTGGACCATTTGTAGAACTTCAGACCCACGGAGCCTGAATCGATGGTTGTGCAACTATTAGATATGGCGATCAAAATCAGCACACCAGCAATCAATGGGATAGAGAAAATCTTCTTGATCTTGGAGAGCACCACATTCTTGGTGTCGTCACTTTGGTTGTAGTTATAATATTTGCCCATAGTTATATTAATTATTATACATGTTTTCTATCTCTTTCTCGTAGTGCTCGGAGATGACCTTCCTTTTCAGTTTCAGGGTCAGGGTCAATTCTCCGTTGTCTGGCGTGAACGCATCGGTGAGCAACGTGAACCTCTTCACCTGCTCATACACCGCCAGATCCTTCTGTGCCTGTTGGATACGGGCTTCGTAGAAGGCGATGATCTTAGGGTTCTCCAGCAACTCTTTCCGTGACGCGAATTTTATCTTCGACGTGTTGGCGAATGCTTCGAGGGCCGAGAAGGCTGGGACAATGAGGGCGGATACATACTTCCGCTGGTCGGCTATGATGGCCGCCTGCTCGATGTACTTGTCCACGATGAGTTTGCTCTCCACCTGCTGTGGCGCCACGTATTTTCCGTTGGAGGTCTTATAGAGCTCCTTGATCCTCTCGCGGATCACCAGTCTACCCTGTTCCGTCAGGTATCCGGCGTCGCCCGTCTTGAACCATCCGTCCACGAAACTGCTTTCGTTCGCCTCAGGCTTGTTGTAGTATCCTTCCGTGATGGTCTTTCCTCGTAGGAGTATCTCGTCGTTCTCGCCGATCTTCACCTCCACCTCCGGCATGATGTCGCCGACGGAGTGTATCTCATAATCCACGTTGAACGGGTTGTAGCAGGAGACGGTGGCGGTCGATTCCGTCAGTCCGTAACCCACGCATATATTGATGCCCACGCTGTGGAGGAATATGTTCACATCGTCGGAAAGGGCGGCTCCCGCTGTCGGGAAGAATCGTCCCTTGCCCAGTCCGATCACCTTCTTCAGTAGTTTGAACAAGGTGTTTCGGTAGAACCAATAGCGTATGTTCAGGATCGCAGGGATAGGTTTGTTGTAACGTCTGTATCCTAAGTTGCGGCGTTCGCCGATCTTAACCGCATGGAGCATCCACTTGCGGAGTGGGGAAGGGAAGCCCTCGATCTTATCGTTCACGCCCATGTAGACCTTTTCCCAGAAGCGTGGAACGGCGCACATCATGGTTGGTTGAACCTCCTTGATGATGGTTTGGATCTCCTTAGGGTTTTTGTTGACCGCCACGACCATGTTACGGTGCATGCAGAAGTACGTCCATGCCCTCTCGAAGATATGGCTGAGAGGGAGGAAACAAAGCGACACGTCCTTGTCCGTCACGTTCTTGAGACGGATGTCGTGGATCTTCATCGCCTGTTGGTAGTTGGATTGCCGGATGATCACGCCCTTAGGCTCACCTGTGGTTCCCGACGTATATATGAGGGTGGTGAGGTCATTGAGGGAGAGTTTCTCCAAGCGCTCATTCAGTAATTGGTCCGCGCTCTGCGACTCCAGTCCATGCTTCTTGAAATCCTCGAAGGAGATGGCGGCGTCCACACCCTTGAGTTGGACGGAAGGGTCGATGGCGACGATCCGTTTCAGGTATTTCGATTGCCGGAGCACCTCCACCGCTCTGTCGTATTGGTATTGCTCCCCCACGAAGATGGTGCTGATTTCGGCATCGTTGATGATATAGTCGATTTGAGAGGCGGATGCGGTGGCATACATAGGCACGGTTGTGGCCCTGATGGACTGGCACGCCAAGTCCACCGCAATGATTTCCACCATGTTTTGGGAGAAGATGGCGATACGGTCCTCCTCCTTGATGCCCAATTCGATGAGGGATTTGGCGATGGAGCGCACTTGTTCCGCGAAATCGGACCAGCTGACGTTCCTCCACTCTCCCGTGGCATCATCCTTATATTTGAAGACGGTTCGGTTGGCGCAAGCCTTGGCCTTCTCGAACGCGATTCTTCCGAAATGGATAAGCTTTTCCATCCTATTATGACACTTTATTCAGCGCAAGACGAGTCTTGGCTTTGAACGTTACTATCGTTTTTTTTCTCCTTGCGGAAAAAGTTCCTGTCTTTTTTGAGTCTTCTCAAGGCCGCCTGCGAAGCCATCTGTTGGGACTCCTTTTTGGAGTAGCCGGTGCCAAATCCGCCGTGTACGTTGTTGAGGCGCACTTCGGACTTGAACATGATGTTGTGGTCTTTGTCCTTCGTCTCGTCGACCACGGAGTAGGCGATGTGCACTCGGTTCTTCTGGCACCACTCGATGAGTTTGGACTTGTAGTCGTGGTCGTCGTTGATCACCTTGGACATGTCCATGAACTTTTTGAGGACGACATCCTTCAGATAGTAATAAGTGAAGTCGAAGCCTCTGTCCAGATAAATGGCGCCCACCAAAGCCTCGAAAGCGTTACCATATACATTGAAGTTATGTGTTTTGTTCATGGGGGTGGTCTTGATGATCTTCTCGAGTCCCATCTGTTGGGCCACCTTGTTCAGGGTTTCGCGCTGCACCAGTTTGACCCGCATATTGGTCAGGAGGCCTTCGTCGGCGTTTTTGTATTGCTTATAAAGAATATCCGACACGATGGCCTCGATGACAGCGTCCCCCAAGTATTCGAGCCGCTCGTTCGATTGGCTATCCTTCTTCGCCCTGACCATAACAGACTTATGGGAGAGCGCGAGGTTATAATAATCCACATTGTGGGGGGTGAAGCCGAGTTGCCTTTGGATAACCAAATAATCCCCTTTGGAGGACGCCCAAAGAAGCCTTACCCGGTTCATAGCCTCTTTTATGAGAAATTTAACCTTCAAATTTCTTAAATATGATTGTCGCATTATGGCCGCCGAACCCGAAGGTATTGGACATGGCGGTCTTAATTTCACGTTTCTTCGCCTTGTTGAAGGTGAAGTCCAGTTTGTAATCTATCTCAGGGTCATCGTCACCCTCTTGGTGGTTGATGGTTGGCGGGATCATACCCTCCTTGATGGCTAGGATGGAGGCGATGGCCTCTACCGCGCCTGTCGCTCCGAGGAGGTGTCCCGTCATTGACTTGGTGGAGCTCAGGCTCATCTTGTAGGAATGTTCCTTGAACACTTTCAGGATGGCCTTCACCTCCGAAGGGTCTCCCAATGGTGTGGATGTTCCGTGCATATTGATGTAGTCGATCTCCTCCGGACGCATACCCGCATCCTTCAAAGCGGCTTCCATGACCAAGACCGCACCCTCTCCTTCCGGGTGTGTCGCCGTCATGTGGTAGGCATCCGCAGATGCGCCTACGCCCACAACCTCCGCATATATCTTCGCTCCTCTGTTGATGGCATGCTCATATTCCTCGAACACCAAGCATCCTGCTCCTTCACCCATCACGAACCCGTCCCTCGATGCACTGAAAGGCCGAGAAGCTGTCTGAGGGTCTTCATTCCTCGTCGAGAGCGCATGCATCGCACAGAATCCACCGATACCGCTACGCGTGATAGCAGCCTCGACTCCACCCGTGATCATCACATCCGCCCTGCCTAAGCGAATCATGTCGCAAGCGGTGCTCAATGCATGTGTCGATGACGCACAAGCGGATACGATACCGAAATTCGGACCGCGAAACTTATACAACATCGAAATATGTCCGGCCGCCATGTCGGCGATCATCCTCGTTATGTAAAACGGATTGAATTTGCCACAGGATTGGAATTCTTCAAAGCCTTGCTCCAATGAGGTGATACCTCCGATACCCGTGGAGAATATGACTCCTCCCCTGTCGGTATCCAACTTCTCCATATCAAAATTCGCATCGTCCATGCACTCCTTCGCCGCAGCGATGGCGAACTGAACGTGCTTGTCGAGCTTACGTGCCTCCTTCTTGTCGAAGTAATCCAACGGATCGAAACCTTTCACCTCACATGCGAAGGTCGTCCGGAAATTCGTCGCGTCAAAGAGCGTAATGGGAGCGGCCCCGCTCACACCTTTCAGTAATGCGTTCCAATAAGTAGGAATATCGTTCCCTATTGGCGTAATCGCGCCCACTCCCGTTACTACAACTCTTCTGAAATTCATAGCCGAAAACTATGATCTTATTTCATTTCTGACTCAATCAACTTGATTGCCTCGCCTACTGTTGAAATCTTCTCCGTTTGGTCGTCAGAGATCTGGATTCCGAACTCCTTCTCGAATTCCATGATCAACTCCACAGTATCCAATGAATCTGCACCCAAATCGTTAGTGAAACTTGCCTCATCGGTTACCTCTTCCAACTCAACGCCTAATTTCTCAACAATAATCGATTTAACTTTCTGTGCTACTTCTGACATAATCTTAATTTTTTAGTTAATAATTTATGTGTTAAATTTGCGGTGCAAAGAAACATATTTTTGGCGAGATAAAACGTGTAATGTCCTACAAAAAATCCAAAATATTGCACAATTACCCCCAAATGTGTATCTTTTTTTATGTCTAAAACGAAATATGTAATCAAATGGAAAAAAAGTTAGCCATTTTCGCCTCGGGCTCCGGATCGAATGCGGAAAACATCATCAACCACTTTTCGGGCAACAAGAATGTAACCTTCCCTTTTATATTATGTAATAAGAAAGATGCCTATGTGAAGGTGCGCGCGGAGCGTTTGAACATTCCTTTTAGACTCTTCACGAAAGACGAATTGAAGGACGGAACCGTTTTGGGTTGGCTGCAGGAGGCAAAGGTTGATTACGTCATCTTGGCTGGCTTCCTGTTGCAAGTGCCTTCCGCTATCATCGAGGCCTTCCCTAATCGGATCATCAATATCCATCCTGCCCTCTTGCCTAAGTTTGGCGGGAAGGGCATGTACGGCTCGCACGTGCACGAGGCGGTGGTCGCGGCCGGCGAGAAGGAGAGCGGCATCTCCATCCATTACGTGAACGAGAACTTGGACGAGGGGCAGGTGATCTTCCAGGCGAAGTGCAAGGTGCTCCCTACCGACACGCCGGATGATGTCGCGCATAATGTGCATGAGCTGGAGTACCAATACTTCCCGCAAGTGATCGCGCAGGTGATCGGCGAATGATTGCTATATATATTAAATCGGTGAATCCTCTGGACGCACCTTAATTCTAGTAGTTATGAAAAGATTGTTTTTGTTATTGGGGCTCCTTTTGTCCATGGTGGCTTGCGCCCAGAAGAACATCTCGCCGCAGGAGTTCCACGAGATGATCACCAAGGACCCGAACCTTCAGGTGGTGGATGTGCGCACGCCGCAGGAGTTCGCCGCCGGTCATATCAAGGGTGCTCGGAACGTCGACTTCCGCAATCCCGACTTCGAGAAGAACATCGCCAAGGCGGTCAAGAAGAGGAAGACGGTGCTGGTCTATTGCCGCTCCGGGAAGAGAAGCCTCAACGCCATGAACCTTATGGTGAAGAACGGGTTCAAGGATGTATATAACATGGAAGGTGGTATATTGGCCTGGGAAAAGGAGTTCGAGGTGGAGAAATAACCGAGCGGTTCCTCTTGGGGCCGGTTGGAACGAATCTCCGGCATGGCGGTTTTTTGTGCCATATAATATACCATGTCAAAAAAAACATTATGTTTGTATTACGAATTCCTTATTGCGTCTCTATGGTATGCTTTATTAAGGATGTAGAGTGGTGAGGATGTGATATATGTTTGATTATTAACAATTTAAAATTTTTACATATGCAAACTTGTCCGAAGAATTATTTGGTGCAATCAATTTTAGCGACCATTTTCTGTTGCTTGCCAATTGGAGTTTTTGGAATCCTCAAGGCAATTAAAGTGAACAAACTATTTGATCAAGGTGATTATGAAGGGGCTTTGGAGGCCAGCAAGAGCGCCAAGAGTTGTGCGAGATGGGCTGTGATCGTAGGCATTTTGGTAGGTGTTGTTGTTATGATTCTCTTCTTTGTTTTTGGTGTAGGCAGGGCGTTAATATCCCAACAATAATTTTACAATTGATAGGAGAGAGGGCAAGAAGGACATTTACTCCTTCTTGCTCTTTCCCATATAATAAAGGAGGTTTGAATAAACGACAGAGAACGCATGGCCTTTTCGACGAAGCGGTGGTGGAAGTGGATTGCCTTGGTGGTGATAGGCCTTGTGGGGGTGCTCGTCTATTATTTATATAATCCTTCCAATATCCAATTTTTCCCGAAGTGTCCTTTCTTCCTCCTGACGGGGCTGAAGTGCCCGGGATGTGGCTCGCAGAGAGCCATCCATTGTTTGCTCCATCTTGAGTTCGTGCCTGCGTTCCGGTACAACGCTCTCCTGGTTTTTTCCATTCCGGTTGTCTCCCTGCTTTTGCTCTCCTCGGCGCTTAAGGAGAGGTATCCGGTCTTCCATAATTACATGAATAAGCCGTGCGTTCCCATCACCTACCTTGTGGTTGTGCTGGCTTGGTGGATCCTCAGAAACCTCCTCGATTTTTGACGTCTGGAGTTGTTTTTGACAAGTATCAATGAATTTATCGTGTTAATAATTCATAATGGATTATAATTTTTTTAAATTTGTGAAAAGGGGCTAAAGAAAGGGGTTAAGCGAAATCCTGATCCATTACGTAGGTCGCGAATAGTGTTGATGTGAATAAGGGTTAAATTGCAAATCAAAGGATTATTTCCTGTTTGTGGTGAAAGAGTTTGCGGCGTTATGGGCTCTGATTGTTGTTTGTTGGATGTGTAACGATCAAAATATAACGCTTATGAGAATTCAGCTACTATTTATTTACGCAGCGGTTTTCCTGTTGTCATGGGCATGGTTGACGTTATTGATACCATGATGTGGCCAGAACGGGAACGCATCAAAAAGAGTGTAATTTTGTAAGGGCATTTTCAATGTCCATGGTGTGTATGGTGATTAAGCACGGAATGTGCGACTGTTTTCATAGGGGCGGGCAGTTCGCCCGTCCATTATGAAAACGGTAGAAAAAACGACAATCGAAACAAGTACGAGTGTAAAAAACAACATATTAATTTATCATGAAACAAGGAGGGCATCGCCTCTCCGCACAAAACAGAAAAAAGAAGCATATACTACAAGATACGATTAAAATCTTCTAAACTCAATTACAAGTACGATTGGGGTGTTTTGTGAAAAGCGCCCCTTTTCTTTTACCCTTCCGTGAGATATTTATGATTTACTATTTACCATTTACGATTCCAGAAACTGGTAAATCGGAAGTCGCCAAATCGTAAATCCCTACCCCTCTCGTCATTTTCTCTCCCCCCAACCATCTATCAGAATTATTTTGTAATTTTGCGGTGTCTGAGTGGTCGTGGGACTAACTCGTTTGGAAAGAATGACTAATAATTGCAATATGAAACTTTTCGATGTATATCCGCTTTTCGATGTGAATATCGTAAAGGGTAAAGGTTGTAAGGTATGGGACGAGAAGGGCCAGGAATACCTTGATTTGTATGGTGGGCACGCTGTTATCAGCATCGGACATTGCCACCCTCACTACGTGGAGATGATGACGAAGCAGTTGAATGCGCTTGGCTTCTATTCCAACTCCGTGATCAACAAACTGCAGGTTCAGTTGGCTGAACGCTTGGGCAAGGCCAGCGGTTACGAGGACTACCAGTTCTTCATGATCAACTCCGGCGCGGAGGCGAACGAGAACGCCCTCAAGCTGGCTTCCTTCTACAACGGACGTACCCGCGTGCTCTCTTCCGACAAGGCGTTCCACGGACGTACTTCGTTGGCGGTCGAGGTGACCAACAACCCGAAGATCATCGCCCCTATCAACGACAACGGCCATGTCACTTACCTCCCGTTGAATGACCTGGACGCTTGGGTGAAGGAGATCAAGAAGGGGGACGTCTGCGCCGTCATCGTGGAGTGTATCCAAGGCGTGGGCGGCATCCGTATGGTGACGAAAGAGTTCCTCCAGGGCCTCCGCAAGGCTTGCGATGAATATAACACTGTGTTGATCTGCGACGAGATCCAATGTGGATATGGCCGTTCGGGCAAATTCTTCGCCCACCAACACTTGGACGTTAAGCCGGACCTCATCACGGTGGCGAAGGGCATCGGCAACGGTTTCCCTGTCGCTGGCTTGCTCATCGCTCCTAAATTCACCCCTGTATACGGACAGTTGGGTACGACGTTCGGCGGCAACCACATGGCTTGCACGGCTGGTTTGGCGGTGCTCGACGTGATGGAGCAGGAGAACCTCGTGGCGAACGCTGGCGAGGTGGGAGACTACATCATGCAACAGCTGAAGGCGGCTAAACTGCCTCACATCACGGATATCCGCGGACGTGGCTTGATGATCGGTATCGAGTTGGATTGCCCTCATAAGGAGATCCGTAGCAAACTGGTCTTCGAACAACACGTCTTCACGGGCTGCAGCGGAACGAACGTGCTTCGCCTCTTGCCGCCTCTCTGCTTGACGAAAGCGGAGGCCGACGACTTCATCGCACGTCTCAAGACCGTGCTGACCAATGCCTAATGGGCTATCGTAAACGTAAAAAATATAACTATGCATACAATTCAAGCGGTTGTGCAGGATGTGCGCACCAAACAGATCCTTCGTGTGGGCTTCGTCAATGACGAGGCGATCGCGAAGATGGAGGCGGAGAAGGTGGTTTACTTGCTGAACGCCGACCAATCCGCCTTGGAACTTATCACCGGAGGAGAGTACTTCAAACCGGTTGCGGTGGACTCCCTGGTCTATAACGTGGAGAAGACCGCCGTCATCATCAAGGCGTTGCCGGAAGGATCCACCACCGGGGCGGACACGTTCCGTGGCGACAAGAACATAGAGGACCTCGCTTTCCTTTCCTACTTGCAGGACTTCATCGAGAAGCGCAAGCGGGAGATGCCGGAGGGTTCCTACACGACCAAACTCTTCACCAAGGGCGTGAACAAGATCTCGCAGAAAGTGGGCGAAGAGGCTGTCGAAACCATTATCGAGGCTACGAACGGAACAGGCGAACAATTCCTCTACGAATCGTCCGACCTGATTTACCACCTGATCGTCTTGCTGACGGAGAAAGGCTATAGAATCGAGGATCTGGCGAGAGAATTGAAGGCTAGACACAAAGAATAATTCTTCATGACGGAATTTACAATAATCACATTCTCCATAACAGTAGTCTTTCTATTCTGGTTTTCACCATCTTGGTTTCAATGGAAGGATGATAGAAACAAAAAGGGACTAGCCCAAATGAAGACCTTTACTCGTGAGAACGATAATGATCTTTTCCCCAAGGGGTTATTCCATAAAGAGACGAGGCGTGCAATACGTGCCGTCGCCATATTGTTCGCCATCATGATACGGAGGGACAATGAGATCATGGCCTCCGAAGCCTTGGTGGCGCACGAGTATTTCGACAAAAGATTTAAGGCATCCCACTACATGAAGATGTTCAGTGAGGACAAGAAGGTGTTGCGCTCCTTGCTGAAGAAATATTTGAAAGGCAAATTGCCCACGTTCAGAGACTGTGCGTTGGATGTCGTGAGAGCGGGGACTCCGTATGAGGCGCGGCTGGAGCTCTTAGAATATCTCTTCAAGACCGCCTATGTCTCCGAGGGCATCTGCGACGCCGAGATGGTGAAGTTGCGTGAGATCGCGGAATACCTTCTCATCAAGGAGTGGGACATCCTCTCCTTGGAGTACAAATACGAGTTCAGGAGGAGGGAATCCAGCGACAGGCAAAAGGAGAACCAACGCCTCAACGACTTGTCCTGCAACATCATGCGACAGGCGTACCTCACCTTGGGTGTGTCGTCGGACGCTACGGATGATGAGGTGAAGGCGGCGTACCGTGAGATCGTGAAGGTTTGCCATCCGGACAAACTGACGGTGGAGGCGGGTTCTAAGGAGTGGGAGGAGTCGGTCGTGAGGTTCCGCCATACCGTTGAGGCCTATCACATGGTCTGTGACGCCAGAAATATATCATAATCATTATTTTATAAAAATATCCGTCTGAAATCCTCATGAGGTTTTGCGCATGTGTCATCGCATATTATCCTGACGAGCAGCTGTTGCGGAAGAACGTGGCATGCTACCGTGAATTCGCCGAGAAGGTCTTCATCTGGCAAAACACGCCTATGTGGGACCGTCATGAGCTGGACAGCTTGGGCGATAATGTGGAATGGCTGGGCGAGGCGGACAACGTGGGCATCTCTCGTGCCCTGAACGCAGTGTTGAGGCGTTGCCAAGAGGCGGGGATCGATTACCTGCTCACCATGGACCAGGACAGCCAATTCGTGGATTTCAGCTATTTCCTCCACCAAATCGAGAGCCAACTGCCTGCCGAACAGATCCTCTCATTCGCGCCTGTGACGCCTGGCGAATCCGCCGAGGCAGGATGCTTCGAGCCTAAGAACTACGTCATCACCTCCGGTTCCATGGTCAATGTGCCGTTAGCGCTGTCGATCGGTGGTTACCGTGAGGAGTTCTTGGTGGATGGTATCGACATGGATTTCTGCTTCAAGGCGCAAAAGGCTGGGCTACAGGTAGTGATGGTGGGCGGTGCGACGCTCCGTCAGCGCTTCGGCGAGACCATCAAGGTGGGCGACAAGGAGATCGTCTCATACCCGCCTAAGCGTCTGTACGCTATCGTGAAGTCACAGTGGATGCTCTGGGCGGATTACCCCCAATACTTTAAGAAAACACGTTTCCTGAAGACTTTCTACCTGGGAGAACCCTATCATATCCTATTTTTCCAAAAAGATAAGTGCCGCAAGCTGTGGGCCATTCTCAGGGCCACCGTTTCAGGCCTGCGCTACCGAATCGCTCATTTATGATTCATCAACCGGTAGGTGAGGAAGGTCATGATGAGTGTCAATCCGAAGACGTAGCCGTAGGCGACCCTCATGCTGGTTGCGTCGGCGATGGCTCCGATGAGGAACGGACCGAAGAGGAAGGCCGTGCTGCTGACCGTATTGACCATGGCGATACCCATGCCCGGGTTGACGCCCTTCTGCTTTCCTGCTAAGCTGTAGATGATCGGCACGAGGCAAGAGATGCCCAGACCGGCGATGAAGAATCCGACGGCGGCGCAGATGAAGTGTGGGTTGGAGATGATGGTGAGGATGCCGAAAGAGGTGAGCAAACAACTCCAGAAGAGGATGGTCGGGTCGCTGTAGCGCTGGCGCAATCGGTCGCCGAACGAACGTCCGATGGACATGAAGGCGGCGTAGATAGTTAAGCCCAACGGCGCGAGGTTCTCGGGAAGCGAAACGATGGTCTTCATGTAGACGGTGCTCCAATTGGTGAAGCTACCCTCCGTGACCCTCGAGCAGAGGGCGATGAAGGCGATCAGGAGCAATATACCCTTAGGCAATATCAGAAAGGGACGCTTCTCCACCCGCTCCGTTCGGGTGATGGTCTCCTGCAGGAAGAAGCGACGGATGTAGAAGATGATGGCCACGCTGAAGAGCGCGACGCTGAGGTGGTGCACATAAACAGGGAACCCGTAGGTGATGAAGAGGATGCTGAGCAATGCGCCGCAGCACACCCCCACGTAGTAGAGCGCATGGAACATCGAGACGACAGGCCGCTTGTAGGCGTTCTCCACCAGGATGGAGTTACCGTTGATGGCGACGTCCGTGATGGTCACGAGCATGCCGTAGAGGGCGCAGAAAGGGAAGACGAGCAACTTATGGGGCATAAGCGTCATCAGGGGAAGCAGCAGCATGTAGGCGTAGCTCAGCGCCGTGAGCTTCTTGCTGCCGAACCGTGCGGAGAGGTGGCAACACATCGGGGTGATGATGAGCGAGCCGATCGCCATGCTGAGCGGAATGTAGCTCAGCTCGCGGATGGACATCCCATAATGTGCGTTGATGGCCGGGTAGCGGGAGACGAGCGAGGCGTAGACGAAGCCCATCATGAAATATTGCGTCAGCAAGGCATACCTGGCATGATGCTTGGTCGATGTAATTCTGTTGTGATGTGTGAGCGACGCTTCGCCCCATGGTGCATCCATCTTGCTCATTTTTCTTAATCGTTTAATATTCAATACAATATATATTTCGTTGTCAGATCATAAATCGTCTGCAAAGGTACGTATACAAGGGCGAAAAACAAAACCATTCATCCGTCTATTATAGCACTTTTCCTCCCTTGAAAAGTATATTTCCCCACCGCTTGTTTCTCCCCTATGAGACTATTTTTGTTTTTATAAAAAGTTGAATATTAAATCATTATAATTTTATAAGTAATTTTTTTCAAAAATTGAGAACATTCTATTTGAATTATGCTATAACTTTGTACCCGTAATATTTCGAAGAATGACAAATTACATACTCAATATTATTAACATTTCCATTATTATCCTTTTGCGTAGCTTAAGGAAGTGAGGAATGTGTATATTGACGAACCCTATAGAACCTTTCTCACTTCCTTGTGGGAAAGGTTCTTTTTTTTATTATATTTATCTAACAAAAGAACTTATGTCTGAGAGATTATTCATTTTTGACACGACACTGAGAGACGGGGAACAGGTCCCCGGTTGTCAGTTGACCACCATCGAAAAACTTGAGGTGGCCAAAAGTCTCGAAGCTTTGGGCGTGGATGTGATTGAGGCGGGTTTCCCTATCTCCAGCCCGGGGGATTTCAAATCGGTCGAGGAGATTTCCAAAGTGGTGACTTCACCTATCGTTTGCGCTTTGACCCGTGGTATCGAGAAGGATATTGACGTGGCCTACGAGGCGCTCCACTTCGCGAAGAGGAAACGAATCCACACGGGTATTGGTACGTCCGACTTGCACATCCGCTATAAATTCAACTCCAACAGGGAGGAAATTCTTGAGCGCGCCATCGCCGCCACAAAGTATGCGAAGAAGTACGTGGAAGACGTGGAGTTCTATTGTGAGGATGCGGGCCGGACCGACAACGAATACCTCGCCCGCGTGGTGGAGGCGGTCATCAAGGCGGGTGCGACCGTCGTCAACATCCCGGACACGACGGGCTATTGCCTCCCGGACGAGTTCGGCGCGAAGATCAAATACCTCTTCGACCACGTCGACGGCATCCACAAGGCGGTCATCTCCACCCACTGCCACAACGACCTCGGCATGGCAACCGCCAACACGCTCGCCGGTGTGATGAATGGTGCCAGACAAGTGGAGGTGACCATCAACGGTGTGGGCGAACGTGCGGGTAACACGGCGCTCGAGGAGGTGGTGATGGCCCTGCGCTGCCGCAAGGAGCTGAACATCGACACCGCGATCGACACGAAACATATTTACCATACAAGCCGCATCGTCTCTAACCTGATGAACATGCCGATCCAAATGAACAAGGCGGTGGTCGGCAGGAACGCCTTCGCCCACTCCTCCGGCATCCATCAGGACGGTGTGCTGAAGAACCTCCGCACCTACGAGATCATGGACCCTAAGGACATCGGCATCGACGATAACATGATCGTGCTGACGGCCCGCAGCGGTCGGGCGGCCCTTCGCCACCGCCTCGGCACATTGGGGTACGAGGTGACGAACGAACAGCTGGATGATCTCTACAATAAGTTCCTCGTCTTGGCGGACCAGAAGAAGGAGGTGTTGGATGATGATATCCGCATGCTGATGGGAAAGGGCGGCGGAGAGAAGGCGGTCGAAGTGATCTCTCTCCAGGTCGTTTCAGGCAAGAACATCAACCACGAGGCCGATCTGGTGCTCTCCGTCCATGGCGTGACCAAGGAGGCGAAGGCCTTCGGAAACGGTCCGGTGGACGCCGCCATCAATGCGCTGAAGGCTATCCTCCAAGAGAAGATGACCCTCTGCGAGTTCACCATCCAATCCATCAGCAAGGGTAGCAACGACGTCGGAAAGGTACACATGCAGGTGGAACATAACGGCAAGGTATATTTCGGCTTCGGTGCCAATACGGATATCGTCGAGGCTTCCCTCGAGGCCTATGTGGACGCCGTCAATAAATTTATGTGATAACTGATAACGATAGCAATTATGAATACATTATTTGACAAGATATGGGATGCCCACGTGGTATCACAACTGGAGGATGGGCCTTCCCAACTCTACATCGATCGCCTCTACTGCCATGAGGTGACCACCGCACAGGCTTTCACGGGCCTCCGTGAGCGCGGACTGAAATGCTTCCGTCCTGAACAGATCTATTGCATGCCCGACCATAACATCCCTACCCACGACCAGGACAAACCGATCGAGGACGAGGTGGGCAGGAAACAGGTGGCCACGCTCGAACAAAACGCAAAGGACTTCGGACTGAGCTACTTCGGCATGAATGACAAAAGGAATGGTATCATCCACGTCGTCGGACCGGAGCGGGGACTTTCCCTGCCGGGCATGACAATCGTCTGCGGCGACTCGCACACCTCCACGCATGGCGCGATGGGTGCCGTGGCTTTCGGCATCGGAACCTCCGAGGTGGAGATGGTGCTGGCGAGCCAATGTGTGTTGCAGGCGAAGCCTAAATCCATGAGAATCAATATCGAAGGGGAACTCGGCAAGGGTGTGACCCCGAAGGATGTGGCGCTCTACATCATGAGCCAGATGAGCACATCCGGCGCCACGGGTTACTTCGTGGAATATGCCGGGTCGACCGTCCGCAACATGTCCATGGAGGGCCGTCTCACCCTCAGCAACCTCACCATCGAGATGGGTGCGCGCGGCGGATTCATCGCACCGGACGAGGTGACCTTCGCCTACCTGAAGGGGCGTGAGCATGCTCCTAAGGGAGAGGCATGGGAGAAGGCGGTGGCCTACTGGAAGACCCTCCGAAGCGGTGAGGATGCGGTGTTCGACCGTGAAGTCACCTTCTACGCCAAGGATATCGAACCGATGGTCACCTACGGCACCAACCCGGGCATGGGCATGGGCATCTCGCAACATATCCCTTCCCTCGAGAGCGTTGAGGCTTCGAGCCGCGCCTCCTTCCAGAAGAGCCTGAACTACATGGGCTTCCAAGCGGGCGAGAGACTCTTGGGCAAGAAGGTGGACTACGTCTTCTGCGGCTCCTGCACCAATGGTAGGATCGAGGACTTCCGCGCGTTCGCTTCGCTCGTGAAAGGGAAAAAGAAAGCACCAAACGTGACCTGCTGGTTAGTGCCGGGCTCATGGATGGTGGACCAACAGATCCGTGAAGAGGGGTTGGACAAGGTGCTCGAGGAGGCTGGCTTCGTCCTCCGTCAACCGGGCTGCTCCGCCTGCCTCGCCATGAACGACGACAAGATACCGGCCGGCAAACTGAGCGTCTCCACCTCCAACCGTAACTTCGAGGGCAGGCAAGGCCCTGGCGCCCGCACCATACTGGCCAGCCCGCTCGTGGCAGCCGCAGCCGCCGTCACAGGCGTCATCACAGACCCTTGCACAATGTTATAAACCTAAAAAAGACAAGATACGATGAAACAGAAATTCGATATAATAGTTAGCAGATGTGTTCCCCTCCCATTGGAGAATGTGGACACGGATCAGATCATACCCGCCCGTTTCCTGAAGGCGACGGACAAAGAGGGGTTCGGTGAGAACCTATTCAGGGATTGGCGCTACGACAAGGAGGGTAACCCTGTCAAGGAGTTCGTGCTGAACGACCCCACCTACAGCGGCTGCGTCCTCGTGGCTGGCAAGAACTTCGGTAGCGGTAGCAGCCGTGAGCATGCGGCCTGGGCCATCGCCGGATATGGGTTCAGGGTGGTTGTCTCCAGCTTCTTCGCGGACATCCACAAGAACAATGAGCTGAATAACTTCGTCCTGCCTGTCGTCGTGAGCGAACCTTTCCTGGCCCGCCTCTTCGCCAGCATAGACGAGAACCCAAAGATGGAGGTGAAGGTGGATCTGCCGAACCAGACCATCACCAACCTGGCGACAGGGGAGAGCGAACGGTTCGAGATCAATGCCTACAAGAAAGAGTGCCTCATGAAGGGTTACGACGATATCGATTACCTATTGAGCAAAAAGAACCTCATAGAGGATTATGAGTCTAAAAGAGATATGACATGGAAATAATGGACACTACCCTACGTGATGGGGAACAGACATCGGGGGTATCATTCGCCCCCCACGAGAAACTGGGTATCACCCGCATGATGATCGATACCTTAGGGGTGAACCGTGTGGAGGTGGCCTCCGCCAGGGTCTCCGACGGTGAGTCGGACGCGGTGAAGCGTATCGTGGAATGGGCGAAGAAGGCCGGACACCTGCAACGCATAGAGGTGCTCGGTTTCGTGGATGGCGGCACCTCCCTCCGCTGGATCGAGGAGATGGGCGCCAAGGTGATGAACCTGCTCACCAAGGGTTCGAAGCGTCATGTGGAGAACCAATTGGGGAAGAGCACTCAAGAGCATCTCGCGGATATCCGCGCCATCGTCCTCGACGCACAGGCAAGGGGTATCGAGGTGAACCTCTATCTGGAGGATTGGAGCAACGGCATGATCCACTCACGCGAATACGTCTACGAGTATCTGGACGCTATCGCCGACCTACCCATCAAGCGGGTTATGCTGCCGGATACCTTAGGCATCCTCAACCCGCAGCAGACCTTAACGTTCTGCAAGGATATGTTGGACCGTTACCCGAAGTACCACTTCGACTTCCATGCCCACAACGACTATGACCTCGCCTTGGCGAATGTATTCGCCGCCGCGTCGGCCGGTATCCAAGGTCTGCATACCACCTTCAACGGATTGGGCGAAAGGGCGGGCAACGCTCCGCTGACCAGCGTCGTGGCGGTGCTCCATGACCAACTGAAGATCAAGACCTCCATCCGTGAGGATAAGATCTACCAGATGAGCAAGCTGGTGGAGACCTACTCGGGCATCCGCATCCCGAACAACAAACCGATCATCGGTGACAATGTCTTCACCCAATGCGCGGGCATCCATGCGGACGGGGACTCGAAGAACCACCTCTACTACAACGACCTGCTGCCGGAACGTTTCGGACGTGAGCGTGAATATGCCTTGGGCAAGATGTCGGGCAAAGCCAGCATCCGCAAGAACATCGAGGCGTTAGGCATCAGCCTAGACGATGACTCGATGACCAAGGTCACGCAACGTATCATCGAGCTGGGCGACAAGAAGCAGATCGTCACGCAGGAGGATCTCCCCTATATCATATCGGACGTGCTCAAACACCCTGTGGAGAAGCAGAAGATCCGCATGGTCAACTACTCCCTCTCGCTTACCCATGGCATACGCCCTGTGGCGACCGTGAAGATAGAGATCAACGGGGAAAGCTACCAGGAGACCGCAGCCGGCGACGGACAGTACAACGCCTTCACTAAGGCGTTATGGAAGATATACACCTCGCTCAAGAAACCGATCCCTGAGTTGCTGGACTACTCGGTCATCATCCCTCCTGGCGGTAAGACGGACGCCTTGGTCCACACCACCATCACATGGAAGTTCCGTGACCACGTGTTCAAGACCCACGGACTGGATGCCGACCAGACAGAGGCGGCCATCCAAGCAACAGAAAAAATGTTAAACTTAATAGAAGAAAAACAATGAAACTGAATTTAGCCATATTACCTGGAGACGGCATCGGACCTGAGGTGGTCTCCGTTGCCCTGAATGTAGTGAAGAAAGTGTGCGAGCGCTTCGGACACTCGCTGACATACGACTCCGCTTTGGTCGGTGCCTGCGCCATCGACGCTTGCGGTGACCCTTATCCTGAGGATACCCACGCACTCTGCATGAAGGCGGATGCTGTGCTCTTCGGCGCAGTGGGCGACCCTCGCTTCGACAATGACCCTACCTCCAAGGTGCGCCCTGAGCAGGGACTGCTCGCCATGCGTAAACAGTTGGGACTCTACGCCAACCTGCGTCCGGTGGAGACCTACCCTTCGCTCGTCGGCCAATCTCCCCTCAAGGAGGAGGTGGTGAGCGGTGCGGACTTCCTCTGCATCCGTGAGCTGACTGGCGGTATGTACTTCGGTGAGAAGGGAAGGAAGGAGAATGGCACGGTGGCCTACGATACCTGCATCTACAGCACGGAGGAGATCCGCCGCATCCTCAAGCTCGCCTTCGAATACGCTATGCGGAGACGCAAACACCTGACGGTCGTGGACAAAGCGAACGTCCTGGAGTCTTCCCGCCTATGGAGAGAGGTGGCTCAATCCATGGAGAAGGATTACCCTGAGGTGAAGACCGATTATATGTTCGTGGACAATGCCGCCATGCAGTTGGTGCGTTGCCCGAAGTTCTTCGACGTCATGGTGACGGAGAATACCTTCGGCGACATCCTCACCGACGAGGCGAGCGTCATCGCAGGCTCCATGGGCCTTCTCGCCTCCGCCAGCATCGGCACGCACACCAGCCTCTTCGAACCAATCCACGGCAGCTACCCTCAGGCGGCTGGCAAGGACATCGCGAACCCATTGGCGGCTGTGCTTTCCGCCGCAATGATGTTCGAATACGCCTTCAACGCCAAGGAGGAGGGCGCTACTATCCGTCGCGCGGTGGCGGCTTCCCTCGAAGCGGGTATCGTCACGGAAGACCTCGCCGCCAAGGGCGCGAAAGCCTACAAGACCAGCGAGGTCGGGAAGTGGTTATGTGATTATATTGGTCGATAAAATCAATCATAGCATTGGATTTAAAATGGATTATAAGGTTAACATACAGGCACTTGCGGACTATATCCGCCACCACGACGTGGCCTATCAGGACAATAAGGGATATTATAACATCTCTTACGGAGAGGATGACGGATGCGCCATCTTCTTCGCGAGCAAGATCTCCTCGATGAAGGAGGTGACGGTCGTCGATCGGAACGATATGCTCTCCACTCCTTATCGTCGCTTGGCGGAAAGTGCGGCGCCCAATGACCTGCTGATCCTAGCGGAACCCTTCCTCTTCCGGTTTTCGGAGGAGGAAGCCCGCCACTTCCTCATAGGTGGATGAATTAGAATACCAATTATTCTTAAATTCAACCGCTCATCAAAAAAGGGCGGCGCCATCACGGATGTGAGGGCGCCGCCCGATGTTTTTTCAGAGCTGCGACTACGGGATGACGAAGTTAATCCTCTTCGCTCTCGTGAATCGTTTCAGACTCTTCTGTCAAGTCCACCTCGTTGCCTTTCTCGTCGTAGAACTGATATTGAAGGAACGCGAAGTTTTGTGACGGAATCAACTTGAAGGAGCAATGGTACTTTCGGCTCCATTTAGACTTCAGTGTGAAGAATGGGAGTCCTTTGTTGATATAAGCCGCCACGTAAGGGTGGACATAAAGTTTAAAACTCCTTACTTGTAAGATATTTACAAGATAATCTATCTTACTCTCCAATGTGTCCACGAATAAGATAGAGGGTTGGGAAACACCTTTTCCCATGCACGTCGGACATACTTCCTCCGTGTTGATGTGCATCTCAGGACGCACTCGTTGACGTGTGATCTGCATCAGGCCGAACTTACTGAGTTGCAAGATGTTGTGTCTTGCTCGGTCATTCTGCATGTTCGCCTTCATTCTGTCGTAGAGGGCTTGCCGGTTTTCCGCCTTGGTCATATCGATGAAGTCGACCACGATGATACCACCCAAGTCGCGCAGTCTCAGCTGTCTGGCCAATTCGTCGGCTGCGGCCAGGTTCACCTCGATGGCGTTCGCCTCTTGGTCGTTGCCGGCTTTGGACTTGTTACCGCTGTTGACGTCCACGACGTGCATCGCTTCGGTCTTTTCGATGATGAGGTAAGCCCCGTTCTTGAAGGAGACGATCCTTCCGAAGAGCGACTTCAGTTGTTTGGTGACGGAGAAATGGTCGAAGATAGGGGTGTCGCCCGTGTAGAGCTTGACGATGTTCCTCTTCTCCGGAGCTATTTCGCTCACGTACTCCAGCACCTCGTTGTAGACAACCTTGTCGTTTACGTGAATGCTTTCGAACGAAGGGTTGAAGATGTCGCGGAGGATGGCGACGGTGCGTCCGAACTCCTCGTGGATCAGTTTAGGCAGTTTGCCCTCGCTGCTCATCTTCGCCACGCTGGCCTCCCAGCGTTGTACGAGCGTTTGTATCTCCGCGTTCACGTCTTCCACCGACTTGCCCTCCGCCACGGTACGTACGATGACGCCGAAGTTTTTAGGCTTCACGCTTCTGACGATTTGCTTGATACGGTTCCGCTCCTCGTTCGATTTGATTTTTTGGGAGACGAACACTCTGTCCGCTCCTGGAATAAGTACCAGAAACCTTCCTGCGATGGATATCTCCGCCGTCAGTCTCGGTCCTTTCGTGGAGATCGGTTCCTTGGCGATCTGCACCAGCACCTCCTGCCCTTGGGTGAGCAAGTCCGTGATCTGGCCGCCTTTTTGGATCTCCTTCTGGATCTGATAACGAGAGAGGGTGAGTCCCTTCTTCTTGCCGCTCAGGGCATCCTTCATGAACGAATTCAGTGTAAGGAAATGAGGCCCTAAGTCTTGGTAGTGGAGGAACGCTCCCTTCTCGTAGCCCACGTCAACGAATGCCGCATTGAGTCCTGGCATCAGTTTCTTCACCTTGGCGAGGTAAATGTCGCCAACGGAGAATTTGCTGTCCCGCCTATCCTTGTTCACTTCAACCAGCTTTTTGTCGTCCAGTTGAGCGATGGATATTTCCGATGCTTGAACATCAATTACTAATTCGCTACTCATAACATAAAATTTTTTAAAACATAAAAAAGAACAAACTCAAGTTTGCCTCAAGTTTGTTCTTTCGTCTCTTTTCGCAACTAAAGACCGTTATTTCTTCTTATGACGATTCTTCTTCAGTCTCTTCTTGCGTTTGTGAGTGGACATTTTATGTCTCTTTCTCTTCTTTCCGCTTGGCATAGTTGTTAAAAATTTAAATTACTAATTATTATGATTTATTTCTTCTTTCCGTCCTTAACAGCTGTCTTCTTCACATCGTTCATGAAGGTCTTAGCTGGCTTGAATGCTGGGATATTGTGCGCTGGGATAATGATGGAAGTCTTCTTTGAGATGTTTCTTGCTGTCTTCTCAGCCCTGGCTTTCACAATAAAAGAGCCGAACCCTCTCAAATATACATCCTCACTCTTGGATAAGGATCTCTTCACTTCACGCATGAAAGATTCCACCACTTTCAAAACATCTTCTCTTTCAATTCCTGTTGTCCTTGAAATCTCGTTAACGATATCTGCTTTAGTCATCTCAAATACTTTGTTTATAATAACGTACTTAATCTTAAATTTCGGTCTGCAAATATACTCATTTTCACTGATTAAAAAAAACATAACGTTATTTTTTTCTTCGTAATGTTCCAACCTTCTTTTTTTATCGTCTAATCCGCGTATCTGTCAATGCCCTGATATGTCTGCGGAAGGTTGTGCCGACCAACTCATTTCCCCCTCTTCCGCCGTGTTCCATCCTGCTTTTTTCGCTGTGGAATCGCCCTTCTGTTTTTGGGATGTGAGGACAAATATACCCTTTTAAGTATACAAGGAATAAAAAAAAGAGTAAATTCGCGAACATGAATAGGTCAATGTATGTCAATGATTGAAATAAAAAGAGTCGAAAGCAAGAAGGATCTGAAGACCTTCATCCGTTTCCCCGAAACGTTGTACAAAGGTAATGCATATTGGGTGCCCCCTTTGGAATTCGACGAGATGAACGTGCTGCGCAAGGACGTGAACCCCGCCTTTGACCATTGCGAGGCGGAGTATTGGCTGGCCTACAAGGACGGTGTGCTGGCGGGTAGAGTGGCCGGCATCATCAACAAGGTGGCCAACGAGAAATGGGGCGACAAGGTCCGTTTCGGATGGCTGGACTTCATCGAGGACATCGATGTGCTCCGCGCCTTGATCGACAAGGTCATCGAGTGGGGCCTTTCGAAGGGCATGAAGACAATCCAGGGCCCGCTCGGTTTTAATGACATGGATAAGGAGGGCCTTCTGGTCGAAGGGTTCGACAAGATGCCTACCATCGCGAACATATATAATTACCCGTACTATCCTGCCATGCTGGAGCAATTGGGTTTCAACAAGGATGAGGATTGGGTGCAGTACCGTATCAAGGTGGCGGAGATTCCGGAGAAGGTGAAGATCGTCAGCGAGGGTATCGCCCAAAGGTACAATGTGAGGGCGGTCTTCTTCGACAAGAAGAAGGATCTGAAGAAATATGGGAAGTCCATGTTCCATGTGCTGAACGAGGCCTTCAAGGATTTATATGGCTACGCGACACTTTCGGAGAAGGAGATCGAATCGCTGATCAAGACCTATTTCAGCTTCGTCGACCCTAAATATGTATGCTTCGTGTTGGACGAGCACGACGACGTGGTGGCCTTCGGTGTGAGCATACCGACTTTGTCGAAGGCGTTCCAGAAGGCGAAAGGCAAGGTGCTGCCGTTTGGTTTCGTCCACATCCTCAAGGCGTTGCGGGGGAATGACACCATCGATTTGTACCTGAACGGAGTACATCCCGATTGGCAGAAACGTGGTATCCATGCGCTATATTACACGAAGATGACCCAGGCATATATCGACAACGGATTCAAATATGCCATCACAAACCCTCAGTTGGAAAGCAACACCAATGCGGTGCGTATCTGGCGCAATTATGAGCAGGAGCCGTACATCCGCCGTCGTTGCTATTCGAAGGGTATTTAGTGTGTCGAACACGTGGTCGCCGGCTTGTCGGCCGGCTGTGCGGAACGGTTGCGGAACCTATCATTGGCTTCGCCTCCGGGTAGGAAGATATATTAGTTAGAAAACACCTAATTTTTTATTTATTTATGGATTATACGGAAGGTGCATTGTCTGCGCTGAAGAACGATAAATTTGTGCAGTACATCGGCGTGGAGTTGCTGAGTGCGTCGGAAGGCCATGCGACGGGCAGGATGGTGATTCAGGATTTCCACCTGAACGGGGTCGGTTCCGTACAGGGCGGCGCGCTCTATACCTTGGCGGATTATGTGGTGGCGGCCGCGGCGAATTCCCGCGGGAAGACGGCGGTCTCGTTGGATGGTCACATCGACTATATCAAGGCGGTCTCTTCCGGTGTCCTCACCGTGGAGGCGAAGGAGATCTCCCTCAAACGCACGATAGCCATCTACATGGCGGAAATCAGGAACGAGGAGGGCGCATTGGTCGCCTCCTATCAGGCTAAAATGTTCAGAAAGGATTAAGGATGAGGCTTTCCCGGTACATATTACTGCTTTTGCTCTTCCCGCTCTTCTTGGGGGGATGCGACTTCATATTCGGCAGCGTAACCGCCGATACGGAACTCGCGCCAGACGAGCCGTTGACCGAACCGAACGGACATCACCGCGCAAGGCATCGCTGGAGCCAAATCTATTCCCTGAAGAAAAGCAGATTCCTGCGCGACCCGAATAAGTTGCACATCGCGGCGGGCAAGGAGATGGGGCTCAATCCTCCTTACCGGAAGAACGCGGACTTCCTCGCCGAAAGGGACTCCTTGCTGGAATGCGGGGCGCTGGTCTATGTGCCGGACTCCACCTACTACGTGAAAAAAACAGCCAAATACTCGTACCCGTACCTGACGCCTGAGGCGTTCAAGGTGCTGAACGAGCTGTCCGAGCGTTTCCAACAGAAACTGAAGGAGAAGAAACAACCCGCCTATTCGCTCTACTTGACTTCCGCACTGCGCACGGAGGAGAGCCAGAAGCGCCTACGCAAGGGCAACAAGAACGCCACGAGGGACACCACCAGCCACCTCTATGGCGCATCCTTCGACATCTCCTACTGGGAGTTCCTCCGCAACTCGAACAGACGGGCATATAGCTACAAGCATATCCAAAACATACTCACCAAGACGGTGAGCGAAATGAGGAACGAAAACAAGTTCCTCGTCATCAAGGAGAACGGTCAGTTCTGCTTCCATATCACTGTGGTTCAATAGAATAGGAGGAACGGTCATGTTCGTCAAGACGGATGCCATCGTTTTAAGCCATAAGAAGGTGAGGGACAACGCGGCCCTGCTCACCCTCTATACGGAGGAGTTGGGTAGAGCCTCCTTCCTGCTCTACGGGGCGGGAAGCAAACGGGGCGGGAAGTGCTACTCCCTGCTCCAGCCGCTTTCGCTCCTCTCTGTGGAGGCGACCCTCAAGAACGGGCAGGAGCTGAACGTGATCAAGGAGTTGAAATGCCTGCACCCCTTGCTCGACGCTATGACCAACCCCTACAAGAGCAGTATCCTCTTCTTCTTGGCGGAGATGCTGACGAACGTGTTGCGCACCAGCGAGTCGGACAAGCTTCTTTTCCGCTTCCTCAAGGAGTCCGTGCTATGCCTGGACGGGATGGAACGGGGCGTATATAACTTCCACATCGCCTTCCTCGTCCGCTTATCTTCCCTCCTAGGCTTCTGCCCCGACGTGTGTGACTTGGCGGACGCCCGCTATTTTGACCTTAGGCAGGCCGAATATACCGACCAGCGACCACCCCACAAGGAGTTCGTCGCCGACAGGGAGGCGCAGTTCCTGCGTTTGCTCTGCAGAATGAACTATAGGAATCTTTCCTGCTTCCGTTTCTCGAAAGAGGAAAGGAACGAGTTGTTGGACTATATCATCGATTATTATCGTATTCATCTGCAAGATTTCAGGGACCTTAAAACATTGGATGTGCTGCGGGAGATATTCGACTGAATTTGTTGAGGAAGAATCAATCGGATTGTGTGTGGTCAACGTTTTGCCATAAAATTAGACAATAGTATAAGGATATTTGTGCATATTACATTCGTGTGCTATCTTTGCGAAAAATATTAATCAATCAAAAAGGTAAGTTATGAAGAAGGCTCTAATCGTAATGCTGCTCATGTTGATGGGTGGATTGAATGTGCTCTTCGCCCAATCCAAAGGAGAAAAGATGGTTGGCGCTATAGTAGGGGTAGAGGTTCAGAAAGGTTATATTAAGGAAGGGGAAGTCAAGACGGAAGGCAAGCCTATCATTTATATGGAAGCCTCTCCCGCATTTTATTTTTTCCCCGTTAACAAGTTCCGCATCGGTGCACAATTAACTTTTTGGAAGAAAATCGAAAAGTATGATCATTACGATTGGTCCCTGGCCATTTTTGAGGTTGCTCCCTCTGTCTCCTATTACATTAAGCTCGCCGAAAAGTTCCACTTCACTCCAGAAATCACCGCTGGTTTCATCCGTACGAAGCGTGTTGATGTTGATTTTCAAAACCCGGACTTCTATGAGAAAAAAACAACCACTGTGAGATCACATGGATTTTCGTTTCATGCCATACCCGTGAAGTTCGAATTTAGGCCTGCGCAACACCTCTGCATATCCGCAAGTGTGCTCAATTTTTCTCTTCATAAGTACATAAACACTGCGATGGATAGAGAAGAGGGCGACATCTACTTTGACTTCGGAATGGCTCCAAGCGTCGGAATCGGTTTCTATTTCTGATCGCGCTTCATACTTGTCTTCGTAGACGGAGCGATGATATTGTGAAGGGGGAGATCGATCTTCCCCTTTTATCGTATCACAAAATTATCGTTGTTAATAATTCAAGTATGAAAAGTTTTGCATATACACCATCATTTATCTATTTTCGCAAAAGAAAAATATAAGTTTTACTTTTAAATCTGATGGATATGGCTGAGAAAACACGATATTCTGATGCGGAACTTGCTGAGTTCAAGGAACTTATACTTGAGAAGTTAGCCGCAGCCCAAAGAGACTACGAACTACTGAAGGCCAGCTTGGCCAATATGGACGGAAACGATGTATGCGACACGTCACCTACCTTCAAGGTGTTGGAGGAGGGTGCCGAGACGATGACCAAGGAGGAGGCCGGACGTTTGGCGCAAAGGCAGATGAAGTTCATCCAGCACCTGCAGGCCGCATTGGTGCGCATTGAGAACAAAACGTATGGTATATGCCGCGAAACGGGCAAGTTGATCCCTAAGGAGAGATTGCGCGCCGTGCCTCATGCCACATTGTGCATCGACGCGAAAAACAGCGGCGTGAAATAAAAAAGAAGTGAAATTGCGGTTCGGACTTCTCTTCGGGGGGATGCTCGAATCGCTTTTTATATATAGATTGTGCAATCAGAACAGAAAAAGGAATTGATTTATGCTTCCGCTTTGATCTTCGGTATCATACTGATCGATCAGATCGTGAAGTTTTACGTGAAGACGCACTTTTACTTGCATGAGAGCGTTGAGGTGACAAGTTGGTTTTTCATCCGTTTCGAGGAGAATAACGGAATCGCCTTTGGTTTGGAATTCTTCAAGGGGAACAACAAGATTATATTGACTGTCCTGAGGATCATTGCGGTGGGTGCGCTTTGCTATTACCTACGCCATGTGATATTGAAGGGGGTGAAACGGGGCTTCGTGCTCAGCATCGCCGCTGTCATCGCTGGTGCGACGGGTAATATCATTGACTGCGTCTTCTACGGCTACTGCTTCAATTCCAGTGTGGGTCAGGTGGCTGAGTTCATGCCGGATGGCGGTGGGTACGCCCCGCTTTTCTGCGGTAGGGTGGTGGATATGCTGAAGTTCCCGCTCTTCTCCTTCACGTGGCCGGAATGGTTGCCGGTGGTGGGAGGTGACTCCTTCACCTTCTTTTCCCCTATCTTCAACTTGGCGGATTCCGCCATCACTGTGAGTGTTTTTGTCATCCTGATATTCTACAGAAACTATCTTTCGGAATCTAAGGATAATCATAACGAATCTATGGCTGAAGGGAAATGAAAGGCTTGCGTGTTGTCATATTATGTGGGTTGTTGTCGCTGGTGGCTTGCTCGCCCGACTCTTCCCGTCCGATTATTCCTGAGGATAAGATGGCGGATATCTTAATAGACCAGTACCTGGTGCAGTCCGCCGCTGTCCAACGCCCTGTCGAGAAGCCGGACAAGGTGAATTATTACTATGCCCATATCTTGGAAAAATACCATTATACGGAGGCGGAATTCGACTCGTCCGTGGTGTGGTACACTGCTCACATGGATGTGTATGAGAAGGTCTATGAGAAGGTGATGCAAAGGTTGCAGGCCATGGAGGATTCATGCATGAGTGTCGTCACCTCATCCTCCGCACAGTAGGTTTTTAGCAACGGAATACGATGATCAGGGGATATTTGGCACGTAGGGTCTACCTCTCTCCCACAAATTGGTTGCGTAACGCGCTCCTTTCCGTGGACGCTGTCGGTGACGTGTCCGTTTCTCTGTTTGACGGGGTGGAGCCTCCTGCCACGACTTTCGTGGAGGGCATTATTCTCCCTTTCGAGCCTCGGTTCGTGCGCTCTGTCTCCTTGTCGGATTACCTGTCGATGAATGAATTCCCTGCGGGGAAGAGTGCCCGCCACTATTGGTCGCTTGATTACCCCGGGCTCTTTCTCGGACATGAGACGCCTGCGGAGGAAGGCGAATGGCATGTCGCCCAACTCTGTTAGTCTGCCAAGTTCTCCTGTTTTTTCCTGAGATAGTTCACAAACTCGTAGTCATGGTCGTTCTTCTCGTCGGCGGAGAAACACTCCCTGGAGTACTCTTGCCAAACGGTGTCGAGGATAGGCGGGAAGAAGGTGTCTGCCTCGGGTGACACGTGCACGCGGGTGAGGCAAAGCTTGTTGGCCAGCGGCATCATCAGTTCATAGATTTGTCCTCCTCCCATGACGAAGATCTCCTCTTTTTTCAGGGATGGGTCGGCCTCGAGCTCGTCCAGGGAACGGATGATTTCGCAACCTGGAGCCTCCTCCTTTTTCATCGTGCGTGAGAGGATGATATTGCGTCGATTGGGCAATGGCCGGCCGATGGAGAGGTACGTGTTGCGGCCCATCAGGACGGTATGTCCCGTCGTCAGGAACTTGAAGTGCTTCATGTCTCCGGAAAGATGCCAAAGCAGTTGATTGTCTTTCCCGATGGCCAGATTGTCCGCCACGGCGGCGATGATCGTGTATTCCATATCCTTCTTTTATCTTTTCCGCAAAGATAATACTTTCTGATGATTTCTAATTGACTTCACTCCGGGAGCGGTCCATCGTTCTTTTATGCTTTCGGGGAATGTGATATCATATAAATAGTTGATGTATAGTATTTTAGATAATCGCAACCCATAATTATTATTGCCAAAAACAGCACAAAAAAGCCGACAACGCAAAAACATTGTCGGCTCCCATCATCATTAACTTAAAACATTTATTCACCCTTTGGCTCCTCCGGGATCACGATCTTGTACCCTTTGCCATGCACATTGATGATCTCCACTTGAGGATCTGCCTTCAACAATTTACGTAACTTAGTGATATAGACATCCATGCTACGGGCGTTGAAATAGTTGTCGTCCACCCAGATGGTCTTCAGGGCGCGGTTGCGCTCAAGGATGTCGTTCTTGTGCTCACAGAGCAAGGCGAGCAATTCGGACTCCTTGGTGGTCAGCTTCGTGGACTCGCCATCGATGGTGAGGAGTTGCTTCTGGGAATCGAACGTGAACTTGCCCAACTTCTGGATAGGATCCGCCGCACCCTTCTTGCCGTTCACACGACGGAGGATCGCCTCGATACGGAGCAACAATTCCTCCATGCTGAAAGGCTTGGTGATGTAGTCGTCGGCACCGATACGGAAACCCTCGACGATATCCTCCTTGAGCGTCTTGGCGGTCAGGAAGAGGATAGGCACCTTCTCGTTCACCTGCCTGATCTCCTGCGCCAACGTGAAGCCATCCTTCTTAGGCATCATCACGTCCAGGACACACACGTCATACTTACCCGCGAAGAATGCGTTGCCACCCTCTTCGCCATCCAGCTTCAGGTCCACATCGTAGCCCTTAGCGTGCAAATACTCCCTCAGCAACATGCCAAGGTTCTCGTCGTCTTCGCACAACAGAATTTTTATCTTCTCGTCCATATCTTATCTCGTCTTTTAAATTAAATATTTTTCTTAATAGGAATCTCAATGATAAACTTCGTGCCCTTCTCGTACTCGCTCTCCACCCGTATCGTGCCGCGATGGTCGGTGACCACCTTCTTCACGTAGGCCAAGCCTAAGCCGAATCCCTTCACGTTATGCACGCTGCCCGTCGGCACGCGGTAGAACTTGTCGAAGATGCGTTTCAAGTTCGATTTCTTGATACCGATACCGTTGTCCTCCACCGAGATGCAGAGCTTGCCATGCTCGTTCCACGTCCTGATCCGCAGCACCAATGGTCCTTTGCTGTACTTCACCGCATTGTCCATTAGGTTGTAGATGATGTTGGTGAAATGGATCTCGTCCACCATCGTCTCGGAATCCTCCGCATCGAGCTCCGTCTGGATGTCTCCGCCCGTGTTCTGCACCTTCAGGGCGAAGTTGCCGGCGATGGTGAGGATGAGGTCGTCGATGTCCATCAGCTCCAGTTTCAGGGCCGAGCTCTCTTTCTCGAAGATGGACATCTGTAGCACCTTGTCGATTTGGCGGGTCAGACGTTTCGTCTCGTCGCTGATGGTCTTGGAGAGTTGGTCCACCATGCTCTTCGACTTCGAAATGGAGTCGTCGTTCAGCATCTGCGCGGCGAGC
The DNA here is from genome assembly GCA_017962085.1 of Paludibacteraceae bacterium. Classification (GTDB taxonomy): domain Bacteria; phylum Bacteroidota; class Bacteroidia; order Bacteroidales; family Paludibacteraceae; genus UBA1181. The sequence continues at coordinate 72,894 of JAGCWA010000011.1, forward strand.
GAGATGGTGGAGACCGGTGTCTTCAGCTCATGCGTCATGTTGTTCATGAAGTCCGTTCGCATCTCGGAGAGTTGCTTCTGCCGGGAGATGATCACCAAGGAGAATACGAAGGTGAACAACAGTATAAGCGTGAAGAGGATCGATACGTAAAAGATCTGGTTCGACCCTAAGTACCTCGCCTTGGAGGGGGTATAGACCTTCAGCATGTTGGAGGTCGGTGCGGGGTCGTTCGGGAAGAGCAGCTGCGTGTAGCACACCATGTCCTTAGGGCTCCATCCATCCTCCTCGAAGCTGCCGCTGCTGTAGATCTCGCGTCCCTCCTTGTTCACGACACTGTAGTAGTACTTCAGTTCGCCCAGTCCGTTGTTGTCCAGCTCGCGGTCGACGAGCTCGTTCAGCTTCTGGAAGTCGATGCGCTCCTCGATCGGTTTCACGTAGGTCTCGCTCAGCAGGCGGACCAGGATGTCATCCAGCAAGGCCCTGCTCTGCAGGAAGCGTTCCTTGAGTTTGTTCTGGATGATGCGGGAGGACTCCTCGATGGAGTTCATGCCATGCTTCATGGAGATGAAGACTGTAGGGCGTACCCGCACGCACGAGTTGAAGGAGGAATCCGCCCGTTGGCTGATATTGTTCATCTGTCCGTTCATCGGCAGGGGAGCGGGCCCCGGCTTCGTGGTGATGCGGGTCTTGGAAGAAGGGACCGCCAAGTTCTTGTTCAGGTATTGGAGCGTCTCCTCCTCCTCCAATAGGCGGGCCACCTCGTAAAGGCTACGTTTCACGGCCTCACCGAACTGCTCCTCGCGCATCTCGGCCGTGGAGCGAATGTAGTAAGACTGGAGAAATATCAATCCCAAGAATGAAATCGACATTACAATACCCAATAATATGATCGTCGTCTTCTTCATCGACGCAAATATAAACAAACGATTTTAACATTTCGCGTGGCTTAACTTTATTTAATAAATAGGGGGGCAAATGGGCGGTAAAATGTGAAAAAAAGAGTAAATTTGCATGAGGTGAATTATAAAATTCGCTAAATTTACATAGCAGACAAAACCATAGGGTTTGGAAAATATCCATAAACCCCACCATAAGAGGAAGATAGCATAATGGAGAATATACCATCGATACTGGCGGATTTAGCACTGATACTTATATCAGGTGGCGTCATGACCATTCTATTCAAATGGTTGAAGCAGCCGGTCGTATTAGGGTATATCGTGGCGGGATTTCTCATCAGCTCGCAGATCTCCCTGACGCCTACCATCTCCGGCACCTCCGACATCGGTACTTGGGCGGACATCGGCGTCATCTTCCTGCTCTTCTGCCTCGGTTTGGACTTCAGTTTCAAGAAATTGATCAAAGTGGGTCAGACGTCCGCCATCGCGGCCATCACCATCATCACCTTCATGATCCTATTAGGATTCCTCGTGGGTGTTTCCCTAGGCTGGGGCATCTCCAACAGCCTGCTCTTAGGCGGTATGATCTCCATGTCATCCACCGCCATCATCATCAAAGCGTTCGACGATATGGGGCTGCGCAACCAGTCCTACACCCGTTACGTCTTCGGTATCCTCATCGTGGAGGACCTTATCGCCATCCTCCTGATGGTGCTCATCTCCACCTTGGCAGTCAGCAAGACATTCGAGGGGGAAAGCCTCATCATGGCCATCCTGAAACTGATCTTCTTCCTGGTCGTTTGGCTGATAGGCGGCATCTATTTCATCCCAATCATCCTACGGAAGGCGAAGAAAGTGCTGAACGACGAGACATTATTGGTCTTCTCCCTGGGCTTGTGCTTCGGCATGGTGCTCTTCGCGAAGATAGTGGGATTCTCCTCCGCGCTAGGTGCGTTCGTCATGGGCTCCATCCTGGCGGAGACATTGGAGGCGGAAAAGATTGAGCGGTTGGTGCGCCCTCTGAAGGACACCTTCGGCGCCATCTTCTTCGTGTCGGTCGGCATGATGGTGGACTTCGCCGTCATCACGCAGTACATTGTGCCGATCATCATCATCACCTTGGCGATCATCTTCGGACAGATCATCTTCGGCACCTGCGGTCTGCTCTTGGCCAACCAGCCTCTGAAGACCGCCATCCAGTCGGGCTTCTGCCTCACGCAAATCGGTGAGTTCGCCTTCATCATCGCCATGTTGGGTATCAACCTCAAGGTCATCGACCCATTCATCTACCCTGTCATCGTGGCGGTGTCGGTCATCACGATCTTCCTCACACCCTACATCATGCGGTTCTCGGAGCCGGCCTACAACTTCATATCGTCCCACATGCCCGAGTCATGGGCGAACGCCATCGAACGACGTTCCATCTCAGGGAAGTCCGCACATGTGCAAAACGTATGGTACAGCCTGCTGTCGCAGATTATCCGAATCATATTCATTTATTCGGTGCTGACCATCGCCATCGAATTGCTCTCTATCAAATACTTCATACCGTTCGTCACCAGCAAGATCGAGGGATATTGGGGCGCCATCGTGGGTGCGGGTATCACCATCCTGATCATCTCCCCTCTGTTGCGCGCGATGGTGGCGAAGAAAAACCATTCGTTGGAGTATAAATATCTCTGGAAGACAAGCAAATACAACCATGCGCCGTTGCTGGCCACCATCCTGCTCCGTTTCTTCCTCGCCGCCACCTTCGTCTATTTCATACTGCTGAAGACGGCGGAACTGATGGAAATCAACACGGGGTTCCTCTTCATCGCGGCATTCGTCATTTGCGCCGCCATCATCATCGTCTTGATGCTGCGGTCCAGACGTATCAAGCTCTACTCCATCACGTTGGAGCGTAAATTCATGCACAACCTCAACTCGAGGGAATATGAGGAGAAAAAGAAAACAAGAGCGAAGGAGGTCTTCGGCAAAAAAGAACTGGCCAAGAGCCTTTCCGCGCATGACCTACACTTGGTCGACTTCGAAGTGCCTCAGTTCTCGAAGGTGATAGGGTATACCCTAAGGAGAATGAATTTCCATCAGAAGCACGGCGTCTATGTGGTCTCCATCATGCGAGGCAAGCAACGCATCAACATCCCTTCGGCGGAGGAGGTCATCTTCCCGTTCGACAAGCTGCTCGTGCTTGGCACCGACGAACAACTGAAATCGTTCAACGAAACCTTGAACACCAACAACGAGGCGTGGGTGCGCGACACGAAGAACACCGGCGTCGTCATCGAGCAGTTCCAAATCTCCGAGAAATCCACCTTGGCGGGGAAATCCATCAGCCAGTCCGGCATCAAGGAACACTCCAAGTGTATGGTCGTCGGCATAGAGCATGAGGGCGTAACCACCATGAACCCGTCCCCTAATACTGTCATCGAGCAGGGCGACTTCATCTGGATCGTGGGCGAGGCCCAGAAGATTCAGGAGCTGATGAAAAATTGCGAATCCATCTACGTGTTGGACCAGCAGTAAAGGGCTTCCAAATCTCCTAAAATATCAACTCTTAACCTCTAATTCTTAACCAAAAAGGGAGGTTATAGCTCCATGTGTCAATTCTATAATTATAGGGTTGGCATTTTCGTTTTTTATATCTAATTTTGCAAATATTTTCACGTAAGATATTTTTATGTTCAAAATAGGACTTGATATTGGCTCTACTACGGCAAAGATTGTAGTGCTGAACGAAGCTGGGGAAGTAGTATACTCTTCATATAAACGCCACTTGGCTAACGTCAAAGGCGCCATATCTGCTTTTCTGGAGGAGCTGAAAAACACACTATCAACGGAAAAATTCACACTCTCCATCACCGGATCCGTAGGGTTGGGCGTGTCTGAACGATATGAGATCCCCTTCGTCCAGGAGGTGATCGCCGCCACTGAATTCACGAAGCAAGTACATCCGGAGATCTCCACCATCATCGACATAGGTGGTGAGGACGCTAAGATTGTCTACCTGCGTGACGGACAGGTATCCGACCTCCGCATGAACGGTAACTGTGCCGGTGGTACGGGTGCGTTCATTGACCAGATGGCGCTTTGCTTAGGCGTGGAGGTCTCTGAGCTGGACGGGCTCGCCAAGAATGCGCAGCACGTCTATCCGATCGCTTCCCGCTGTGGCGTCTTCTCCAAAACGGACATTCAAAACCTCGTGGCGCGCAACGCTTCCAAGGAAGATATCGCCGCCTCCATATTCCGCGCCGTGGCCGTACAGACCGCCAGCGCATTGTCACATGGCTGCGAAGTGCGCCCTAAAGTGCTCTTCTGCGGCGGTCCGCTCACCTTCATCGGTTCCCTCCGGAAGGCCATCGCGGACTATTTCAGACTCGACATCAACGACGACTGCGTCATCTTGGAGAACGCGAACATCATCCCTGCCTGGGGTACCGCTCTCTTCAAGAACGATATGACTCCGATCAACATCGATGAATTGACGGAGATACTGAACCGTGAGCCTGTTCAAAAGAAAACGGCCAACCCGAATAAGAACAAGACGAACGTCATCCTGCCTCCTATCTTCCACGACGAGGAGGAATACATGGCTTGGAAGGCGGAGAAGGAGAAGTCGCACATCCCTGTGGTCAACCTCAACGAGTGCAAGGGCAAGACCTACTTGGGTATCGACTCCGGCTCCACCACGACGAAGATCGTCCTCATCAACGAGACAGGTGATATTCTCTATAAATACTACACCCACAACGGGGGTAACCCGATTGGTGCCGTGCGCCGCGGTCTGGAGAAGCTGAAAGCTCGTTGCGTGGAGGAGAAGCTAGACTTGCACATCACGGCAGGCTGCTCCACCGGCTACGGAGAGGACCTCATCAAGGCGGCTTTCTCGCTCGACTTCGGCATGATCGAGACAATGGCCCACTACGTGGCCGCCAAGAATATGTGCCCGGATGTCTCCTTCATCCTTGACATCGGTGGACAGGACATGAAGGCTATCTACGTTGAGAACGGCGCATTGACCCGCATGGAGATCAACGAGGCCTGCTCGTCAGGTTGCGGATCCTTCATCGAGACGTTCGCCCAAACACTGAACTGCGAGATCACCGACTTCGTCTACCAGGCTTGCCAAAGCCAGAACCCGTGCGACCTTGGTACCCGTTGCACCGTCTTCATGAACTCTAAGGTGAAACAGGTGCTGCGCGAGGGCTACTCGGTGAGCGACATCGCCGCCGGTCTTGCCTATTCGGTTGTCAAGAACTGCCTCTTTAAGGTGTTGAAAATCAAGAACTACGACGAGTTAGGAAAGAACATCGTCCTCCAAGGCGGTACGATGAAGAACGACTCCATCGTCAAGGCGTTCGAGAACCTCACCGGCAAAAATGTATACTGCAACAACGTGCCGGAGTTGATGGGTGCCTATGGTTGTGCCCTCTACGCCAAGAAGATGCACGACCAGAACAAGAAGGCGACGCCGCTTGACAACTATCTTATGTCGGCGGACTTCGATTCGAAGGTATTGTCCTGCAAGGGATGCGATAATAATTGCCAAATCACGAAATATAGCTTCAAGAGCGGCGGCACCTACTACTCCGGTAATAAGTGCGAGAAGATATTCAACAACGGTGGCTACAAGGTGAAACCGGGTGTCGACATGAGCGCAAGGAAGTACCACGAGCTCTTCGACCGCGCCGAGCAACCGTCCAAACTGCTCTCTCCGCTCTTCCGCATGGGTATTCCACGCGCATTGAACATGTACGAGGAGTTCCCGTTCTGGCATACCTTTTTCACGGAGTGTAACATACAAGTGGAGATCTCCTCCACATCCACCTATAGAAACTACGAAAGGGGCGTCCACACTGTCATGTCGGACAACATCTGCTTCCCTGCGAAGCTGGTGCACAGCCACATCTACGAACTGCAGGAGAAGGGCGTGGACCGCATCTTCTTCCCGCGCGTCGTCTACGAGTGCGTGGAGGATAACGCTGCACACAACAGCTTCAACTGCCCGATCATCATCGGTTACCCGGACGTGGTGCAAAGCGCCATCGACTCGGAGATACCGATTGACTCGCCTGTCATCTCCTTCAAGGATGAGAAGCTCTTGCTCAAGCAATTGATTCGCTACATGAAGGGCTTGGGCGTATCCGAGAAAGTGGTGAAGGCCGCCCATGCCAAGGCGGTGAAGGTTTACAGCGAGTTCGGACTGAACCTCCGCAAGCTCAATGAGGAGGCGTACGAGAAGGCGAAGAAGGAGGACCGTCTGGTCATCGTGCTGGCGGGAAGACCTTACCACACTGACCCGCTCGTGCAGCATAAAGTATCCGAGATGATTTCTCAAATGGGCGTGGACGTCATCACGGAGGAGGTCTCAAGAAAGAATAACTGCGACGAGAAGGAGGCCTTCATCATCAAGCAATGGTCCTTCGTCAACCGTATCCTCAACTCCGCCCAGTGGGCAGCAAGACAGGGAAGGAACGTCCACTACGTGGAGACCACCTCTTTCGGTTGCGGACCGGACGCGTTCTTCACGGACGAGGTGCGCAGTTTGCTCAACCGATATGGTAAGTCACTGACTTTATTGAAGATAGACGATATCAACAACGTAGGTTCCATGAAGCTCCGCGTGCGTTCCCTCATCGAGAGTCTCAAGTTCGAGGCCAAGGAAACCACCGAGGTGAAGCCGTTCATCAAGCCAAGACGCTTCGAGGTGGGCGACAACGAGCGCAGGAAAATCCTCGCTCCATTCTTCACGGAATACCTCTCCCCACTCTTCCCGGCCGCCTTCAAATGGGCTGGTTACGACATGGAATCCCTGCCGTTGAGCAACGCGGATTCGAACGATGTGGGACTGAAATACTCCAACAACGAGGTCTGCTACCCTGCCACCCTGATCGTGGGCGACCTGATCAAGGCGTTGCAGTCGGGCAAGTATGACCTGGATAAGGTAGCCGTGGCCGTCACCCAATTGGGACAATGCCGCGCCGCCAACTACCCTCCGCTGATCCGCAAGGCGATCGTGGACGCCGGTTTCGAGCAGGTGCCTGTCATCGGTATCGGTGGAACGGACAACATCGAGGACCAACCGGGCTTCAAGCTGAACCTTATCAAGGCGGCTCCGCTTGTCATATACGCCACCATGTACGGAGACTGGCTCTCCATCTTCTACCACGCCATCGCGGTGCGTGAGAGGAACAAGGGCGAGGCGCGCAAGTTGCGTGACCTCTACTTGGAAAAGGCGAAACCATTGGTCGAGAAGGGTGATACGAAGGGACTGCTGAAGCTGACCGGCGAAGCCGCCCGTGCCTTCAACGAGGTACCAATCTACGAGGATCGCGTCTATCCGAAGGCAGGTATCACAGGCGAGATATTCCTGAAATTCAACCCATATGCGCACCGCTACGTGCCGGATTGGCTGATGGAGCATGGTGTCGAGGTTGTGCCATCCGCTGTGCATAACTTCTTCTTCCGCGCCTTCGTCAACTACAAGTTCAACAAAGAGAACTTCGTGAAGCGCTTCAAGGTGCCGCCATTGGTCATCGACATGGCCTACAACCTCATCCGCAAGGTGATGAAGAAGATCGAGGCGGAAGCCTCCCAGTTCAGGTACTACAAGCCAGAGCAGGACATCAAGACCATCAGCGAATACGCGAAGGATGTGATCAGCCTCTCCGCCCAGTTCGGCGAGGGATGGTTGTTGCCGGCGGAGGTCATCGCCTTCATGAAGGACGGATGCAACAACGTCGTCAGTATGCAGCCGTTCGGTTGTATCGCCAACCACATCGTGGCGCGCGGTATCGAGAAGAAGCTGAAGAAGGAGTACCCGCAGCTGAACATGCTCTCCCTCGACTTCGACGGAGGCGTCAGCGAGGCGAACATCGCCAACCGTCTGTTGCTGTTCACCAGCAACATGAAATAAACAGGGGGCATTCCTCATAATATTTTATATATCTCTGTAAGATAGTTCATTAGGCGGTGAACCCGTCAATGGATTAGTCCCATATGAAAAAACATGCATGGAAATGTCACAAAAATGTTTTTTTTTATGGTTATCACATTATTTTTTATAAATTTGCACGCTTGGATATCGAAACCATATTCCAAAAGCATATATTTGGCATATATTGTTGATGTGTATCTAAGTGGAGAAATATAGTTAGAAACAAATAATTATCAGAATCAGTAATAATTTTAATTTTTAATCACATGAAAAAACTTTTTACATTAGCAGCAGCGTTATTGGCTTTCGCTTTGCAAAGTAATGCGGGAGACTATAGCACTTGGGGCAAATTGAAAGTGGTTGGGAAACAATTGAGCTCCCAATCAGGAGAACCAGTCCAACTGAGGGGCTGGAGTACGTTCGGACACTTCGACGGTTTGGAGAAAGCATTCAACGACGAGGGCGACTTCCAAAGAATGAAGCAAAATGGTGCCAACTTGGCCCGTATCGCTATGTATATCAACGAGGGAAGGGGATATCAAGGCAACCAAGACTACAACAAACAATGGGTGAAGGATTGCATCAAGTGGTGTAAGAATCAAAACATGTACTGTATCGTAGACTGGCACATTTTGAAGCCAGGTAACCCGAATGATTACAGCGGTGCGGAGGATTTCTTCCGTGAGATTTGCCAATATGTGAAAAATGGTGGTTACGACAACGTCATTTACGAGATCTGTAACGAGCCTAACGTAGATACCGATACCGATGTTATGGGTAAAACGGTTAAGGACGTATGGGAGAATGTGAAGAAATATGCGGCAAAGGTGCTTCCTGTCATCAAACAAGGTGATGGTGATGCAATCGTGCTCGTAGGTACTCCTCAGTGGGACCAAGGTTTGGCATGGCCTCTCCAAGATCCGCTTGACGAGTGCGGTTTGGAGAATGTGATGTATTCATTCCACAGCTACGCTGGCGACCAAAGACGTTATTTGGGTTATATCTCCTCAGCTGCGGCATTCTTGCCAATCTTCGTTTCTGAGTGGGGTCTTTCTAGCCACACGGGTGATGGTGGTGACTTCAACGAGGCAAAGAAGACTGCTGACATGTTGATGGACATCTGCGCAGGTAAGAACCTCGGAAACCAAATCATCAGCTGGGCTAACTGGAGCTGGTGTGACAAGGGTGAGGTTGCTTCTTCTTTCACCAACTATGACGGCAACCAATGGTCACAATCCGGTGAATACGTGAAGAGCGCATTGCAAAAAAACAATGACTACTCTAAAGAGGCATCCAAACCATACAAAGGCGAGGCTCAGTATTTTGATGGTGTCAACGATTTTGATCTTGACTTGATGAAATATGACGAAGGTGGAGTTGGTATCGCATTCTTCGACAACGATGAGGACTGGAAGAACAGCTGTAGAGGCGCTTGTAACATGGGTAATGCCGGTGCTTTGGATGGTATCCGCGACGACGAAGCCGTTGACTTGGGTTATACCTATGGCGATGGTGAGTCTGGTCTAGGTGACGGTTACTATAGCTTGGGTTGGATCAGCCAGAGTGAGTGGGTGAAATATACCATGGATATCGAATATGGTGGTATCTATGAATTCGAAATCTTCACCAGCAACAGACAACACGACGTGGAGGCTATCAACAAGGTCGCTTTCGCTTTGGATGGCAAGAACTGCTTGGTAGAGGAGGATGGTACGGAATACTACAAAGTAGTAGACTTGACCCCTTGCCATGGTGGAACTGAGTCAACGAGTGGTTACCAAGAGTGGGGCTGGGCTGAAGTAAAATCCAGCTATGCTCCTGGCAAGAAGTTCTATTTGAAACTGGAGAAGGGAAGACACGTCTTCGCTGTGGCTTTCATGGCTACATCCGCAGGTTTGGGTACTGTTAAATTCAAGGGTGACCCTAACAATGTGGGACTCAACGACACGAAGGCTAACCTCAATGTTTCAATTTGGCCTAACCCTGCAGAGAACGGCAACGTGAACATTTCTGCAGACTCTGACGCTGAGGTGGAGATCTTCACCGTGGATGGTATCAATGTTTACTCAGGCAATGTGGCTGCAGGTGAAACCAGCGAGTTGAACCTCAACCTTCCTGCTGGTATCTACAGCGTTTCTGTCAAGGGCGAGCAAGGTGTGAAGACAGAAAAACTGATTGTGAAATAACAAACGGTTTTCCGCAATATGAAAGGGTCGGGTTCGTATAGATTCCGACCCTTTTTTCATGTGGATGCGCCATACGATGAATCGGGCAAGCCCATACCCCCACGGCAGTTTCATTTACCGCATTAGACATAATGTTATTTGCGATTTAACTATTTACGATTTACTATTCTCTGTGAGGAATTGTAGCCTGTTGCCGCATCTGAATGAAAGAGCCGTGATTCATGTATGAAAAATATGAAAAAATTCTTATATTTGCGGAATCGTCTATCATGACAAAACATAGGAAACGGTATATCACAAGGAGACATACAAGAACAATATGATGAATACAATTTAATAATTAAAACATAAAAGCATGAGAAAATTATTTTTACTTTCTTTTACGCTGCTCGCATCGATAGCGAGTGTATTTGCGGATGGAACCGACAAATACTGGCTGATTAAAGATGGAAAGATTGTGACGGAGAACGTGTCCATTTCCCCATATACTGGGAAAAGGGTGGAGAGAGGATTAGATATACCTAATCAAATGATGGACACCGTCGTGGACGGAAAGAATGTTGTTGTTTACAAGCAACTCTCCACAAACTATTTGGATGTGAAGTTGAAGATCGATTCCTTGAACCCGATTGACCTGAGTAAATACTATGTGTTGGTCTTGGAATATATGATTCCGGAGTCACACAAGGATTTCACCCTCATGAGCGATGCTAACGACAGGAACAAGCCTTTGTTCATCATCGGTATGCAGGATTCCATGAAAGCGATAGAAAAAGAACCAAACCCCAATGAGTGTCCTGTCTATGTTACTATAGATGCAAAGTTCGGTGCGGCGAATGAATGGAGAACAGAAAAGAAGTATTTGTATGCCATTCCAGACATGAAGACAATAGGTGGTATGGTATTCTCGTATGCTCGTGAGAAAGGGGAGATTGCAGACTTTCCATACATCAAAAACTTCTACATCGAGTCAATGGAGGGTGGAAAACCGTTCTATGCGGAGAACTTCGACTGCCCTATCCAGAATCCGCTCTATAAGGAATTAACTTACCCGACCAAAACCCTTGTGCATTATACGGGTGGCATTGTGCCTGTGTTGTCGGATGCAGAAACCATTCCATACGTGCAGAAAAACAAACTCGTGTGGTTTAGGGACTATATGCCTGACTCACTCAGAGGTACTGATGGTTCCGGTTATATGGACGATGAGGTTCTCCATGGATTGCAGGTGGAGGCTCAAAGAGACTCTATCGTGTTCCCTGGAATCAAACTTCCTGCGGGCACTAAGCAGTTCAAGTCTGAGATGATTGTGAAGAAGCATAAGAATGACAAAGAGGAATCAGACATGAGATGGGAAGATGGCGATCCTGCTACTGTCGTGAATGTGATGGACGTGCCGATTAAGGTGCGCTTCAACACAGGCCAAGTCGTGGATTTGGATGACAATAAATTGCAGATGATTTGGACAAAGCATGAGAGTGTCATCAATGTGCCAGCTGAAGCTACTTCTATGGATTTGATCATCAGCTCATTGCCAGTTGGTTATTTGGTGGACAACATCATGTTTACTTCACTGAACAGCGACGGCCTCAATGACGTGGAGGCTGATGCCTTCGCAATCGACGCATACATTGATGGCAACGGTAACGTGGTTGTGTTGAACGGCGAATTGCTCGCGACTTACAACATGAACGGTCAGGTGGCTTCCATCAACGACAAGGTTATCGTGATCGTCGTAAAGGGCGAGAACGGTGCGATCGCTGCTAAGACATTGATCAGAAAATAAATAGGACCCCCGCAATATTAGCGTGGCCTATAGTCTGTATACGGACGGGTGGGGAATTGATCCTCGCCCGTCTCTTTTATTAATTTTCATAGAATTCGCTTTATAGTATCCGCCTGTGAAATCTTTTCCGTAAGTTTGTTCTGTAATTTTTCTTGAAATTCTTTTGGCACATGACAACATTACGATGTCTACTTTTATCGTTCGTTTGGCTATTTATCCCTATCGTCCAGCTCTTCCCGCAGACGGGCGATCTACCTCGTGTCGCTCCAGCGTCACAGGGCGTATATCCTTCTGATATAGAGACTTACTTCGATGCGATGCTCTCTTGTCCCACGGGCGAGCCGCATGGCATCATGGTTCTTCGTCACGGCAAGGTGATCGGTGAACTCTTCCCGAAACCGTTCGACGCTTCCTATCCGCAGATGCTCTACTCGGACGCCAAGTCTTTCGTGGGCCTGGCGGTGGTGCTGGCGATCGAGGAGAACCGCCTGAAGCTGACGGACCGTGTGGCCTCCTTCTTCCCTGACCTGCTGCCGGACTCGATCTCCGACAACCTAGCTGCAATGACGGTCCGCGATCTCCTGACCATGACCTCAGGTATCCAGCCGGACCCGCTGATGCGTACGACGGGGGCGGACTGGATTCGACGATACCTCGCCAAACCGGTCGACAAGCCAGGCGAGACCTTCCACTACGACTCCATGTGCTCCTACCTGCTTTCCGCCATTGTGCAACGGGTGACGGGGCAGAAATCATTGGATTACCTGAAACAGCGGATCTTCACCCCCCTGCACATCACGGAGGTGGAATGGGAGGAGAGCCCCGAAGGCATCAACACGGGTGGCTGGGGTCTTCGCATGCAGGTGGAGTCGATGGCTAAGATCGGACAACTATTGCTGAACAAGGGCAACTGGGCGGGCAAGCAACTCATCTCGGCCGAATGGGTGGAGGAGATGACCTCCTCCCTGCAGGAAACGGGCATGATGGACACCTACGGCTACCACATGTGGCGCTGCGACTACCCGAACGCCTACCGCGCCGACGGAGCTCTGGGACAGTACATTATCGTGGCGCCCGACGAGGATATGGTGGTGGCCATCACGCAGGCGAACACGAGCAACGGTGTGGCGGAGCGTCACCTCGTCTGGGACTTCTTCCGCAAGGTGAAGAGCGAACCCTTGCCTGACACAAGCGGCTATGTCCATCTGCTAAAGGCGCAATCCGCCTACTCGCTGCCGACGGTCTCCATGGGCAAACGCAACATCAGGAGCCTCTCGAAGATGGCGAACCAGACATTCTCCTTGGGGGCGAACGGGCTGGACTGGAAATCGGTGCGCTTTGAGCCTGGCAAGGACACGCTACGGATCATCGTCACTACCGCAACGGATGAGCAGTACACGATATTGGCCGGCCGTGGGGAGTGGCTCACCACCTCAACCGACGCCTATCCACCCTATAGCATACGGGCCGTGGGTCGCTTCAAGGGTATTCATGGTCCCTTCCACGTGGCGGGATGCTACGGCGGGAACGCCTCCGAGCTAATTCTCAAGGTGCGCTACACCAGCTGGGGCAGCGGGGCCGACCTGCACTTCCAACTGACGAAGGGCCAACTCTCCCTGCAACTCAAGGAGAACGGCAAACGCAAGGCGTATGGAGTCGAGGTGGTTGTGGGGGAAAAGGCGGATCAACGCATCGAGAGGACGGATGGTAATCAGCAGTAAATCTGCAAATAACCTCTTATTTCATATGCTATAAGACCATCTAATCCACCTAAATACATGGATCATTTCGATGAGGCAGAGGGGAAAAATTCGTTCTGCTTTTCTGGAATCGTAAATCGTAAATCGTAAATCGTTAAATAGTAAATGTCATATTATATCTAATGTGGAAAATGAAACCGCCCTGCCCAAAACATTTTCCAAACATATGCCTCGTTTTGGCACATGTTACGCCTATATTTGCAGAAAACAATTTGAATCATGGCAAAGAGCGTAGCGAACAAATATGTGTGGCTGGTCGAAACCATCTACAATGCTGGTCGAATCACCTTTGATGAGATCAGCAGGAAGTGGGAGGAGACCGACTTGGGTGATGGGGGTCCTCTTGCCTTGCGCACTTTCCACAAATGGCGCGAGACAGCCGAAGAGATGTTCGACGTGAACATTGAGTGCGAGCGGAAGGGCGGCTACCACTACTACATCGACAACCCCGAAGACCTCAAGAAGAACAACCTGCGGACCTGGTTGCTGCAGACATTGTCGGTGAGCAATCTGATGATGGAGAACCAAGCGTTGAAGGAGCGCATCCTGCCCGAAGAGATCCCTTCCGGCAAGGAGTTCCTATCGGTCATCCTGAATGCGATGAAGAACAACCACGCCCTCGAAATGGCCTATAAAAGCTTCTGGCACATGCAAGAATACACGATTAGGGTCTATCCTTACTGCATCAAGTCATTCAAGCAACGTTGGTACATGTTGGCTAACCGAGGGACCTTGGAGGAACCGGTTCTGCGGACATATGCGCTCGACCGCATCTACAGCATCCAACCATTGCCCGACGAGACATTCCGGCTACCGGAGGATTTCGACGCACATGCCTACTTCGGGAACGTCTACGGAATCATCAACACGGGGAATGCGCCCCAGACCGTCCGTCTGAAGGTCTCCGTGGGCCAAGCGAACTACATTCGCTCGCTACCGCTCCACAAAACGCAGAAGGAGGTTGAACGGACGGATGAATATAGTATCTTTGAACTCTGGCTCTGCCCCGAGCTCGATTTCCAACAGGAGATCCTGTCGAAGGCGCCGGACATCGAGGTGTTGGAGCCAGTGGATCTGCGCAACAGTTTGGCGGAAAAAGTAAACACAATGAATGATATATACAAAGGGAAAGCGATATGAAAGATTTTGCGGCAATAGACTTTGAGACAGCGAACAACGAGTCGACCTCGGTCTGCTCGGTGGGGGTGGTCATCGTACGGGATGGTGAGTTCGTCGACTCCTTCTACTCACTCATCCAGCCGGAACCGAACTACTACAACTATTGGTGCTCGCAGGTGAACGGTCTATGCAGGGAGGACACGGACAATGCGCCTGTGTTCCCCAAGGTGTGGGCGCAGATCGAGCCGAAGATTCAGGGCTTGCCCCTCGTCGCCCACTACAAGGCCTTCGACGAGAAGTGCCTACGAGCCGTGTTCCGCTGCTACCAGATGGACTACCCCGACTATGAGTTTTACTGCACCCACATCGCCGCCAAAAGATATTTTGGCAAGTCATTGCCCAACCACCAGCTGCATGTGGTCGCCGAAGCCTGCGGTTACCATCTGGAGAACCACCACCACGCCCTGGCTGATGCCGAGGCCTGCGCTTGGATCGCTAGGGAGATTCTGTGAAATCCTTCGTCAATCGTTGGTGGATGCGTTGCATGAATTATTTCGGTGGGGGTATCTTGAACCAAATATAAATATTACCTTTGTGGATAATGAGAGAGACGATCGAATATATTATCCGCTTTCTGCTGCATGGCAACGACGACTTGCTGTGCCGTGTGGGGTATACCCGTGACACTGCATTGTTTTCGCAATATGACGTGGTCATCCTTCCTTCGCCTTTCTTCGATGATGAGGTGTACGGGACTCCTCAGTCAGAGCCCGTGCTTCCCCTGCCTACCATAGGGGATACCCCCATCCTATTCGGTTCGTCGACCACTGAACAAGTCGGCTCCACGAAGGTTGTCCATGCGGACCTCGTCGCAGGCGCCTACTTCCTCATCTCACGATACGAGGAGTACCTTCACCCTGACCGCCACCGCGACGCCCACGGAAGGTTCTTGGGCAAAGAGTCCTTGCCTTATCGGGCGGGCTTCCTCCTCCGTCCTATTTTGGATGAGTATAGCCACCTGCTACTGACTTGGCTCTCCGAATCCGCCACCGTCTCCTTCCCTTCCTCAGGATATGAGCAGATATATCTCACACACGATATCGACAGGATCGCCTACTATCGTAACCCAAGAGGTTTCTTAGGCGGAATAAAAAGGAACCTAACCTCTTTCCCGGGACTGAAAAAGGTCCTCAAGGCTCCTCTCCGCTTGGAGAACGACCCTGCCTATACATTCCCTTGGATCATCGAAATGGATAGGAAGGTGAAGGGTGCGCAATCGGTCTATTTCGTAAAATCGGACATCCACCAACATGCCAATGACCTCCCAAGCTACTCGCTCGCTGGGAAGGATTTCAAGAGGCTCTTCTCCCTTCTGAAAACAAACAATGTACGCTTCGGACTCCATACGAGCTACTATGCGGGAGAGCACCCGGAGATTATTTCCCAAGAAAAAGAACAACTGGAGCGTTCGCTCAACCTCCCCATATCATTCAACCGTTGGCACTTCCTCCGCTCGTTGCAGCCCGCTGACTTCAACGCCCTGATAAACGCAGGCGTCAGCGACGACTTCACGCTGGGGTACGCCGACACCGTGGGCTTCCGCCTCGGCACTTCACGATGCGTGAGGTGGATCGACCCGAAAAGCAGGAAGGTGACCTCCCTTCGCCTCCACCCATTGGTGGCGATGGACTGCTCCCTCAGCAATAGCTACTACATGAACTTGACGGAGGATGAGGCGAAGAAGACGCTTCTCTCCCTTCTCTCTCAAATCAGGAAACACCACGGAGAGGTGGTACTGCTCTGGCATAACACCGTCTTCTCGTCCGTAGAGGGAGGATATCATCCATCTTTATACCAAACAATCATCGAGGAATTAAACAAATGAAGATACTGACGATCATAGGTGCCCGCCCTCAATTCATCAAGGCGACTGTAGTGAGCAGAGCCATCCGCTTGCACAATGAGCGGCACGGAACCGCCATGGAGGAGAAGATCCTCCACACCGGCCAACACTACGACCATAACATGAGCCAGATATTCTTCAACGACCTCTCCATCCCTCGCCCGACATGGTTGCTGGATGGCTCCGCGACGGCTCCGCAACCTCTCTCCGAAAAGATTCTCAAGGCCATCGGTGACGAACATTTCGACTGCGTCATCCTCTACGGAGACACCAACTCCACCCTCGCCGGCGCATTGGCCGCGGAGAAGCGAAACATCCCCATCGCCCACATCGAGGCGGGCCTGAGGAGCTTCAACGACCGCATGCCCGAGGAGCACAACCGCATCGAGACGGACAAACGGTCCCACTGGCTTTTCTGCCCTACCCAGACTGCGGTCGATAATCTTCATAATGAACATATTACAAGCAACATACACTTGGTGGGGGATGTGATGTACGACACCGCCCTCCTCTTCGGGGAAACCGCGGAACGCTCTTCCGACGTCTGCGAAAGGCTGAATCTCCCCAAAAAGGGTTTCTACCTTGCGACGATCCATCGCGCGGAGAATATCTGCGAGGAGAACCTCTCCAACATCCTTTCCGCCTTCAACGAAATCGCCAGCCAGGAGCGAAGAATCGTCTTGCCGCTTCACCCTCATACCCGTTCCTTCATACAACAACACCCTAAGTTACAGGCGTTGTGCGATAAGAATGAATATCTAATGATCACGGAGCCAGCCAATTACCTCGATATGATCATGCTGGAGAAATCGGCCGCCCTTATCCTTACCGACTCTGGCGGTATCCAAAAGGAGGCCTACTTCCACAAGACGCCATGCGTCACTTTGCGGAACGAGACGGAGTGGATCGAGACCGTGGCGGCAGGCTGGAACATCCTTGCGGGAACGGACAGTGAGAGGATCAAGGAGGCGATCCACCACGATTTCAGCCGCCAACCCATCAAGGATTACGGGAGCGGTGACAGTGCGCAAAAAATCATTCAGGTGCTCTGCTCCGATTTCAACAAATAAACTATTTTTGCGTTCAGATAGTATCGAGCCATGGCAAAGAGAATATTGATCGTATGTGACGCTTTCCCCCCTGATTTCGCCCCCCGCATAGGCAATCTATGCAAGCATCTGCGGGCGGATTTTGAGGTGACGGTCATCACAAGAGCCTCGACGAAGACCTCTTGGCCGATCCATATCGACCGTGAAAACATGGTCCTCCATACCATCCCCCTGACCTCCGACAAACCATGGATCCAAACATTGCAAACGGCTGGCGATTACCTCTTCAGCCGTAGCGACCGCAAACTCTATAGGGAGGCCATGCGCCGCATCCAGGGGGAACGCTTCGACCTCGTCTTCTGCACCAGCTACTACATCTTCCCGTTGCTTTGCGGAAAGAAGATCGCGCAACGTCTTCATATCCCTTTGCTCGTCGATCTAAGGGATATCATGGAGCAGAACGCCCGTCCGCATGGGTTGGAAAAGATCAGGCAGTTCTTCAAGCTCCGCTGGCTCAACCAGTGGCGGCGCGACAGGGTACTCCGCAAGGCGCAGTTCGTGACGACGGTCTCCCCTTGGCACGTGAAGACGCTGCGGAAGATCCAGCCCAACGTCGAACTGGTCTTCAACGGCTACGACCGTGACCTCTTCTCCTTCCAGCCTATCCCTTCCGATAAATTCGCCATCACCTATATCGGCAGGCTGCTCGACCTGAGCCTCCGGGACCCCAGCCTTCTATTTCAGGCGGTGCGTGACCTCGTAGCGGATAAAGCGTTCGCCAACGACCTCGTTCTCCGCTGGTATGTGGACAATGATAGCAAGGCGGACGTGGAAACGATGGCGCAGGCCTATGGCGTCACGGCCTACAACGAGGTACATGGCACCATCTCCGCCGATAAGATGCCGGAGGTGCTCAACCGCTCCTCCATTGCGTTGGTACTCTCCAACAAGGCGACGGCGGACGGTCCACATGGCATCATGACGACCAAGTTCTACGAAGCGTTAGGCTGTGAGAAGCCTGTGCTTTGCGTACGCAGCGACGAAGATTGCCTTGCCGAAACCATCCAGAAGACCCGCGCGGGCATCGCCGCCTCCACCGTCGAAGAGGTGAAGTCCTTCCTCCTCGACAACTACCGTCAGTGGAAAGAATACGGATATACGCACCAGAAGGTAGACCTGGCGCAAAAAGAGTTATTCACGCGACAGGCGCAGGCAAAACAGTTCGAGACCCTCATAATTCATAATTCTTAATTGACTTCGTCGAACTGACGTTTCATAATTCTCATTATTCCCCCAAAAAAATGTGGTAAAAGGTAAAATATTCCCCAATAAAAATGTAAAAATTGCTTGTACTTTGCTAAAAATGAGTGTATTAAAAATCCTTCGTCATTTGGTGCATTTTCTCCTTATTTTTGGAGCCTATTTGATTGAAAATTCGCAACACTACTGCGAATTTTCAATGAAAATATGCAATACTACTGCGAATTTTTAATCTTTTTTTCAGATAATTTCATGCGCCCACAGCTTTTGGAAGAAGTCGGTGACGTGCAGAAGTTCGATGCCATCGACGGTGCGGTTGAAACGGTCGAGCGACACGAGGATGCGTCGGCAGTCCGGGTACTCGTCGCCAAAGGACTTCAACCCTTTCAGATGCTTAGGCAGAGCCTCCTCTGCGGATTTTATCTCCACCGCTACCTTCGCATCCCCTAAGATCACATCCACTTCCACTTGTGTGTAGGTACGCCAATAGGAGAGTTTATTTGGGTTGTCGGTGTAGCTTAGGTACGCCACGAGTTCTTGCACCACGAGATGTTCGAACGCATGTCCGTACTCCGTCGTACCCCGTCGCAAATGCGTGCGTCCCAGCAGGTAATTGGTGACGCCCACGTCGAAGAGGTAAAAACGTGGCGCCTGCACCACCTTGCGTTTGGCTTTGCGTGTGAAGGCGGGAATCATATAGCCCACGAGCGTATCCTCCAGGATTTGGAAATACTCCTTCACGGTGTTGGCGCTCACACCGCAGTCTGACGCGATATTCAGGTAATTGACCATTTCACCGTCGGTCATTGCGGCGATTTCCAGGAATCGGGAAAACCCGGCGAGGTTGCGCACCAGCGATTCTGCCTGGATCTCCTCGCGCAGGTAGATGCCCACGTAAGCCTTCAACAGATTGCTGGGGTTCTCCTTCAGGTAATGGCGAGGAATCATGCCATTGTTTACCGCTCGGTCGATGTCGAAATCGGGCACTTCGCAGCTCACGAAAGGGAACAGGTACTGAGGCACAGCCCGTCCACCCAATGTGTTCACGCCCTGTCGTTTCAGTTTCCTCGCACTCGAGCCACACAATATGAAACGCAGATGCCGGTTGGTTATCAACCAATGTATCTCGTTGAGGAGGGCGGGCACCTGTTGAATCTCGTCGATGATGACCAACTGACCTTCATTGGCTGTTTCGAGTGTCTCGCGTAGCAGGGCGGGGCGTTGGCGGAAACGGTTCAGCACGTCGGTCTGAAGCAGGTCGTAGTAGATGGCGCCGGGGAACCGGGTCATCAACATGGTCGTTTTCCCTGTTTGGCGTGCACCGAACAGAAATACGCTTTCATCGTCTATAATTTGCAAAACTCGCTCGTTCATAGTGTTTTATTTTTTGCAAATATATAAAAATTCGCAACACTACTGCGAATTTTCAATGAAAATATGCAATGCCACTGCGAATTTTCAACCTTTTTTCGGACGATTTGATGCGTGTGGCGACGCTAAACTTCCCTATTTTCTCCTAAGAATCACACGATAGGATCTGAGCAGAACTCTTTCCGTTTGCACGTTTTGCAGTGTTTGCCCATCCATACTTCATCAAACTGGTTCATGGCCTGTTCGACGATTTGAGGGTCGTCGGTCAGGATCCCGGCCTCGAAGTTGCGTGTTGTTTCGGCTTTCATTCCGACGCCCGCCCCTGTGAGGTTCGCGCTTCCCACGTAAACCTCTTTGCAGTCGAAGACGAACATCTTGAAATGAACCCTTGGGCACAGCACTCGCTCCAGCCGGCTAAACAGCACAGGGTATTTATCAAAATCCTCACGGAAGTTCGGTCCCGGCTCTTTCGCATGGATAAGCCTTATCTCTACGCCACGCCGGATGAGTGCGGCAAGCAGAGCCAGAAACGGTTTCTTCTCTTTGCCCATCTCCACATAGAGGTCTTTGATATCGGCAGTGCCAATCCATAGCGTGTGCTTCACGGATTGGATGCGGGAGAGGAGGGCGGTGTAGTGGGTGGTGTTAGGGATGTAGTGAATCATTGGACAAAATATTTTTTATGGATTCGGTTAATGATTCTTCAACGCCTTTCATTTCTTCCCGAAACTCATTCATTTTATCTTTAACAGGAATTTTTAAACCATATCCACAAATTTCACCTTTATATCCCAATAATTTTCTTGAATTGGATTTAATCACTTTGTTATTCTGATTAGTTTTTTCGTTAGGTTCTATAGGATATAGTAATGCACAATGTTTTGCTGGAAGAACATACATATATGTGATCATCTGAAACAAATCGTCATGGCAAATAGAAATTCTATTCAAGGTAGGACTATCTTCCCCATCATTATTAACATCACTTCCCAAACGTTTGTATTTTGCATCTAATACAAAAGACTTTTCTCCTTGTTCATCACCTTCCACTGCTTTGTAAAAATCAGGGTAATAAGATTTTTTCCCATTTTCGTACAATGCTATTCCGTTTTCCTCAGTTTTATTTTTTGCGTGAGTTATATCGAGGTGTTTCTCTTCAAAAATTGAATTCAAATACTCCTCCCACAACCATGCGCCATCGAATAGAATTCCATAGACTTTATCCTTCTCCTGCCCATACTTAAGGGATTCGTGGCGAAGGATCTGCAGGCAAATTTTTTGCAGTTCTGTATAGGCCGAGAAGTAGGGATGCCTGACGGGGCGGAGGTTCTGGTTGATGACCTTCTGACGCTCCCGGACGTTATAGGTTTGCGTGGCCATAACGATTTGGCTGACAGCCTCTTTCGTCTCTTTGTTATTGCTTAGAATGTGTGCGCCATGGGCTTTCGTCTTGATGTACTCTATCGTGTGACGAATCAGCTGTGTCACCTCGTTGTCGTAGCTATGTTCCCTTGTGGAATAGGCCACGGTGCCTCGAAAAGGAATGTTTTGGCGGATATGTCGGCTCACATCAATCGGTCCACGGATGTTGGCGTCGTTGTACTCAAACCGACGGTACTTTTTGTAGAGACCTTGCCCCAACGCCTTTTGCAGGAAGAGGGGAAAAAGATAGAGCAAGAAATCGAACACCTGTTCTTTGTCGGTGGTGTGTTTGATGTCGAACAAGTTGATAGCGAACACTCTCTGCAACATGTAGTGCAAGAAATAGTCGTTCTCATCCTCTCTCACGAATCGTGAACGGATATCTATCTGTGTGTCGTTGACCCCGACGAAGCCCATGATGTTGCCCGTAATGATTTGGTCGCCCTGCAATTCGATAATACGGCCTTCGCTAATATCGTCGCCATAGTGATTCAAATCACGGGGGAAGACCAAAAGATTAGGACGATCGTCAAGCTTCAGTTTGCCTATGGGGAGGTTGGCGATTCGCTCGATGTCCGGGCGGGCGATTTGCTCGTCGTCGGTCAACTTATGACTTGTATTATCCGTTATTTGAATCTGAGCCATTAGTGGTAGTGTTGTTTGAATCGTAAGCCCTTTTTAGTTTGTTCATACTATCCTCTACACCCTGCATTCCTCGTAGATATTCGAACAAAAGACCCTTGAGGTGATATTTCCACAAATCATCAAATGAATTATTGTCATATTTGCCATTGTTGCTTTTATAATTTTTCAGTTTCAAGAAATAACTTGCACCAATATGGTAGGCGGAAGAAAGTCCCTCTATACATTTATCCTCTTCTTTTTCATTCTCTTTCTCTTCATGCCAAATCATCTTATTGAGGCTTTCCATCTTGCCTTTTATGAGTTTAATTGTCTCATCATCTGGCTTCAATGAATTTCCATTGCTGTCTTTCCATGCATCTTCATTATCAAGCATTTCTTGAGAATCTTCGTCAGTAACCTCCTTAAAGGCGAATCTCCTACGGAAGGCAAAATCCATGCTTTCCACGCTACGGTCAATATCGTTCATGGTGCCGATGATATAGACGTTTTCGGGGACGAAGAACCATCCATAGTTGTCACTTTCTTTAATACCCAAAGCATCATCAAAATCGTTTGGTTCTTCCTGCATATTCGCATATTGTGTTTTAACCTTGCCATCTTTCCCACGATATCCGGGATCAATTGAAAAGAATAGTTCGCCAAAAATTTTGCTTATCTCGCCACGATTGATTTCATCAATGATTATCACATATTTCTTATTTGGATTTCTTAGTGCAGTACTGCATAAGGCTTTGAAAACTCCATCTTTTCGTTCAAAGCTAACATTACCATTATCTTCTCGTTTAGGTCTCAATCCCTCTACAAAATCAGTATAATCATATGATGGATGGAATTGTACTAGCTTATAGTCCCCATTTGTTTTTATTTCACCGCCTTCTCCTATAACTTCCCCATCGTTAATGTTGAAATTTTCATAAAGTATATGCATAAAATCAAAAGGTGATATGTCTTTATCTTTGCAATGTTCCTTATAAAAGTTGTATATGGCCTTGTTCCTCTCGAAAATATTATTGCTATTGCAGTCGATTCCAAATAGAGATATAATATTATCAATATGTTCTTTGCTGTTGATTGGAACGTATTCATTTGGATAATAGCTATTAAGCACTTTGAGTATGAATGATTTCCCGAATTTCTCAGAATAAGGTTCTGGGTCATTGTCATTTACCATCTTATGTAAGTCGTTTGCAAGAACTTTTATAAGAGCTTCAGGTTCTTGTCCTAATTTTTTCAAATAGCCTGTTACTTTATAATCTGAGAGTTCTTTGTTCCAATACAATAGATAGGTGTTAGATGATCCTGGGAAATAGGAACCAAGCGGTTTTAATTTACGTTCGATCCAATAACAGAAATTATCTTTGTTTTGTTTCCCAATGCAGTAATCGTCTAGAGTCATCTCCTTTAGCTTTTCCTTTGGAAACCGATATTGGAAACTATCTAATAGATTTTTTTCGTCAGAACCATTATGTTCATACTTGTTAATAGCTGATTCTAGAACCTCAATAGGGCGTAAAGTCTTTTTTTGCGATACGATTTGCTCTGCAATTTCTTTTGCTAAATAGGTTTTACCTGTTCCGGGTGCGCCGGTGAGAATAATATTGCGAGAATTAATCAGTAATTTTAAAATAGAATTCATATTTTGTTTGGTTTTTATTTTCCTGTATAATGTGTCGATTTGCCTTTTAATATCAATGTCTTGTATTTTTCGTATTCCTTGGACTAGTTTATACTCAAATTGATCGGATTCTTCAAGTTCATAGATTATACTCTTTGCTACATAAACGCAATCTTCGTAATCAATTCCATATGAAGAAAATTCATTTTCAAGTTCTGGAATACTTGTTACGACTTGTTTGTCTTCTAATATCTCAGCTAATGCGATAACATTAAATCCTCGAGAGATAGCAACTATGTCACCAACAGATGCATCATCGACACATATTAAAAAAGAGTGCGTCTTTAATAACTCATAGTAGTCGCGGTTTCCTTTCCCCCAATATTTACAGCCTAATTTCCAATAATTCATTTTTCTTTCTATTTAGTTCTAATTCACAAACTATATATTCCCTCCAAATATATCCAAAACAATCAATCCCCACAACTCATAGTTAAAACTTTTTTTCACCACTTTTCCCTTTTTTCTCTGAGTTGTCAAGTATTCCTTGACAGTTGCCTCTTCTTCAAACACACCTTCTTTGATGATTCGATTATCCTGTTTTTGCCGTCGTTGTTAGATTTAATTGTTCGTTTGCCAGCAAAATAAAGCACAACCTACGCCATATCACGGCACAAGTTGGAGAAAATCATATCCAATTTTTTAAAAAATAAAGAGCAAAAACCAGCCCGTTTTTAATAAAAAGTAGAGCTAAAGCCGATAAACGTTCATAACGCATTAGGCCTATTCCCCCACGGAGACCTCGACTCCATCATATCGCGAATCCGATGCAGGTGCTTCTCTTTCTCTCCAACCACTCATTTTCGCAATGCTGAACCAGGGAATCGAACGAAGTGGAGTCCTCGCCGTTCAGGATACCGTCAATGGCATGTCGGCGGGCGATGTTCTCAATCTGTCCGCCACTGAACTCGTATCGGGTAGCCAAGATGCGGATGTCGCTTTCATCCAACATCGGAAGCATACTTTGCCAAATGCTCATACGGGCTTCAACCGTAGGTTTCTCAAACCTGACTTTGTAAAGGAATCTACGTTCAAAAGCCTTATCCATGTTCTGTACCAAGTTGGTCGTGGCGATCAGGATACCGTCGAACGTCTCCATCTCCTGCAGGATGATGTTCTGGATGGAGTTCTCCATTTTATCGACGGCTCTCTCCGCACCCTCCTGACGTTTGCCGATAATCGCATCCGCTTCATTGAAAAGCAGGATGGGCGTGATGTCAGAATCCTTCACCTTCCTCCTATAATCATCAAAGACTTGCTTGATGTTCTTCTCACTCTCGCCTACCCACATACTCTTTATCTGTGAGATGTTGACCTGCAGAATGTCACGTCCTGTTCGCTTCGCCAGTTGAAGGACAGTCTCTGTCTTTCCCGTGCCTGGATCTCCATAGAAAAGGCATGTGAACCCGCAGCGAAACCCCTTCTCCTGCATTCGTTGATGGACAATCCTGTATTGTTCCCGATCCAAAAGTTGCTTCAGTTCTTTTATTTGTGAATCAATCTCCGTGTCATAGAAAAGTTCCTTGCCGATGATTTCCTCGTGTTTGATGATGTTTTTCTCATCACTTTCCAACTCGCTATCGCTTAACACATCACCACAGAGTTCGTTAATGGTTTTTTGAGAAACACGGTAGGTACGGGTACAGCAATATCTCTCTTCACAGCGATAAATTATGCCTCGCTTCTCCAACTCGTCAATATCATTCAAATAACGCAAGAAGGCTATCGTACTACAACCACATTTTTCAGCAATAGTATCAATGCTAATGTGGGACGAAAAACACTCAGAGGCGAAAAGAACAAACAATGCACTTTGCCTCATGGTTAGATTCATCTTCATGGAGATAAATCTAAGGGGTTTTTCTGCCACCTCGAAGAACCCTTTGCTCAAAGATGAATTTTCTAAAAGCTTGTCTACCTGACACACGGCCGAGATCAAATCCATCCCTTTGAATGTATCCTCATTGTCCTCACAAACCTCCACTAAGTCCAAACGACTTTTGAGGAGTTCTATACATTCCAATGTTTCCTTTTTCATATGATGACACAAATGGTTATGAAGATGCACTAATTGGCAACTAGAATGATGAGGGCAAAGAAAAAAACAACCTATGCCAAATGATGGCACAGGATGAAAAAAATGTTATGTTAATAAAAATATAAGATCGCGCCACTTAATAATATCTGAATTTGTGTGATCTACCAATCACACCCTCTCCAACACCCTATGAAACTCCGGTGCCAGTACATGCACGATGCCGTTTCTGTTGGGACGTTGGAACTTATCTAGGGTTACGACAAATTTGGGGTAGTTTCTATCATAACCGAAACTTTACTGGAAAATTCAAAAAGTTTCTATTATAACCGAAACTTTTAATTGTTTTTACAGACAACCGCAGAGGGGATAAGATATTTTCCATATTGAGATAATCTTTTTACTTTTGGACAATGAATTAATTATGGTTTAGGCATGAAAAATGTTCTGAAATTTATCCCGTTATTGATAACGACAATCGTCATTCTATTATTTTTTTATGATGATTTCATTGCCTTTATGTTGTGTTTTGCTTCCTTTTTCATTGTCATTCCTGCTATTGTTATTTCCATCATTCTGTTTATAAAGTCTTTTTCTTTTTCAAGTACCAGTTGGAAGGTCTATTTCGCATGGGGGCTCGTGGATGTGCTTCTTGTGGTTGGTTACAACATATTTGTGGCTCCAGACACTGTTTGCAATCCAGACATAATGGCGGAGCATTACGAGAAGAACGCAGTGAAAATGAAGGAGTTGATTCAATATACGAACCAAGCCTTGGATGATTCGGCTGCCATTTGGTTGGAGTTTGAGCACGGTGATATCTCTATCTTCCATGTTTCCTCCAAGAGGGATTCTTTATGGTCGAGTCATTGGAACGAGGATGCTGAGGATAAGAAGGATTCTCTCAGGGCGGTGGTGGGACTTACCTCCGATGAGTTGGAAGAGATACAGGACCGTCTTGATGAGTTGGGTTGTATCGGAATTAGTACCAAAAAAGACAGAGCCTCATGTGTAATATATTTTCGTAGGGTAGGCATGGGAATGTACTCATACATCCTGTATGACGAGCCTATGAGCGAAGAGAATAAAGAGTATTATATGGAAGATCCGGCGTATATACCGTACAGCGAGACAGTCGTCTTTGAATACGGTGGAGGAGCCATTGGTCTGCAAGTTTTCCCGAGGGACCAGAGAGATTCTTTCCTGAGTGCTCACAAGCCATGGTAGGGCAGCACTAAAATCCACTATTTTTAGTTAAACATATAAAGCCATTGGTCTGATAACTTAAAAAATATCCCTAACTTCGCGCAGTGTTTTTTGTGATTGATTATGGTAAAAATAGGAATTATAGGCGGTGCCGGCTATACGGCAGGCGAGTTGCTTCGCATCGTTTTGAACCATCCTCAGGTGGAGGTGGTCTTCGTTAACAGTAGCAGTAATGCGGGTAATAAACTCTATGACGTCCATGAGGGTCTTTTCGGCGAGACGGAGATGACCTTCACCGACGAGCTCCCTTTGGATAAGGTGGATGCCTTGTTCATCTGCTCGGGACATGGGGATAGCAGGAAGTTCCTGGAGTCGCATGTGGTGCCTTCCAACGTGAAGATCATCGACCTCTCGCAGGATTACCGCGACGAGAGCGACGGCTTCGTCTATGGCTTGCCTGAGGTGAACCGTGAGCGTATCAAGAAGGCTACTAAGCTGGCGAACCCTGGTTGTTTCGCTACGGCTATCCAGATCGGTCTCCTTCCGCTGGCGGCTAAGGGATTGCTGAAGGGAGAGGTGCACACCACTGGTATCACGGGTTCCACGGGTGCGGGTGTGAAGCCGGGCGCAACGTCCCATTTCAGCTGGAGGAACAACAACATCTCCATCTACAAGGCTTTCACGCACCAACACTTGTTGGAGATCAACCGCACCATGCGTCAACTGCAGCCGGGCTTCAGTCACGACATCAACTTCTTGCCTGTGCGCGGTGATTTCGCGAGGGGCATCTTCGTCTCTTCCTACACGGAGTGCGACTTGGAGATCGAGGAGATCCAGAAGCTCTACAAGGATTTCTACAAGGATTCAGCCTTCACCTTCGTGATGGACGCTAACCCAGACTTGAAGCAGGTGGTGAACACGAACAAGGGCATTGTCCATGTCGAGAAGCATGGTAATAAGCTGTTGATCATCTCCATGATCGACAACCTGCTGAAGGGTGCTTCCGGCCAGGCTGTCCAGAACTTCAACCTGATGTTCGGGTTGGAGGAGACCTGCGGACTGAAGCTGAAGCCGAGCGGTTTCTAATCGCACGGAACATAAAAGATAATGCGGGGCTGTCACGATGTGGCGGTCCCGCTTTGTATTAGGTCGGTTAGTCTTCCGTCATTGGATGGGCTATGGAAAAACAAGCGGGTTGAGCACCTCCCGGAACCCAACCCGCTCTCATCATTATCTTATTTTATGTTTATTTTGTGATCATGTAATTTACCGAACTCCATCCTCTGAATCGTGAATGAGTGCTGCTCATCGGATGTGGAATTTATGTTTTTCAGGGCGCAAGGTATACTTTCCTTAGAAAAATGATTATGATAATTCCCTCAAATGAGTGGATTTTTGGCGCATAATGGTCAATAGGGTAGTGTGCGGAGCGCTTATCCGCTCATTCCCTTGGAGAGAAGATGAATCCGGCGATGGCGCCGCAGGCACCGCCGATGAGGTGGCCGGATTGGGATATGTTGTCGGCGGAGAAGATTCCGTTGAAGATTTCCCGGCCGAGGTATAGGACGATGATCAGGATGAAGGTCAGGGGGATTTCCTTCTCACGGAAGGAAGTCATGGAGGCCAGGATGATGAAGGCGAAGACAACGCCGGAGGCGCCCAACAGGCCTGTGGAGAAGAGCGTGTTGTTGATGATGGCGGTGACGAGGGCGGTGGCTCCGATGACGATCAGAATGCGTTTGCTGCCGTATTTCTCTTCCAGGATGGGACCCAGGAGGAGGAAGAAGAGCATATTGCTGATGTAGTGCGAGAAGTTGGCGTGGCCCAGTACATGGGTGAAGCACCTCACGTAGGTCAGTGGGTTGAGCAGGGAAGAGCTATAGGTGGAGAAGAACACCTTGGTTGTCCAATCGTTGGTGAACACGCCCAAGATGAGGGCGATGGCCGAAATGATGGCGAAAGTTAGAATGATGGGCGAATTATATGTTATCTTCATATTATCCTAAATATTAACATTGTGCAGTTTGTCGAAAGTATAAATTGGCGGATAATTCCACCTCGTTCGCTCACTATACGCAATATTCGTAAAAAAAACGGATATATGCAAGAGGGGGAAGGAGGGAGGAATTGTTAAGAATTATAAAGCGATATGCGTTATGAATCTTATGGATGCGTGTCGCGTGAAATTTGTGTTTTTTTTCGAAATTATTTTGTGCGTAAAAAAAATTTATATTCCTTTGTGAATAGGAAAAAGAATGATTTCAATGAATGTTTTTAAGAACTATAGCAAACGTTGGTGGCGCAGATTCTGAGTGTAACGGAGGGTCTGCAATCGACGGATGATATGTTCGACAAATAATAAAGCCGCAAGCCTCCAAAGGTCTGCGGCTTTTCATTTTATGGAGGAAACAATTTTAATAATTAAATAATAAGATGGAAAAACAAAAAAGATTTTTATTGCAGGAGAATGAGATACCAAGAAAATGGTACAATATTGTGGCGGACATGAAGAACAAACCTCTTCCTATGTTGAACCCACAGACGAAGAAGCCTATCACGGTCGATGAGATGTGCGGCCTTTTCAACCGTGCATGTTCCGAGCAGGAATTGAACACGACGGACGCTTGGATCGAGATTCCTGAGGAGGTTCGCGACCTCTACAAGAGCTACCGTTCCACTCCGTTGGTGAGGGCTTACGGATTGGAGAAAGCGTTGGGTACTCCTGCGCATATCTACTTCAAGAACGAGAGTGTCAGCCCTGTCGGTTCACACAAGCTGAACTCCGCTTTGGCGCAGGCTTACTACTGCAAGAAGGAGGGTGTGACCAACATCACGACTGAGACCGGTGCCGGACAATGGGGTGCCGCCCTCTCTTACGCCGCTAAGGCATTCGGACTGGAGTTGGCTGTCTTCATGGTTAAGGTCAGCTACCATCAGAAACCATACCGTCGTTCCATCATGCAGACCTTCGGTGCGCAGGTGATCGCCTCCCCAAGCATGAGCACACGTGCGGGTAAGGATATTTTGACCGCTAACCCTAGCTATCAAGGCAGTTTGGGAACCGCTATCTCAGAGGCGGTGGAGCTCGCTATGCAGACCCCTAACTGCAAGTATGTGTTGGGTAGCGTCTTGAACCACGTGACCCTCCACCAGACCATTATCGGTTTGGAGGCTGAGAAGCAGATGGAGATGGCTGGCGAATATCCGGACATCATCATTGGTTGCTTCGGCGGTGGTTCCAACTTCGGCGGACTCTCCTTCCCATTCATGCGTCACAACATCTTGGACGGCAAGAACACTCAGTTCCTCGCGGCGGAGCCTGCTTCCTGTCCTAAGTTGACCCGTGGTGTCTTCCAATACGACTTCGGTGACGAGGCTGGTTACACCCCTATGTTGCCTATGTACACGTTGGGACATAACTTCGCACCTGCCCACATCCACGCCGGCGGTCTCCGCTACCACGGTGCGGGAACCATCGTCAGCCAGTTGATCAAGGACGGCTTGATGAAGGGTGTGGACATCCCTCAGTTGGAGACGTTCGAGGCGGCTACGTTGTTCGCCCAGACAGAGGGTATCATCCCTGCTCCTGAGTCCTCCCACGCTATCGCCACCGCTATCCGTGAGGCGAAGAAGGCTAAGGAAGAGGGTAAGGAGAAGGTCATCCTGTTCAACCTTTCCGGACACGGATTGATTGATATGACCGCTTACGATCAGTTCATCGAAGGCGACCTCGTCAACTACGACTTGCCGGATGAGGTGATCAAGGCGAACGTGGATAAATTGGAGAAGATCATCAAGTAATGATTGTCATATAGATTTCAGGGAAGGCGGACCAAATGGTTCGCCTTCTTTGTTGAGGCTGGGTGGTGAAGGTGCGCAAGGGATGGAATGTATGGATACGATTATAACGCCCCTTTCGCCAAGGGGATGGTTATGACGTTGCCCGCCACGGTTCCGCTCTTGCCGAAATCGTGGCTTTCTTCTTTGTTCTTTTCCGCTTTATTTGTCCGCAGGCAACTCCTTGATGTAGACGGTTCGCTGAGGGAATGGAATCTCTATGTTATTAGAATTGAGTGTGTTATAAATAATCTCTTTCGCCTTACCGCTGAGGGTGAGCTTCCGTTCCACCAGTCCCCAGAAGGTGACGAAGAGGTCTACGCTACTATCTCCGAATCCGTCCAATATCACGTTGATGCCTCGGTTAGGCTCGATAGGTGATATGCCGGTCTCGTCCGGTTTGGTCAGCACGGAGAGCGCCTCCACCAGCATCTTCCGCACCTGTTCGATGTCCGACCCGTAGCTGACGCCGACGGATAGTTTGATGAACTCGTATCCATGGTTGCGGGTAAGGTTCTTGAAGGTCTTGTTGAACAGTGTCGAGTTGAGGAAGGCGATGACACAGCCGTCCAAGGTGACAATCTGCGTGCTCTGGTAGGTGATGGTGTCCACCCTTCCTCTGACGCCGTCGCACTCGATATAGTCGTTCACCCTGACACGTCCCGTCATGAGCGAGAGGCCGTAGATGAAGTTCTCGATGACATCCTTCATGGCGAAACCGATACCTGTCGCCAAGCCCGCCGTCACGATGGAGATGCCGGACTTAGGCACCTTCAGGAAGACAAGGACATAGATGAAGAAACCGCCCCACACGAGGATGGAGATGATGTTGTTCGCCAGCGTGATGTTGGCCTCCCCGTTGAAGGTGAAATGTTTGACGCGGTATTGCTTGTATAGCGCCTTCATGCCGTAACAGATGAAGCGGCAGACGAAGAAGGTGACGGAGATGACCAGCATCTTGAAGAGGGAGAGCTGGCATACACCCTCCACGTTGATGAAGTTGGTGTAGAACATGATCTTGAAGGTCTCCGAGAGGTCGAAGATGCCCGCTGCCAGGACGACGCAGATCAGGACGGAGCTGATGATGAAGATAGGCACCAGGGTCTTGATGAAGAGGTCGTATGGCCAGGTGATGCGTATATGGTCGCCCAACGTGTGCTTGTTCGGATGCACCATTTCGTAGGCCAGTTGCCTAGCCTGTCGGAGGGACAAGCTCTCGTCCTTCTTGATGGCCCGCGCGGTGAGGAAGCGGAACTCATATTTCTTGATGAGGTAGTAGAGGCAGGTGATGGTCTGTATCGCCATCAACTGGAACAGCCACCAGATGAATATCTGCACGGCGAGCAGGGAGTATCCGCACCAGCTGGCGATGCAACTGGTGATGATGATGACGAGGGAGACAAGCGTGTACAACCCGTCGCTGGTATGTATCTTTTTCCTATGCCTTTTCAGGGAGATGGCCTGCCAGATGGTGAAGAGAAGCAGGACGGGAGGGAATAGGATGCTCACTACGCTGTTCGTCACGAAGATGATGCGGAACACGATGATGATGAAGCCCATCAGGAGGATAGGCGTGTAGATGATGAAGCTACTCTTTATCTGCTTGACGCTGGAGCGTATCAGCAACGAGAAGAGCACCGCCGAGACGAGTCCGGCGTACTCGATCAGCAGTCCGCTCGCCATCATGAAGAAGTTATGCAGGGTGAAGAGCCTGAGGATTAGGAGCACGACGACAAAGAGCACGAAGGAGAACGCCAAGATGTAGTACGGTTTCTTGGCGATGAACACATTCGTCTTGAAGCGGGAAGGCAGTGCAAAACGGATGATGACGTTACTGAGCAGGAATGCCACAATCAAGTAGAAGACGATGAAGATGGCCAGTCCGATGACGATCGGTCCGCGCCATTCCGACTTCACGCTTTTGTTCTTAGGTTGCGTGTACTTCTCTATGATATCTTCCTTGGCGTTGTTGTAGTAGAAGTCCCATCGTTTGAGGATCGTGAAGTAGTTCACGTCACCGTTGATGAAGATGAGTTTCTTGATATCGGAGTAGCGGTCCATGGCGTAGTCGTTCACCTTCTTCAGCCTTTGGGAAACGAACTCGTAGTGTTCGCTGTCCTTGGAGACTTCGTTGTAGAGGTAGACGAGGTTGTCACGGATGATATTCGCCAAAGCGAGGCAAGAGTCCCTGCACACCTGCCCCTGTTCGCTTAGCAGGAATATGCTCTTCTTCTTCGCGCTGTCCGCCAATGCCTTCACATCCGTCTTGATCGGGGCGGGGAGCACACGTACCGAGTCGATCAGTTCCCCCTCCTGGTTCATGCGGACGTGGGTGATCGGGGTCTTAAAGGCAGTGTCGTTGGCGTTATGTCCCTTCCTGATGCGGGGAGGAAGCATCTCCAGGATGTCGATGATGTTATTGTATCGGTTCACTTCCACCCTATACATGTCCTGTATTTTCTGGAAGGGAAGCATATTCTTCGAGAAATTATTGTATTGCTGGGTCGCCTCATGGCAGGCGTAGGCGAGGTCGAAGGTGTAGTCCTGCTTCTGGGAGTAGAGCATGAGGGCGGTCTGTTCGCTCTTCTGCATGGTGTTGATGAGGTTCTGGTGCTGCATCTTGCTGATCACGTTGTACCGCTTCATCATCTCCTGCTGCTCCGTGTTGTAGGTTTCCAGCTCCATCAGGAGCACCATCAAGGTTTGTTCGAGGTCTTTCTCCTTCAGCACTGCGGAGGCAGGAACCGCCAGGAAGGCGAACAGCGCAGCGAATATTAATTTCTTCAATTTGCCGTTTATCATATAATCATACACTGGAATTAGTTAGCTTCACAAAAATACAATAATAAATCGTCCCACAGAATTCCATGAATATAAAAATATCGTAATTTTGTGGAGATTACGATGCATGGTGATGCCATGGAATTCACCGTTATCAATAAAAAGGACAAAACAATGGGCTTGAGAAGTGATTTGGAGAGCCCGTCTAAAATATAGTTCAAATGGTAACGTTTATTATTTCGATGCTGGCGTTGGTGGCTGGCTATCTCTTTTATGGGAAATTGGTGGAGAGGATCTTCTCTCCGGACCCGAGTAGGGTTACTCCTGCGATTTCCATGCAGGATGGCGTGGACTATATTCCGTTGCCCACGTGGAAGATTTTCATGATTCAGTTCCTGAACATCGCGGGCACGGGACCTATCTTCGGAGCCATCATGGGCGCCAAGTTCGGACCTTCCGCTTACCTGTGGATTGTCTTAGGATGTATCTTCGCGGGTGCGGTGCACGATTACCTCAGCGGTATGTTGTCCATCCGTAACGGAGGCGCCGGATTGCCTGAATTGATCGGTAAGTACTTGGGGCAGAACACGAAGAAGATCATGCTGATATTCACGGTCTTCCTGATGTTGATGGTCGGTGCGGTCTTTGTCTATAGCCCCGCCCTCATCCTAGGGAACATGACGAAGGACTACATCGGTAATTCCGTCTATGTGTGGTGCGGCATCATCTTCCTCTACTATCTGATAGCCACCTTGATGCCTATCGATAAGATCATCGGTAAGATTTATCCTATCTTCGCTTTCGCCATCATCTTCATGGCGGTTGCGTTGGGCGCTAATCTCTTCATCAAATGGCCTACGTTGCCGGAGTTGTACGAGACGGGTGTCTCCACCCTTTCGTTCAACGGGAAGGATATCTTCCCTGCCTTGTTCATCACGATTGCCTGCGGTGCGATCAGTGGTTTCCATGCGACCCAGAGCCCGCTGATGGCGCGTTGCATCAAGAACGAGAAGTATGGCCGTCCGGTCTTCTACGGCGGTATGATCACGGAGGGTATCGTCGCCCTGATCTGGGCCACCATCTCCATGTACTTCTTCTATGGAGGAGGAGCGGAGGAGTTAGGCGTTGAGACGTCGCTTCAGGCTCCGCAGGTGGTCACGGCGGTCAGCGAGGGTTGGCTGGGTCTCGTCGGAGGTATCTTGGCGCTGATGGGTGTCGTAGCTGCCCCAATCACCAGTGGTGACACCGCTTTGCGTTCCGCCCGTCTGATCGTGGCGGAGTTCCTCCACATGGAGCAGAAGAGCATCCGCAAGCGTCTCTACATCTGCATCCCGATGTTCGCCGTGACGATGGGTCTGCTCTCCTTCAACCTCACGAATCCGCAGGGATTCAATGTGATATGGAACTACTTCGGATGGAGCAACCAGACCTTGTCCGTCTTCACATTGTGGACCATCACGGTCTACCTGGTATTGCACAAGAAATGCTTCTGGATCACCTTTGTGCCAGCCGTCTTCATGACGACGGTCAGCGTCACCTTCCTGCTCATCTCGAAGGATTGCATAGGATTGGAACCGATTGTTGGTTATGTGGCGGGTGCAGTGGCCGCCGTGGCGTCTTGTGTCATTTTCTTCTTGTGGTACAACAAGAAGGGTAGTAAGCAGGTGGAGTCTTAAGTGAATAATAAAGAGAAATATCGTCTTGCATGTGAGCGGCATCCCGAGGTGCCGCTCTTTGCTCAATATTGGTGGATGGAGGCCATCTGCGTGGGCAAGGTGTGGGACGTCCTGCTCGTCGAGGAGGAGGGTGAGGTGCGTGGCGCCATGCCCTACCTATGGGTGCGCAAGTACTTCCTCAAGATGATCCTGCAACCGGTCTTCTCCCAGAACAATGGTATCCATTTCTTCTACCCTGAGGGGTTGGACGAGGTCGGCAGGGAGGCCTTCGAACGCAGGGTTTGCGAGGATATCCTCGCCCAGCTGAAGGCTTTAAAGGTGGATTGGTACATGCAGGATTTCGACCCGACCTTCAGGCATCACGCGCTCTTCGAGGAGGCAGGCTACCACGTCTCCGAAAGGGTCACCTACATCATCCCAGACATTTCGGACTTGGAGAACCTCTTCAAGCGCTTCACTTCCGCCAAGCAACGACACATCCGCAAGGCGGAGCGTAACGGGCTGCAGGTAGGCTGGGACATGGATGTCTCCGCTTTCCACGAGTTCCATAGCGAGACGTTGAGGCTCCGCGGACGCACCAACATCAACTCACGCCTGCTGGAGGAGACGGTCTGCCGCAAGGCGATCGAGAGAGGGCAGGGGAAGATCATCACCGTCCATGACGCGGAGGGGAACCTCCACAGCGCCCTTTTCTTCGTGTGGGACGAGCGGTTCGCCTACTACCTGATACCCGCCATCCATCCCGCATTCAAGGCTTCCGGTGCCTCCACGCTGATGGTGTGGCGCACGTTGCAGTTCCTGCAGGGCAAGACGAAGGCGTTCGATTTCGAGGGAAGCATGGATCCGCAGATCGCCAACTCGTACAAGCAGTTCGCTACCGAACCGAGGACCTACCGCAGGGTGGAGAAGGTCAGTTCCCTGTTTTGTCGGCTATACATGCGTCTGAAAGGATAATCATGGAATATTGGGTCATTCTCACGTTCTACATCTTGGCGTGAAATGTCCATTGACAGGTCGCATGAAAAAAACGTGGAAAATCACACCATTTCTTCCCATAATATCTTGACGATTCAAATCGTTTTTTTATATTTGTACAATGGCGGATTTTCGAATGCGCCATTTGTGTTGAGATGTGATAGATAAAAAAGAAATTACCTAAAAAAGGGACGTTGAAGCAGAGTAAATTAGTGTTAATGAAACAGTTACTGATATATATTGTCGGATTGAGTTTGTCGTTAAGTTTGTGTGAGGCCCAGGCTTTGGAGACTTACATGACTCGCATGGTTCCATCGTCCACGCAGTTGAAGGTGGATATGTTGAACCAGCTGATACAATCTTACAAAGAGAAGAAAGGGGAGAGCAAGGTGGTTAGCCTCTACCGTGACACGTGCAGATTGATAGACTATGAGGAAAACAACTATGCGTTTTTCCAGACTTCCAGTCAGGGATATGTTTCCGCCAAGCTATGGAAAATAGATGATTCCCTCTCGGTATATGGGTTCAGTTCATGGGTATGTGGATCGATGTGTGACGGATGGTGGCGTGTGCAGACCTCCGGGAGGAAAGCGGTCGTGTTCCCTGAAATAGGGATATCCGACTTCTTCGACAAGGATTCATTGGTTGCGGATGGTCTGGACGCGGACACGTTGGCGAGCCGATTCGAGATGGTCTTCCTGCATTGTGAATTCAGCAAGGGGGATAGTGTGCATATTTACTGCGACACGGAACGTTATCTGGAGAAAGAGCGCAAGAAGCGTTATGCCAAATATTTCAAAGGGAACAGGGTCTCGTTATTGCCTATCGACGGGAGTTTCAGGATCGTGGCGGTCAAGCGGGACGAACGGTTCAACGAGGCGCATTAAGTTGGAATGAATAATTTAAAATATATTTTTATGAGGCGATTTATCAGGTTGTTTTTGGCCGTGCTTTTGGCCGTCATATCCACGGGATGTGGCAAAAAAGCGGTTGTCTCTGATGATACCCAGTTCATGGAGTACATCAGCAGTTATCCTCAGAATAGGATATCCCGCCATGCGGCTATCCGAATCGTGTTGACTCATCCTTCCGAGAAGGCTAAGCCAGGTCAGAAGGAAGAGGAGAATCTCTTCTCTATGGATCCTAAAGTGAGTGGATCTACGTTTTGGGTGGATAATAGGACTCTTGAGTTCCAGCCCGAGACTGCCTTGGAGAGGGGTAAAGAGTACCATGTGACCTTCGAATTGGGCAAGGTGGCCGATTTGGAAGGAAAGGACGAATTGAAGCAGTTCGTCTTCCCTGTGGAGGTGATCAAGCAGAACATGTATGTGTCGTGTGATGAACCTCAGATGATGGATGGTGGCGAGTACCAGGTGACGGGTACGGTCTCCTTGAACGACAAGGAGGATTTGGCCGATCTGCAGGGTTGTTTCACGGCTCGGATGACTGCGCCTGAGAGGAAGACGTTGGACATGGAATGGTCCGATGCCTCTTCCGATTACAGTCACAACTATTCTTTCACGATTACCGGTTTCGGCAAGAATATTAAGGATGATATCTCTTTGGAGGTGGAATGGAATGGCAAGAATATTGATTGCGAAGCCAAGGATAAGATAGAGATCAACATTCCTTATGTCGCGGGCATGAAGGTGACCAGCCTGAGTGTGGTGAACGGCGAACAATCCCACTTGAAGCTCTTCTTCAGCAAATCCATCCGTCCGAACCAGGAGTGGCGCACGTATGTGGGCTTGAGCGGAGGCGGAAATGTCTCATACGTGAGGGAAGGTAATGTGTTGAAGATATACCCGGAGAAGATAAACTTCACAGAGTCTAAATTGCATGTCTATTCGGGATTGATGAGTGAGGACGGTGAGAAAATTGCGAAGGATACGGTGCTGACCTATTGTTTCTCAAGCCTGAAACCTGCCGTCCGACTGCTGAAGAGGGGTGTTATCCTGCCTTCCACCGATAAGGCCGCTTTGCCTTTCCAAGCTGTCAACTTGAAGGCGGTGGATGTCACTGTGGTGAAGATTTTCGAGAATAATATGCTACAATATCTGCAGTCGAACAAAATGGACGAGTGCAATTATTCCGACTTGAAACGTACTGCCCGTCTGTTGTTCCAAAAGAGGGTGGATTTGGAGCCTGACAATGCCAATGCTTACTCTCAGTGGAAGACCTACTCCTTGGATCTTTCCCAACTCGCCAAAGAGGACCCGGGTGCCATGTATCATGTCATCTTCTCCTTCAAGAGGGCCTACTCCACTTACCCTTGCGAGATTACGGACTCAATCAACGATATTGAGCATGATTACAGTGGTGTCGCGGGAATCGAGGACAATGGAGACGATAGTTACTATTGGAGTTATTATACTTACGATGATGAAGAAAGCGCTGTGCCGAACGACTACGCTTATGTATGGAGAGAGCAAGACGATCCTTCCAAGATCTCTTACTACTTGAATAGTTCAAGACGAGTAATCTCGAACATCTTTGTATCCAACTTCGGTATCACGGCGAAAGGTGGCAAGAGCAATTTCTATGACGTCATCGTGACGAATATCCTCACCGCCATGCCTGAGAGCGGCGCGAACGTGAGGTTCTACGATTACCAGATGCAGCTGATTTCCGAGGAGGAGACGGACAAGGACGGTTTCGTGAAGGCGAAGCTGTCAAGGTCGCCTTCTTTCGTGGCGGTGGAGAAGGATGGCCGTATGGGCTACCTCCGTATGCGTGACAACTCTGCGTTGTCGCTCTCTTCCTTCGATGTGGGCGGCGCCAAGTCGTCGAAGGGCGTGAAGGGCTACATCTATGGCGAACGTGGCGTGTGGCGTCCGGGCGATACGCTCAATATCTCCTTGATGCTTCAGGATGCGGATGGTACGCTTCCTGCAGGCCACCCGATCACGATGTACCTGAAGACTCCTCGCGGACAACGCTATGCGCAGAAGGTGCAGAAATATGATCCTTCCAATTGCATCTATAGCTTCAGGATCCCTACGCAAGTGGATGACCAGACGGGTAACTGGCATATCGGTTTCTCCATCGGAGGCTCCACATTCCAGAAGAGTTTGTCGGTGGAGACGGTAAAACCGAACCGAATGAAGGTGCAGTTGTCGACCAAGCACCCTGTCCTCTCTTCGGGCACGTCTGAACCTATATCTATCCATTCCGAGTGGTTGCACGGTGGTCGTGCTGTCGGAAAGGGTGTGAACGTCACGATGAGGTATCGTCGTAATCCTAATCCGTTCCCTAAATACTCCGATTATATATTCGAGTCTCCTTCCGCGAAGGAGTTCACGAGCCAGGAGGTTACCGTGATCGAAAGTGAGACGGACGATGAGGGTAATGTCACTGAAAGTGTCCATATCCCTGAGCTGACGAATGCGCCGGGATTGTTGCAGGCTACCTTCACCACAAGAGTGGACGAGGGAACTGGCGACAACAGTGTGAACTATACGAACGTTCCGTTGTCTTCCTATTCCCGCTACGTGGGTGTCAAATACCCTATCAAGCCAGGCTTTAAGTATGTCTTCACGAATAAAAACCAGACTTTCCCTATCGTGTTGTTGGACGAGAGCGGAAAACCTCTCAACGGTGAGGGTATCTCCCTTAAGTTGTATAGAATGAGTTGGCACTGGTGGTGGGATTCTGATGAAGAAGAGGAGGAAGGCTATTATTCCGAAAGCCGTTCCACTACCCCTTATTGGGAGAAAAATGATATCTCTGTGAAGGATGGGAAGGCCTTGGTTACTATTAACGTGCCTGACCGTGATTGGGGTCGCTATTTGCTCATTGTCAAGGATGGCAAGAACGGTCATGAGGCGGGTAGCGAGATCTTTTTCGATTGGGAGAATTGGTATTCGCGTGCGCAAAACGATGGTTCTAAGTCTGCCGCAATGCTCTCTTTCACCTTGGATAAGGAGACATATAATGTGGGGGATAAGGTTAAGGTGACGATCCCTACACCAGAGAAGGGCCGTGTCTTGATCACGGTGGAAAACAGATCCAGGGTACTCTCCTCGAAGTGGGTGGATGCCCAGTCTGGTACTACCGTCGTCGATGTGGATGTGACGGACGAGATGATGCCTAACGCATATCTCTATGTGAACCTGCTGCAACCGTATAACAAGACGGAGAATGATCTTCCTATCAGAATGTACGGTGTGAAGAATTTCATGGTGGAAAGCGAACAGAGCCATCTGTACCCTGTCATTAAGATGGCTGATAAGGTTGAGTCGGACAAGGCGTTCGACGTTACTGTCAGCGAGAAGAACGGTAAGGAGATGAACTATACGTTGGCCATCGTGGACGAGGGTCTGTTGGATCTCACGAACTTTAAGACACCGAATGCCCATAACGAGTTCTTCAAACGTGAGGCGCTGGGCGTCAACTCTTGGGATATGTATGATTTGGTCATCGGCGCCTATGGCGGAAAGATAGAGCAGATATTGGCTATCGGTGGTGACGAGGCCTTGAACCGTGACGGTATGAACAAACGGTTCGAACCGGTTGTCCGCTTCTATGGACCTATCACGCTGAAGAAGGGTGAGTCGAAGACGCATAAGGTGGTGCTTCCTACCTATTTCGGTTCTGTCCGTGTCATGGTGGTTGCCGGTAATAAAGCGGCTTATGGAAGTGCGGAAAAGGCGGTGAAGGTGACGAAACCGTTGATGCTTCTGCCAACCGCTCCGCGCGTTGTCGGCCCTAATGAGGAGTTCTCTCTTCCTGTGAGCGTTTTCGCTATGGATGGCAAGAAGAAGAACGTGACGATCTCCATCTCCGCAGGTGATAAGGCGGAGGTAGTGGGACGGTCAACGATCCAGGAGAGCTTCAATGAGAACGAGGATAAGATCATCACCTTCAACCTGAAGGCGAAACCAATCGTTGGAGCGAACAAGATCACCATCTCCGCTTCTGACGGTACCAATAATGTGAAGAGTGAAATCAACCTGAGTGTCCGCAATCCGAACGAGCGCATCCAAAAGAGCAAGTTGTTCGAGATTCCTGCGAACCAGGAGGTGGAGTGTCCTTACGATCTGTTTGGCGTGGAGAACACCAACCAGCTGATGGTTGAGCTCAGTTCGTTGCCGGCTCTGGATTTGGGACGTAGCTTGGAGTACCTGATCGGTTATCCTCATGGTTGTGCGGAGCAGACCTCCTCTAAGGCTTTCCCTCAATTGCTCTTGCCGGAGATTATCGAGATGTCTCCTCAGGAGAAGAAGGAGTGTGACCAACACGTGAGGGAGGCTGTGCTTAAGCTGAGCCAGATGCAGATGGGAAGCGGTGCGTTCTCCTACTGGATGGGCGGCAACTACGACTATCCATGGGTGACCACATACGCCGGACACTTCCTCTTGGAGGCGAAGAATCATGGTTATGACGTGTCGAATACGGTGATCAATAATTTCTTGTCATACCAGAAGAGGATGGCTTCCTCTTGGTCTTACCAAAGTGATAACGACAACACGTTGGAGCAGGCTTATCGCCTTTACACCTTGGCTCTTGCGGGCAAGGCGGATTTGAGCGCCATGAACAGGTTGAAGGATAAGCATCTGGATAATGTCTCCCAGTGGCGCTTGGCCGCTGCGTACGCGTTGTGCGGAAAGAAGGATGTCGCGAAGAATCTGTGCACTTCCTTGAGCTCGGAAGTACGTAAATACTCCCACAGCAATGTCACCTTCGGTTCTACGTTGAGAGATAGGGCGCTGATTTTGGATGCCATGACGC
Organism: Paludibacteraceae bacterium; assembly: GCA_017962085.1. GTDB lineage: Bacteria > Bacteroidota > Bacteroidia > Bacteroidales > Paludibacteraceae > UBA1181. The sequence goes on from JAGCWA010000011.1 coordinate 115,146, forward strand.
TGATTGGCTCGGACAAGACGACTACCTTCTCTTTGTTGAGGAAGATGTCTGAACAGCTCGGCACCGGCAAGCAATATAGCACGCAGGAGTTGGCTCAGGTATTGGTGGCATTCTCCCACTATGCTAAGCAGTTTAAGGGTGGAAACATCAATGCGGCATGTATCAAGGACGGTAAGTCTGTCGCGTTTAACTCCAACAACAATGTTGTGAAGAAATCGCTTGAGGTACAGGGCACGGGTCAAAAGACACTGAAGATCAAGAACAACGGTGGCACCGCTTTGTTCGCCTCTGTGGTCACTTCGGGTATTCCGTTGGAGAATGCGGGCGGTTCGTTCGAGAACGGACTGACCATGAAGGTGATCTACAGCACGTTGGATGGTTCTTCAATCGATGTGAACAAGTTGGAGCAGGGTACGGATTTCATGGTGAAGGTGAGGGTTAGCAACACCTCTTCGTTCGAGACCTACAAGGAGGTTTCTTTGTCGCAAGTCTTCCCTTCCGGCTGGGAGATCCAGAACGATCGTCTCTCCGGTTCTTCGGATGATAGCGAGAACTACAACTATAGGGATTTCCGCGACGACCGTGTGCTGACTTACTTCTCCCTCGCTCCTCGCGAGACGAAGACCTTCACTGTCAAGTTGCATGCGTCATTCGTTGGTAGGTATTTCGCTCCTGGCTTCGTTTGCTCATCGATGTATGACAGCGAGATCTGCGCCCGGAACATCGGTTTCTGGACGGTTGTTAGTGAATAATGTTCATGGGATAGGGGGGACTGCTCAAGTGGCGGTCCCCCCTATTTTTTATCATTGTGGCGAATAAATTCAATTTATTTCGCTATATAAGTTTTTTGATTAGTAGGAAATATTATCTTTGTGTAATTATTGCGGGATATATTCCTGTATCGTTTACGTTAAAAATTTTTTATATGAATAAAGATTGGATATCCTATTTTTTGGCTCATAATTCGGGCTGTTTTGACGATTTTCATTTGTCGAGAATTGCGGAAGGCTTAGAGATGGTGCCGGACGAAAAGGCTCCGCTCGTTTTGGGTGCGGACTTCAAGAAGCCTTTGCATATGTTGCTTGTCTCATTGGCTGGTGGCGCGATGGGAATCGACCGTTTCGTTTTAGGTCAGACCGGCGTCGGAATCGCTAAGTTGTTGACTTGCGGCGGTATGGGTATATGGACCATTGTCGATTTCTTCCTTATCATGGGAGAGACGAGGGCCTACAACGCGAATAAGATCATCGAGCTGATCAATCTCTACTCGAATAAGACGGAAAGACCTTCGCAGGATGTCCGTCCGAAGAGCACTATGGGCTATGGCGAGGGCTCGTCGAATAGTGAGGCTTCCCAGCCGCAGGCTTCCAGCTCCGAAGCGGATCCTATCAGCTTGCCTGAGCAAACTTCCAGTTCTCATATCCCAGGCGAGGAGAACCCTAGCGATTACGCGCCAAAATCAGACTATTCCGCATATGCCCCTAAGGGATATGCCGATTATACGAAGGGTGACGAGTGACCTCGTCGTCGGTAAGCTTGCGAAGCATTGGGCTCTTTTAAGTCAAAGCGTTCGTTTCTCCTTTTTTCGGTAGCCTTGTTGCTCGCCGCCTATGTGTGGTTGGCGTTTAACATGTCGCTCGGAGAGGGGGAGGGATTTATCGTTTGCCCGTTCCGTAGGCTTACCACTTTGCCGTGCCCGGGTTGTGGATTGACCACCTCCATCCTCCTGATGTTGAGGGGGGAGTTCGTCTCCGCCGTGAGCTTGAACCCGATGGTTCTGCTGGCGTTCCCGATGCTGGTGATTTCCCCTTTCCTCCTCTTGTTGAAGGCGGATAAATGTTACGAGCTATGGTGTGCTTTCGAAACTTATGTCTCGAAGGGCAAGTGGGGATGGGTATTGTTCCTTGTCATAGCGATTAATTGGATATATTTGATTATAAGTTCGTTGTATGGACGCATATAAGTTAAGTGAAAGCGAAAAGGAGTCTGCGGTAAACGGTTACCTGATGTCGTTGGCGGTTTTTGCCACGACGATGCCTATTCCTGTCATCAATTTGATAGCGAATATCATCTATTACATTCGTCGTAGGAAGTCCACGTACCTTTCGAGGTGGCATAGCATGAACGCTTTCGTGTCGCAGTTGCCTCTTTTTTTCATCAACTCGTTCACTTGGTATTCCGTTTGGCATGTCTTGTGGGAAGAGTGGCAGATCAACGACTACCTCATCGCTTACTATATCTTGGCGGCCATCCTTAACGTGGCGGAGATTCTTTTGTCCATCATTTGTTGCCTTAAGATAAAGAGGAATAAGGAGGTGAATTGGGTTATAATCTCACCTCTGTGTCATATGCTTTGTGGAAAGAAATCGTGGGATGTGTGGCAACGTTCCTGGGTGCCTGCGGATCCGGTGTATGAGAAGCTGGCGCAGGAGGCTAAGCCTAAGTTTATTCGTGACGTGGCTGTCTCCGTGGGCTCTTTGCTCCTCATGTTCCTGCTGATATCCTTCGGCCTTTCCCGACAGAATTACGAATACCCTAATTTGTCGCTCTTCCCTGTCATCGAGGAATCCATCTATAACCGCTACGTGAATGGTCATGAGGTGGACGAGGACAAGGCCACAGAGGCTTTGCGGAAGTGTGTGAACCATATCTGCCAGAAAAATGGTTTTGACACTGTAAACGTTTATTTGGTGAAGAGTAATCAGATCAATGCGTTCGCCTATTGCGGACGAAACCTGGTGGTCTTCTCCAAGTTGGTCGAGACCTGCGAGACGGAGAGTGAACTGCTTGCCGTCATCGGGCATGAGTTGGGGCATATCGAGTGTGATCACGTGAGGAAATCCGTGAAAAAGAATGTGGGTATCAGCCTGATCTTCTCCGCCTTCTTCGGAAACACCTCCAGTATTATGACGGAGATGACCACGAACCATCTGAGCCGCAAGGCGGAGCGTGAGGCCGACACCTTGTCCGTCAGGTATTTGTACAATGCGGACATCGACCCTTCCGGCTTCGCTTCCTTCATGAATAAATTGTTGAGCGGTACCATCATCGATGACATTGGATTCTTCTCCGATCATCCTGCCACCCAGGAGCGTATCGACAGGAGCAGGGAGCAGGTGGCTCGTCTGGCCCCTAAGAAGTACATGACCGTCATGAGCGAGGCCGAGTGGAAGGAGTTCAAATCACTGACTTCGTATGCCGGAACCAAGCCATATCGTATCAACCGAAAAAGTACTGATTTTGATATTGACGTTGATGAGGATAGTAGCGAAGAGGAGGGTAGTGATGAGGAGGAGAGTGACGGGGATGCGCACATAGAGTGAATCCGCACGTGATGCGGATGTCGTGGGTATTTTCTTGATATAATCGTATGTGCTCATTTTTTTGTCTCCATTAGATAAGAAATAGTGTGAATTTAGTGGTGTTCATGATGTGGAGATGAATTATTTGTATATTTGCGGAGTCTAGCGTGAGTTGGGCATGATGAACCTTGGTGTTGAAAGGTGGAATTAGAAGATCGATAACTACTCTTTTTTTTAAGGATGCAATTGCTAGTGTAGCTCTTCCGAACAATTAGGAGATGTTCGGGGGGGATGTATGTAAAAATTTATATTACACTTTTTTAGAGGATTATGAGAACAAAGGTTGCTATAATTGTCATCGGACATAACTCTTGGCATTATTTACAGAAGAACTTCGCCTCTTTGGAGTTCCTGATGAATGATCCGAGCGTGGAGATTATTTATGTCGATAATGCGTCGGTCGACGAGAGTCGTGCCGCCATTTCATACTCTTACCCATCGGTGAAGATCATATCCTGCGCCAACAACCAGGGTGTGGCTGCGGCGCGTAACATGGGTATTGTGAATTCCCTCAGCGAATATGTCCTCTTCTTGGATAGTGATACGGAGATGAACGAGGAGGCTTTCCGTGCGATGGTCGATTACATGGATAACCATGAGGATGTCGGCGTGTGCGGTTGCAAGTTGATTGGACAGGATGGTCTTCCGCAGGCCAGCTGTAAACATTTCCCTACCCGTGTGGGCATCACGAAGAGCGGGTTGCACAACATCATGGTGCGCTATGGCTATAATATTTTTGAGGATTCCTATTACAAGACGCTTTACCCTGCCGAACAGACGGAGGGGAAAGAGCCGTTGGTGGTCGATTTCGTGATCGGTGCCTGCCAACTGATTCGTAGGAAGGCGCAGGTGAAGGTGGGCTTCCTCGACGATAGAATTTTCTATGGTCCCGAGGATGCGGATTTCTGCCGCAGGCTGACCACCGTGGGCTATAAAACCGTTTACCTCCCTTACGTCTCCATCCAGCACGCTTATCAACGCCCTATTTCGCAGAAGTTCTTCTCCCTGCAGACGATTCGTCAGATAAGGGGTTATAGCTTCTACTTCAGGAAAGTGGTGAAGGAGCACATGAGAGGCGGTAAGATCGATGTGATCACCAAGGATAGCTATACAGGTAAATAATGGGACGGAGGCAGGTTTCCGCACTCCTTCCCATATTCGTCAACCTCTCCTTTCCGCTCCGATAGGCCGGTCCCAGAACAGTTGACCACCGGCCTTCTCAGCCAATGCGTTGATGTGCTGTTCCAGTTCGGCGAGCAGCTTCTCCTCCCTTTTTTTGGAACGTCTACCCTTGCCCTCAAAAAGGATTTCATTGTAATAGGCGTCATATGACACTGCAAAATCCTCCTCGTCTTTGTGCGGGAAGAAAGTGACCGCCGCCTCGTAGCGGATATTCCCTCCTTCGGAGTCGGATATCAACATGACCAATGCGCCTTTGCGTTGCACTCCGTTTGCCATGAGATCCGCCTCGTAATAACGTTCGTATACATTGATGGTTGCCATAATGGTATGCTGTTAAAGGTTTTTACTGATATTTAAATTAAAAGAGGAGCAAGAAGTCCGAAGACGCTTGCTCCTTTATGTTATCCGTGAGTAGGATTGAGGTCTACGTTACCGCTTCCCTTTAATTCTTCGGAACCGAAATCTTGATGATGTTGTATACGTTTCGTTTCTTCTTGTCTTCAGACTTGATTTTCAACATACCCGTTGACACGAAAGTATTGTCATACCAGAAATCAGAATCCAAATCGGAGACTCTTTTCAGTGTCTCTTCATCTCCTACGTACTCGATTTCATTTTCTTTCACTTTCTCGCCATTTTCTCCGAACGTGGTATGATACAATTTCCGATAAGTAGGCTGAATAATGTCTATGGAGTTGTCGGTCATATTGATGGACAAGTAACGACGGAGCCTTTTTGTCAGGTTCGGACCATGCATTGGCGCACCGTTATCCCATTCCACAACGCCATCTTGGTTATATTTCAACAGAAGGTAGTGAGTGTAGCTATATCCGTCGAAAACCCTTTTTGTTTGCCGTTCACCTTTAGGACCAATTGTTGTCTCGTAGTGGTAAATTGGTTGGTAAGATTCTGCGACAAAGATGTATTTACCATTCTTTTCTATGATTCTATGAGGCAACATCAGGTAGTTCATGTTCACTTCCTTGTTCTTCTCTTCCATCTTGGTTTTCACACGGTCTACCCTTCTTATGGTTTTCTCTCCCATGTGGGACTCGAGATATCTCTTCATGTCACTGTAGTTGGTGTAGTTCGAAAAGATCGTCTTCCCGTCTTTTAATTTTTTCAGATAGACGCCGACTGATGTCGAGTTGACCCTGCGGTCTTTGAGGGAATAGGTACCCGATATGAGGTAAGATCCGTCATCCATTTTGGAGGCATACGCCGATGTAGGAAATCTTTCCTCTCCCTCGGAAGTGATGGTATAGCTTTTGGTGATCTTGCCGTTGGCGAACACATGGAATTTGAGCACGTATTCTTTATTTTCTTTTTGTTTTAAGAACAAATACACTTCGTCTTGCTTGTCAGATACCTCAAACGACAGGAAGTTAGGTTTGAGCAAACTGAGGTCGGACACTTGAATCAGTTCTTTCGTTCCAGTTTTTACATTGACGCTGACCACAACAGGGCGATCTTTCATCAGACCCAGGATATAGACATAGTCGCCTTGCGCTTGCTGCGCCAATTTTTCCGTCCTTTTCCCAGTCTCGCCTTCGAATACGGATGGTTTCATAGTCTCTCCGTCGAGGAGAAGGACCTGATACTCTCCGCGTGTGGACATGGCTACTCTGTAAAAATTGCTCTTGTTTTCGAAATAGGAAACACGAAACTCTCTGGCGCAATTGACGTCAACACTTTTAACTTTCTTCAGCAGCGTATCATATTTCATGAACGTCAAGATGTCGTGCCATTTTGTGGCATCCTTCTGCTTGTCTTCTATTTGGGTGGTCACAATCAATCCATTCTCCTTAATTGGAGTGCAATCAATGAAATCGACACCATTTTCCTTCTCGATTTCTATGTGTTTAACATTAACATTCTTCCCTTGCCCATACGATGATGTCCATGTCAGAGCCATAAGGAACGCTAAAAAAAATGTAAATTTCTGCTTCATGGCATTACTAATTAATTTGGTAAATAAATTGTAGAAAACCTTGCAATCCGCCGAATGAGTATCTGGTATCTTAAGCATGTCTTCATGTTACAAAAATAATGATATTTTTAAGAATAACAAGGATTTTGTCAAATGAATCACAATTATGGGGAATATATCTGAGTTTTACCAATAATCAGACATCCCCCCCTCTTCTGCCCTATGCCCTTTTGTCTCTCTTAGTCGTCAATTTCAGGGAATTTGTGCTTACGATCGTATTTATAATATTTATACTCTTCGTCATGAATGATACAACCCGACGAAGTTCCATACCGGATACCATTTCTAACCAACGTGGAGAATATATTGTTTATCATATCCACATTCTCCTTGCTGTTCTCAAGACGAAGGAGACCCTCCGCCGCATATATTCTACCTGTGGGATTATCCCCTTTCAACAAAGAAATAAAAACAGCCTTGTCGTTTAGCTTCAGCAACTTCTCCATGGCTTCCCTGCCTTCTGGCTTTGCTCCAGCAATGCCATAGGAATAGCCATAAATATTACTTCCCCCTGGCTTGCAATCATCATCCGTTTTGTATAAACAATCATAATATTCCTTATATTCTTGGGGGATTACAACAGCCTCACATTCGCCCACTATTTCCTTTTTATAGCTCTTGTATTTTTCATAATTAAGGTCATTCTCGTATCTATATGTCCCCCTCGAAAATAGTCTGGAATATCGTTCTTGCAGATCTGCCCCGATATGGTTTTTAATACGGTCGTAACCATAGATTATAATGGCTATCTTGATAATTTGTTCCTTAAATACGACATAATTAATATCCACTGACACACTTCCTCCGGAGATTCCGTCGCAATACTGTTGTAGTCCGAAACCAAGCGGAATCGAATTATCATTCACAGTTCCAGTGAATTTTCGAATAGAGCTATCCGTAAAATCGTTCTTCTCTATAAAATCCAATGTGGAACGGAGGCAAGCTTCCCCTTTCTGAACCCGATTCATGTCCGTTCCCTCAGAGAAGGAATTGAAGAAACAGCATAAAACCAATAAAATAGAGAATATTTTCTTTGCCATATACAATGTTTTTCAAGTTCTTACTACGTGTCGGCTGGATTATTTCACCAGTATCTTGTTCCCGTTGATGATATACACGCCCTTAGGCATGCTGAATAGATTAGGGTCTTTGCGCACGAAACGTCCCTGAAGGTCATAGACGCTTTCGTCAGGATGGTCGGAACTGA